>JBKBUD010000006.1:0-64953 GCA_046290865.1 Novosphingobium sp. | reverse complement strand
GCCCTTGCGTTGGAGCTTGGCGACCTGACGCATTTCGTCGTCATCGAACCCGGTGACGCGGAAGGCGACATAATCGATGCCCTCGGCTTCTCGCCTTTGGTGTCGCGCATCGACGGTATCCACCTGGAACCCGATTGGGATTGGATCGAACGGCACGAAGGCTGGTGGGAGCTGGTCTATACCGTGTCGAACGATGGGTTCGCCTTCATCCTATTCGTCCAGGATGCGCCCGGCGTTCTGCCCGACCTTCTCGACCTGTGCCGGGGCGGCTGGCCCGCTGACGCCTGACCTCGGGGCTGGGAGGGGGCGACGTTTGCCCACCGTGGGCCGCTCTGGCTCGAAACCGGCTGGGGCCACCCTGACCCCCTCGGCCAACTCGGGCGGGCCTCTCTGCCCGCCGATATCGCGACTTCAGCGTAGCGGCTGACGGCGCACTACCAAGACCACACAAACCACCATCCACCCGACCGCCAAGGCCTGTGCCTTCGGCGGTTTTTTGATTCTTGGAGCTTGTATGCTGACCATCACGAATTCCGCCGAAATGGCGCGTGTCCTGTCCACCATGACCGACACCACTCTGAAGCGCATCCTGACCGATCGCGTCGAGCAGCTTGCCGAGTATGACGGTTACGACCTTAGCGAACTGGCGCACTTCCTGATCGTCCAGCCAGGCGACACCCTGGACACGATCGAAGCCGCCCTTGGCTTTTCTCCGATCACCAGCCATTGCGAGGCAGTCACCAATCGTGGCGGCTGGTTCGAAGCCGTGTTCGTCCTCAGCGATGACGGGTTCGGCTGGGTGTTGCTGGTGCCTGATGATCCAGCCGCACCGATCAACCTACTAGAGCTATGCCTTGGGGCGAGTGAAGTTCGGGAAAGTTCATGATGCCCCACGCGCTACCCCGAAGATTGCGGCTGGTCCGCAGCATCGGTTGGGGCATTCATTGGTGCAGCCCTTACCGGGCATTCGGGCAAAAGAATGGTGAGGGGCTCTGCAACCCCTCACCGGAAGTCGGCTCAGTGGACGCAATAGCTGCCAGAAGCGGTTTTGTGCCACAGATGCTGATCAGGATCCTTGCCGTCATACTGGTCGACAAGCTCCATGATCATTTCGAACACATCAATGCCCAGAATGTCCGAAATGGCGTCAGCCACCTCTTCGGGCTTGTCGTCCGTCAGTGCAAATCTTGCATAGATCAGGAGGAGAAACTGGTTCTTGCCGCCCAGCAGAATGTCGTTTCGGGTCCGGGATATATCGCCCCAGATCACGTATGCGTCATTCAAGCATTCGTCGTAATTCAGCTTCTCCCTCAGTGCATCTGAGATTTTGATGGATTCGTAGGTGCATTCGTTCTGCATAAATTTCTCGTTCGTTTGCTCACTCGCGAACAACGACCGATGCCGGGATGAGTGAAAGGTCTCGGCACCAGCCGCCAAGCATCTCGGGTAAGATGAGATGCGCGAGAAACACCCTGCCTATAGCTTCACCTGCATGGCGGCGGTGATGCGGCTATAGGGAGTTCCAACAGTGCGTTGGGCAAGAAACGGGAGGACTGAACCTCAACCCGGCCACTTGGATGCGATCGCTCGCCTCGGGTATCGCGCAAATGGATGCCCGGCCTGATCCTGTCAAGCGGCGGCCAACCCCTGATCACGGCGACGCTTGGCTAACACCATCACCTTGCCCTTGCCCGGATCAGACTTGATTTGGGGCAGGTGGCCGACTATTTCTGGCGATGGCGGCTTATCAGCCATCGTGCACGGCCATGTGGCCCAGGGACCAAGTCCCTCCAGCAAGACTCCCCGCAAGAGCGGACCCGCCAAATCCCCCGCTCTTTGACATCGTGGAGTAGAACACATGACCTCAGAATCTGGGGGCGGCTTGCCTATGGCCGCTGCTCCCCAACCTGGCCCTGCGCCCCCACCAGCACCAGAGTTTGTCGGTCGCTGGAAGGCGCATGTGCCGCTCGATCCCCGGAACTTCCCTCATCAAGAACGGCGATCGGGCACAATTCCCTGCACAATCCTCAATGTCGAATTCCTGCTCGTGAACAACGACATCGACGTTCGTTACGATGTCGTCAGGAAGAAGACGGTGATCAATCTGCCCGGGTGGGAGGGTTCCCCGGACAACATGGACAACGTTGCCATGGCGATCATCGTCAGCCTTGCCGAAGCAAACAACATGCAACGCAGCGGCATTGAAGAGCAGGTTCTGGCCATAGGCGACCGGAATATGTTCAACCCGGCCGCCGACTGGATCGGCAGCAAACCTTGGGACGGAGAGGACCGCCTTCCAGCGTTCTATCAGACGCTGACAACGGAGGAGGAATTCCCGACCGATCTCAAGGAAGTGCTGATCCGAAAATGGCTGCTCAGCATCGTTGCCGCTGCCTTCATGCCCCGCAACTTCAAGGCGCGTGGTGTGCTCACCCTTCAGGGCGAGCAAGGGCTCGGCAAGAGCACCTGGGTAGCCAGCCTCGTGTCCGATCCCGTGGTGCGCGAGATGATCGTCAAACTCGATCACCATCTCGATCCCCACGACAAGGACTCGGTCCTGAGTGCCATCAGCCACCTGATTGTCGAAGTGGGCGAGCTCGACAGCTCGTTCCGCAAGGACATTGCCCGGCTGAAGGGTTTCATCACTCGGGACAGTGACAAGGTGCGTCGTCCATACGCCCGAACGGCTTCGGAATATCCGCGCCGCACGGTGTTCGTGGCGACCGTCAATGACCGGAATTTCCTCGTGGATGACACTGGGAACAGCCGGTTCTGGACCTTGCCGCTGGTAGGCGTCGATTACCGCCACACGGTCGATATGCAGCAGCTCTTTGCCCAGTTGCATGCCGACTTCGTGGCGGGTGCCCAATGGTGGCTGACGCGGGAAGAGGAAACTCGACTGGCAAGCAGCAACCGCGACCATCAGGCCATCAGCCCGATCCGGGAAGCTCTCATCGAGCTTATCGACGAGAAGCAATCCGGTCCGGTCAGCATGGAGGTGATGGGCACGAACGATGTCCTAGCCAAGCTGGGCATCGAATACCCCCGTAATGGCCAGAACAAGGAAGTCGCTGCCGTGCTGCGGGAACTGCTCGGCCAGCCAAAGCGGATCAACGGTAACATGAAGTGGCGCATTCCGTTCAGGCGGGCTGCTCCAGGATCGTCCGTTGTGAACCTCTGGTAGCCGTCCAGCCCCCTGCCTCCCCCTCGGCCCCCCGTCGAAGCGCCAGCTTTTCCGGGACTTTGGATCCTTGGGGGAGGGAGGTGGAGGGAGTTTTGTTCTGAAATTATACTACATTATGATTTCAGGGCTGCGCCCTCCCACCTCCACCCCCTCGGGTGGCAGGTCCGGCGGCAATCTCATCTGATCCAATCAACTGTGCATTCGATCCGGCCGTGCCCTCGGGCATCGGTCCTTGTCGCGTGTGCGCAACTTTCAGGAACAACTACAGTGGCTAAAGTCAAACTCACCTCGGCGTTCTGCCGGGATGCTGTCTGTCCGCCCGGTCAACGCAAGGTCGTGTATCGAGACACCGAGCAGATCGGTCTTGGGCTGGAGGTCCGGCAAAACAGCGCGACCTTCTATTACTACCTCACGAAGCCGAACGGCAAAGCGGGGCAGATCAAGATCGGGGGGCGTGGCGACATCTCCTTCGAGGATGCCAAGCGAAAGGCCAAAGAGCTTAGATCGCGTGATGTTCTCGGCGAGGATGTTGCAGCGGTGAAGGCCCGGGACAGGTCCATCATCGATTATGCTGAACTGTCCCGCCTCCACATCGAGCATGCGGAGGGTACCTTGCGATCGCATGCTTGTGTGGAACTTGCGCATCGTCGCTATCTGAAGCCCCGCTTCGGCAAGCAACGGCTGAACGAGATCACCCCGCAGGAGATCGAGAAGTATTTTGCCGAACTGCGCCAAAGGCTGGCGGCTGCGTCAGTCGATCGGTTGCGACTCGTCATGAACCGCAGCTACCGTCTCGCTCAGCTCTGGAACCTTCCAGGTGCTGAACGCAATCCGGTCGCCGCTGTTGCGCGGCCCCGGTATGACAACAAGCGCACTTGCCTGCTTACGGCCGCCGAGGTCGAGAGATTGCTTCAGGCCTGTGCCAAATCACCGAACCCTTTGCTGAAGCCCATCGTGCAGTTGCTGCTCGCCACTGCTGCACGGAAACGTGAGCTGCTGAATGCCCGGATCGAGCACATCGATTTCGAGCGTTCGGAATGGCTCATCCCTATGACCAAGAATGGCAGATCGCGGCGTGTCCCGTTGAGCAAGGCTGCAATGGCCGTGATCAACAGCTTGCCGCGTTACGATGATTGCCCGTGGCTCTTGCCCTCGCCGAAAACCCGCCAGCCGCTCGATAACTTCAAGCGGGCCTGGGCAACGGCATGCAAGGCTGCTGGCCTTCCCGGCTTGCACGTCCATGATCTTCGTCACGCTTCAATTGGCGCGATGATCAACAACGGTGTGGACCTGTACGTCGCTGGCAAGGTCGCTGGGCATCTGCGTCCCGAGAGCACCGCCAGATACGCGTTCGTGAGCGATCGAACGCTGGCTGCTGCTGTCGAAGCAGGTGCCGCCACCATGGCTCTCTGAACCTTCCCCCTCTCGGTCCCTGCGCGGATCGGGAGGGGGCTCATCTCACACATCCACCTTTATTTTTTGCGAGGTATCGCATGTCCAAGTACAAGATTATCGCTGGTTTGCCTGTCTATGTGTGGTCCACTCGCTGGCGGCCCCTGTCAGGAGGCCTGCGTCAGCCACACCCCGAATTGCGGCTCAAGGTCGGCCTCTTTCGAATGCTACTCGGAGCCACGCCCGTGTACCTCGGCTGTGCGACCGAATTCGCGAATGGCGGTTTGTCGAAGCGGTTAGGCGACTTCACCAGACCGGGACACGGTGCTCGCAATCATCACGCGGGAGTCTTGATCCACGAGCATCGCGATCAGGTCGAGATCGAGCTCATCGTCACCGGAAACGACCACGCTGCCGCCACTACTGCGAAGCGCCTGAAGGAGGCGTTCCTTGCTTTGGATCGGCCGCCTTGGAACGTGCCAGTCCGCCGTCGCTGATTATCAGCCCTCGGGATAGAGCCTTGCCATGGTTCTAGCCCGGGGGCACCAGCCGCACTCCCCGGACCGCGCGAAAGCGGACCCGGGTCTGGCTTGGGGCGGAAACTGGAATCCCGTTTCGCAAGGTGGCTTTACGTTGCACCTGTGGTAACCGGGGTTCAGGACAATTTGGGTCTGGCCTAGGTTGTGCACGAATTTGGGTTGATGCCATCACCCATTTCGTTAGAAAATATCGAAAATACAAATACCTATACTTGCTTTCGTAATGATGGGGTCACGTGTTCGAGTCACGTAAGCGGCACCATTTCTGATCTGCCGGCTTCGGTCCGAAAGGGGCAGAAGGCCCGCTTTGTCCGAGCTTTCTGCGCCTCCTGCAATCGGCTCCAGCACCCTCAAAACTAACGCTCCAGGACGGTTTGACACCGACCGTCACACTGCGTCATGGACCTGGTTGTTCTACACGCCGTCGACGCAGATGAGGTTCACGTCTGGGACGCTTTTTGAGCCTCGAACTCGCGCGCGAGGCCACCGGCATAAGGTCAGGATGATGCGCTGGGAGATCGCGCCCGCAAGCGCCTCGTCGGCGAGGGCTTAGAGCAGCGAGAAGCTTACGCGGCAACCTCCAGCCCGCTTCTGTCGCTGATCAGCAGGTTGCGCTGCGGTGCGCGGTGGAACTTGCCGTCCTTCATCACCATCGGCATACGCGCCTTGTCTTGCAGGATCGTCACGTCGGCGGTCGGATCGCCGTCGATCAGCAGCAGATCGGCCAGTTTGCCCGCCTTCACCTCACCGACATCCATCGCCATAAGCTCGCCGCCATGCTTGGTCGCGGCGACCAGCGCCTCGATCGGCGAGAAGCCGAGCAGCCGCACGAACAGGTCGAGGTCACGCGCGTTGCGACCGACCGGGTTGTACGGAAAGCCATAGTCGCCGCCGGGCAGCACGCGTACGCCGCGCTTCTTCAACTCGGGATAGACATGCGCCATCAGTTCAAGCCCGGAAACTGCGCCCATCCGCTCGGCCTCAGGCTTGCCGATGCCAAACGCCTCCGCCTCGTGGACGCGAGCATAGAGCAGGCCCGGTGCAGGGGCGGTAAAGATCTCTTCCTTGCGGCTTTCCAGCAGGTCGAGCGCTTCCTCGTCAGCGTAAGTACAATGATAGATGCAACGAAATCCGGCCCGCACCGCGCGCTTCACCGCCTCGGCGGCCTGGGCGTGGCAGGCGAGCCAGATGCCCGCTTCGCGCGCGGCCTCGCCGATAGCCTGTGCCTCTTCCTCGGAATACATCAGCACCTGCGCGCCGCCGGGCGCAAAACCTTCGTCGCTCGACATCAGGAACTTGATCGAATCGACCCCGATCGCGGCCATCGATCTTACATAGGCCTGCAGCCCCGGAACATCGCGGTCATGCGTTGGATCATGCCCCGCCGGCACGCCCATGACGCCCTCCGCACCCTTCTCAAGAGACGAGGCGCGCAGCCGCGGGCCAGGCAGGAAGCCATTGTCGATCATGTCGCGGAGCGCCACCTCGAACCGCTCTCCGAGCGAGCCGGCCGAGTAAGCGCTGGTGAAGCCGTGATCGAGGGTGATGCGCGCGTTCTGCGCCGTCACCAGCAGATGCTCTTCTGCCGGCAGCTTCATCGCATTGATGACGCGCTCGACCGATGAAGGCCAGCTCAAGTGAGCATGCCCTTCGACTAGTCCGGGCATCAAAGTCATGCCCCCGCCGTCAATCACGTCAGCGTCACTGCGCGCGATCCGTTCGCCGCCTTGTGCCACCCGGTCGATGCGGTTGCCAACGACGCGGACCTCCCCCGGGAAGAGCGCGCGGCCCGAGCCGTCGAAGATCTGCACATTGGTGAACAGCAGCGGCTTTGTGCCAGCGTTTACTCCGCTGGTCGGGTGCGATGCCATGGGGAACTCCTTTTCGCTGCCTATCCGCAAATCCGTATGAACCGGCTCGCGCCGCCCCGGTGCAGGATCGTGTTGATCAAGACGCATGCCCGCCCAGAGTGTCGGTATCGGGCGGCGCCAGTCGACCGAGCTCGCGGGCAGGCGGCGCGAAGGTCGGCCCGAAATTGGGTAGCGCCAGGATCCGTGCATACCAGTCGCTGACCGACGGCAAGTCCGCCCACATCGACGCGCGCCCCAGATCCTCCATCCGCACGAAAGTCGGCGTGAGTGCGACATCGGCGAGCGTGTAGTCGTCGCAGACGACCCACCGGGTCTGCTCGAGCGCTCGCTCCATTCGCACCATGCAATTGCGGAGTTGTTCGACCGCGGCATCCAGTTCGGCCACGGCGAATCCCTCACGGCCGATCTTCAGGAAGAATTCCTTGCGCACGGGCAACCGGTCAGCATGTCGCCGACGTTCCGCATTACTTGCGCCGGCCCAGTTCTTCGCGAAATACTGGTGGAACGAGGGGACGCGCGTGGCAGGTGTCGGCACCTCGTCAATGTAGCAGCACCACGCCCGCATCCGCGCACGTTCGATCGGTTCATCGGGACGCAGTGGCGCTTCGGGGTGCACGTCTTCAAGATACTCGACGATTGCCGTACTGTCCCAGATCGCCTTCCCCCCGACGACCAGTGTCGGAATGACGCCATTGGGATTGAGCGCGAGATAGGCGTCGGCCAGATGTTCGCCACCACGCAAATCAATGACATTGGCGGCGAACGACAGCCCTTTGTGATGCAGCACCAGCCTCACCTTCTGGCTGCATGTCGAGGAGGGATGATGATGAAGCAGCATAGCCGTTCGCCGTCGCTCCCCCCGCCGTGCTCAGATCAAAAGTGGATGCTGGTGCGCACGCCGTAGGTTCGTGGCGGGCGCAGCGAAAACAGCGTCGCGTTGATGATCGGCCGCGTGAGTGCGCCCTGATACACCGTCGAGTTCTCGATATTGCTGACGAAGCCGGTGATCGACCAACCCGTACGTTTGCTATCAAGCGTGAGATAGGCGTCGGAGACGGTGAATCCGTCGCGCTTCTGGAAGTCGAGATAGTCGAAATTGATCCAGGAAGACGTTTCCAGCCGGCTACGAGCGCCAAACGTCAGGTCGAGATCATCACCAAGCTCGAACACGTGCTGATAGCTGAGATTCGCGGTCCATTCGGGTGAGTTCAGCCCCGGTCGGCCGGAACAGTTGACAATGAACAGCCGCGTCGGCGGCGTCGCGACGCGCGTGTCGTTCGATACCGCGCAATTGGTGAGCAGCGGCGCGCCGCTGGTCGAGATCGCGTTGTAGATCAGGCTTTCATACTTCGAATTGAGGTACTGTACTGTTACGCCAAACATGTCGTGCCGCGATGGCTGGAACTGCACATCCACCTCGGCGCCCCACATCCGCGCCTTGCCTGCATTGACCGTTACGCCCGCCTGCGCAAAGTTGCCCGGCGTGCTCTCGATTGGTCCGACATAGGTAAGCTGCTGGTCGCGGTAGCGCCAGTAGAACGCCTCGGCATTCACTTGCAGCTTGTTGTCGAGGAAGCGGTTCTTCGATCCGACGGTAAAGGCGGTGAGCCGCTCGGGGCGATACGTGTTGGCGCCTGCCGAAGGGTAGAAGCCGCCCGCCTTGAATCCCGTCGCTACGTTCGCGTAAAGCAACGAGCGTTCACCCACGTCGTACTCGACGCCAGCCTTCCACGTTGGCTCCTTGTAGTCCAGTTTGCCAGAGATCGGCACGAACGGCGCTACTGGCACGAAAAAGCTCGTATTCTTGGTGTCGCCCCGCATGGACTTGTGCTCGAGCGTGTAGCGCCCTCCGGCGACGAGACGCAGCGTGTCGCTGACGTTAAAGGTCAACTGGCCGAAGACTGCCTCGCTGTCGGTGCGCAGACGCGGGCGATAGGTGGTGTTGGCGAGCAAGCCCTGCGAGAAGTTGTTGAAGGCATCCTGGTTCTCGGTGAAGATGAAAGCGCCAAGGACGTAGCCAAGACGTGCACCCGGCTTGGACGACAGCCGAACCTCGGCAGTCATCTGGTCATTGTCCTCGATCTGCCGTCCAGGAAAGCCTGGCGAATAGGTCAGCGTGTCCGGCTTGCTCTTGCGATATGCCAGAATGCTGGTGAGATCGCCAAAGCCCAGGTCGCCGTTCGCCGTGACCGATACGCCCCAGAAGTCACTGTCGATAAAGCCGTCTGTGCCCGGATAGGAAATGAGCGCCAGCCTCGTCGGGACCGGAAAGGATGAGAAGGGCGGTCTGCTGAAGGTTGCCAGCGTACGTGCCTGCAGCAGTGCCAGGATGCGCGGATCGGACGCCCCGATGCGCAGATCCGGATCCGGTGCGGTTGGCGTCTGCGGCGAGGGGATCAGTACGGTGCCCACGCCCTTGCCACGCTGTGCGTAATAGTCGGCCGAAAACAGCAGCGAGAAGCGTTCGCTCGGCTTCACCAGCAACTGCGCGCGCGCCGCATAGCCTTCCTCGTCATCGTAGCCGTCCGACAGATACCCCGCGCGATCGACGAATTGCCCCGAAACGCGCAGTGCAGCGATCGAACCCAGTGGCAGGTTGATTGCGGCGAAAAGCTTCTTTGATTCGTAATTGCCGTATTCGGCCGAGGCTGAGCCTTCAATCTTGTCGAAGCTGGGCGCCACCGGGACGAGGTTGATCGCGCCCGCTGTCGCGTTGCGGCCATAGAGCGTGCCCTGCGGCCCCTTGACCACTTCCACTCGCTGAAGATCGAAGAATGACCCCGCCGGCGCGGTCGGACGCGCGAAGAAGACCCCGCCGACGCTGAAAGAGACCGCGTTTTCCTGAAACGAGTTGAGAGAGGCAGCGCCAACGCCGCGGATGAAGAAGCTGGTCGACAGCCCGGTTGGCTGGACTGTCAGCGCGGGAACCAGGCGATTGAGAGACTCGGGGCTTGTGACGCCCGCGCTGATCAGATCGTTGGCGCTGATCGCGGTGACCGGCACGGCAGCGCGCTGCAGGCTTTCCTCGCGGCGCTGGGCCGTGACGACGATGTCTTCGATACCCTGCGTTTCAGACGGATCGGCAGTCGCATCTTGCGCAGCGACCGGAACGGCGACCAGCGCGCCGACAAGTGCCGACGTTGTGGCCAGAAGATGATGGTAGCGCATGAACTCTCCCCCCAGTTTTTGTGTCGCTCTTGGCGATTGTGCAAAATGCTAGGGCGTGCTTTGCTATCTGCCAAATCTGTTGTTTTGATCATCTTTGAACCATTTTTTGGATCGAGGGCGCATGCGGTTTCAAGGGCTGGATCTTAACCTGTTGGTCGCGTTTGATGTGCTGATGGAGGAGCGCAGCGTCCGCCGCGCCGCGCATCGCCTCAATCTCAGCCAGCCCGCCACCAGTTCGGCGCTCGCCCGATTGCGCAGATTCTTCGATGATCCGCTGCTCGTGCTGGAAGGGCGTCGAATGTTCGCCACACCCTATGCCGAGAGCCTGTTGCCGCACGTCCGCGAATGCCTCCGTGTCGCGGGCACAGTTATCGCCATGTCGAGCGGGTTCGATCCCGCTCAATCCGCACGCGTGTTCCGGATCGCGGCATCGGACTACATTGTCACGGCGCTGATGACTCCACTGGTGCGGCGCCTGTCGGCGACCGCACCCAACATCGGGTTCGAGTTCATCGCGCCGGACGCCGGTTCGTCAAACATGCTCGAGCGAGGCGATATCGACCTGATGATCGCTCCATCGCAGTTCAATCGAGACAGCTGTCATGCGCGCGAACTGTTCGAGGAACGGCACGTTGTCATCGGGTGCCGCGAAAATGCGCTGCTGAAAGGGATCCTGACCGAGGAGCAATTCCTTGCCGCTGGCCATGTCGCCATTGCGATCGGAGCCGATCGTGTGCCGGCCTTTCCCGACCGCCAGCTCGCATTGCTGAACAAGACCCGCCGGATCGAGACGATAGCCGGATCGTTCGCGGTCGTTCCATGGCTGCTGATCGGCACTGATCGGTTGGCAATGATGCCGCAACGGCTGGTCACCGAAATGGCGCGCTACCTGCCGATCGCACAGGCCCAGGCGCCGTTCGTCCTGCCGCCGATGACTGAGATTGCCCAATATCACCGTTCGAAGTCAGGCGATGAGGGGTTGGCCTGGCTGCTTGATGAAGTCGCGCGGGAGGCCGCAACATATTCATGAAATGATGCCAATTTGATCCGATCATTGCATTTTACAGATGTGTAAGTGAACGCCATCCTGAACCGCGAAGGCCAGGGAGAGGGGCGGCATGGTCGTAGCGAAGGACATTCCCGCAGAAAGCGGCACCGAGAGCTCGTCGCGTGACTGTGGCAATCACGCGGCGCCAAGGCTCGACATCGATCCGTTCGATGAACGATTTCTGATTCTGCCACACGAGAACAACGCCGTGATGCGCGACGCAGGGCCCGTCGTGTGGCTGGAGCCGATCAAGGCATTTGGCATGGCGCGCCATGCCGAAGTGCAGGCGGCGCTGAAGGATCACGAGACTTTCTGCTCGGGGCGGGGCGTTGGCCTTGCCGATTTTGCCCGTGAAGCGCCGTTCCGCCCGCCTTCGCTGCTGCTCGAAGCCGATCCGCCTCTGCACAGCCGCACGCGTGGCCTCATGAACAGGATCGTATCGCTGAATTCACTGAAGGAATTGCGCCCGCTCTGGGCCGAAAAGGCCGATCGGCTGGCCGAGCAGTTGGTCGCCAGAAGGCGCTTCGACGCGGTGACGGACCTCGCCGAAACCTATCCCATGCTCGTGTTCCCCGATACGATCGGTGTGCCGGAGGAGGGACGCGAGCACCTGCTGGTCTATGCCGCCGCAGTCTTCAACGCGTTCGGCCCTCGCAACGCCATCTTTGAACGCGGCAATGCCATCGCCGCCGACGCCGCTGCGTGGGTGGCAGATGCGTGCAAGCGTGAGCGGCTGGCTCCGGGCGGCTGGGGCGCGGCCGTCTATGAAGCAGCTGATGCAGGCGATTGTACGCACGACGAGGCCGAACGACTTGTTCGCTCATTCCTGTCGGCGGGCGTCGACACCACGGTCAACGGCATCGGCCACATGATGCTCGCCTTTGCAAGCGCGCCCGAGCAATGGTCGCGACTGCGCGACGACCCATCGCTCACCAGGCGCGCCTTCGAGGAAAGTCTGCGCTGGGATTCGACGGTGCAGACCTTTTTCCGCACCACAACGCGCGACGTGTTGGTGGCCGGAACCATGATCCCTGCGGAATCGAAGGTTCTGTTGTTCCTGTCCGCCGCTAACCGCGACCCGCGGCGCTGGCACGAGCCTGACAGGTTCGACATCACGCGCACCGCCAGCGGCCACGTCGGCTTTGGCTTCGGCATCCACCAATGCTTGGGGCAGATGGTTGCGCGGCTCGAGGCTGAACTTGTCCTCCAGGCGTTGCTGCCCCGCGTAAAGTCGATCCGCCTTGCCGGCGAACCGCAGCGCCGGCTGAACAACACGTTGCGCGCCCTGTCGAGCTTGCCGGTAGAGATCGAGCCGGCATGAACCGTAATGAAGTCCAGGAAGCACAAGTCGCGGTAAGCGAGCGGGAGAACATGATGGCCACGAAGTTGCAGACAGCTGGCGCTGCCTGGCAGGCGCCGGTCCCGGCCGAGGCGCGCAACTATCCTTACAATTGCTGGTGGGTTGCCGCCTACTCGTCCGAGGTCGGGCGTGATCTGCTCGGTCGCTGGCTGCTTGACACGCCTGTGCTGCTCTATCGCACCGAAGAGGGCCGCGCCGTTGCGATCGAGGACCGCTGCCCGCACCGCGGCGCGCCGCTGTCGCTCGGCTGCCTCAAGGGCGACAACGTCCAGTGTGGCTATCACGGCTTCACTTTCGCGCCCGACGGCGCCTGCATCCGCGTCCCCTCGATCGACGCTGCATTGCCCGCCGCGCGGATACGCTCGTTCGCGGTGATCGAGCAGCCGCCGTTCGTTTGGATTTATCTCGGCGATCCCCAGCGCATGGCGGAAGTCCCGCCACCACCGCAGCTCGAATGGCAAGGCATGCCAGGGTTCAAGGCCGTCTCGGGGCAGATGGAAATCAAGGCCAACTACATGCTTCTCAAGGAGAACGTGCTGGACCTTACGCATTTCGGCTATGTCCATGCCAAGTCGTTCGGCATCACCGATTGGGTCGATCCGCCCAAGCTGACCATGGACGGCGAGCGCGTCGGCTATCACCAGAGTTTCAGTGGCAGTCCGCTCGCACCGATTTTCGCCGAACCGCTGGGGTTACCGGCCGGTACGCCGTTCGACCGCGAGAATTACGGCTGGTTCGTGTCGCCGGCGCTTCAGGTTGCCGCAGTCGATTTCACCGATCCCGCTACCCGGCAGATCGTCGGACGTTTTCGCGTCACGCACGCCACCACGCCGGTCGACGCCACGCGCATGATCTATTTCTATGTCATCGCGCGCGATTATGGCACGTCACCGGCCCAGATGGATGCCTTGAAGGTTGAGACGGAGACAGGCTTCGCCGAGGACGAGATGATGATCGAAGCGCTGCAGGCACTTGCCCTGCGCGACCCGCGCGGTTCCGCCGCGCCCGAGATCAGCATCAAGGCCGATGCCCCGGGCATCCAGGCGCGGCGCATGGTGCAACGCTGGATGGAGCGCGAAACGCAATGATGCTTACGATCGAAGTGGCTTCACGGATCGTCGACGCCGCACTGGCCGAGGGCGTGCTGCGAGGGTTCCAGCCACTGTGCGTCGTGGTGCTCGATGCCGGCGCGCATGCGGTCGCGTTGAAACGTGGCGACGGGGCATCAATCTACCGGCCCGAAATCGCGACGGCAAAGGCCGCCGGGTGCCTCGGCATGGGTTTCGGCGGCCGCGAGATCGCGAGACGCGCGGCCGCGACGCCCGGCTTCATCGCGGCGCTCAACGGCATTTTCCCCAAAGGCATCCTTCCTGTCCCCGGCGGGGTGTTGATTCGCAATTCCGACGGTGTGCTGCTCGGTGCGGTGGGGATCAGCGGCGACACGTCGGACAATGATGAACTCGCCGCAGTCGCTGGCATCACCGCCGCCGGCCTGGTAGCGGAAACCGGCGCTTGAGCGACTTAGCGAACGCGCGTCATTCCCCGGGGGCGGTCTCGACCGGCATGGCAGAGAATGAATTCCGGCGCGGTTGGCCGATCGTGCTCGCCTCCGCCTCGGGGGCAGGGTTCGGCGTCTCGGCATTGCTGACCTATCCGGCCGGGCTTTTCGTCAAGGGGCTGGAGGCCGAATTCGGCCTCACACGCACTACCTTTGGCCTCGGCGTGTTCGGTGCCACGTTGAGCGTCGCGCTCTCCAGCATCATCATCGGCCGAATTGTCGATCGCGAGGGACCGCGCCGTCCCGCAATGATCGGCGCGCTGTTCCTTGCGTTCGGTTTCATCGTCCTGGCGACGCTGGTGCGCTCACCCGCTGCATATGTGATGGTCATGCTGCTCACCGGCCTGCTGGCGGCGGGGTCGTCGCCGGTGCCCTACGCCCGCGCGGTAAGCCGCTCCTTTGTGCGTCGGCGTGGCCTTGCGCTCGGGTTCATGCAGATGGGAATTGGCGTCTCTGCCGCACTCGTCCCGCCAATACTCGGTCACGTGATTGCCGCGCAGGGCTGGCGCGCAGGATTTCTGCTGCTCGCCTGCCTGGCCGTGCTGGGGCTGCTGCCCGGCTGGTTCATCGGGCGCGGCGCGCATGTCGATCACGCATCGGCGAGGCAAGACGTCGCGCCCGTTGCGGTGGCCAGCAGTCCGAGCTTCTGGCTGATGCTTGCCGGCTTTTCGACGATGGCTTTCGCCTTTGCCGGGTTGCTGCCGCATTTCGTGCCGATGCTGATCGATGCTGGCATGGACCCGGTCGGCGCGGCATCGCTGGCCGGCTTGATCGGCGTGTCGGTCATCGTCGTCCGGGTGCTTATCGGCTGGCTTGCAGATCTGGTCCATGCGCCATCGATAGCTGCCTGCGCGTGCCTGCTTTGTGCGCTAGGCTGCTTGACGCTCTATTTCGGAGGTACGGCCGCGGCACCAGTCGGCGCGATCGCACTGGGGGCGGCAATGGGTGCGGAGGCCGATCTGGTCGGCTTTCTCGTCGCGCGCTATTTCCCGCTCGCCGCCTATGGCCGCATCTACGGCCTGCAATATGCCGCATTCATGACCGCCGCCGGGGCCGGGCCACTCTGGGTCGGTGCCGTCGCGGACGACGCCGGCGGCTATGGCATGGCTTTGCTGATCAGCGCTGCCCTGCTCGTCGTGGCGATCGTGCCCTTCCTGCTGCTGCCGAAGCGCTCCGCCGCGCTGGATCCTCATGCTTAGCCGATGAGGCCCGCAATCAACGCAGCCGGCTTACGGCCCAAGTGCGGACATGCTGCTACACGCCTCACTCGATTTTGCGGCAATCCGGAGGTGTCAGTAAGAATTCCCCATGACCTGAGGCCCATCGTTGGACTCTGATGGGCACCATCTTCCTGCGCGAATCCACGAAACTCGGCTGTCTTGAGGGTTCGCTTCAGGCCTTGAAGCAGTTTTCGCGGTGCCATGCGAGGAAGCTCGGGTGGGGGCGGTCGAGCTTGCGGATGGGCGGTAATGCAAATCCGCTGCGGTTGATAAGGGCCCGAATGCTTTCAGGGTCGTTTGCCTGGCGGCTTATCAGGATTTCGAGATCGTCGGTCAGGCTGACGAGTCCGCGGTCGAACATCCAGTGCACCGTTCCGGACAGCGCCAGTCCATTCGTGGCGATATCGGGGCCACCGCGCTCGACCGGACGGATGTGAGCAGCTTCAACTTCGGCGCGCCCACCACCATTGATCAGTTTCAGGCCGGTCATGGCGCAGCGCGAATCGTAGGCGGTGACGATGCGCCGCCGGAACAGCCGATCCCGCACCGCGCGAGACCCGATATAGGCGATCCTGTCTCGCTCGATCTCGTATTGGAAAGGCGCGTGCACGTCATGCAGGCGATCGTCGCGCTGAGCGCTGGCAGTGACCGCGTCCCCGATGCGCGGCAGGAACTCCGCCTCGTCGGCGGTTCCCAGATCAACGATCCGGTTGAAATCCTGTATGGACAGGGGGCGTACCGCCGATTGCGCGCGGCCTGAGATCTTGCCCCCATCGTTCAGAACTCCGCGCTCCACTACTCCGGCTGCCCCGTTGAACGGCACGGGATTGGCGAAATCGAGGTAGCTGCCCGGTTCGATCAGCGCGCGATACATTTCCGGGTTTGTCGGGTCTGGAATGATGCGTTCGACTTTTGCAACGGCAAAGTAGCCACGGCTGAACCGCACCTTCGATGGTTCGAGATAGACCACCCAGTCGCCGACACAGGCGCTTGCTCGGCCAAGGTACTGTTTCGGAAACTGATAGCGCTCCGCAGGGCTATCATCGTAGATTGAGTCCGTTCGGTGAATGAAAATGCCCCGCGCCATTCCCTCTGGATATACCCGGCCAGGCCCATTGCAACCGTTCACGACGCGAGCTTTGCACTATCATTTTCGCGGCGATTCCGGTTGCATCATTTCGCTAGTCGGCATCTCGTTTCCAGCCCAAAATACCGTGTTGCGAAGCGGCTTTTTGCATGTTTTACTCCACCACCGATCGATCCAGATGCGCTTCGATACGGAACGAGGGTGGATGCATATGAAGCAAGCTTTTCAATATCTTGCGCTGACAACGGCAACCCTGCTCCTGGCGTCTTGTGGCGGCGGTGGCAGTGCTGACAAGACCGCGGCCGACTCTGCGGCAAAGCCTGCAGAAACGACTGCGGCAGCGGCGCCCGCGCCAACCGCAAGTGCCGCAGCGCCGACCGCAGATTCAACCGACACGCTCGATGGTGCCACGCTGGCCTCGCTCACTGGCGATGCGGCGCATGGCAAGACCATCTTCACGCAGTGCAAGGCCTGCCACGCCATCGAGGCTGGCAAGAACATGATCGGTCCGTCGCTCGCTGGTGTCGTTGGTCGCAAGGCTGGCACTGAAGCCGGTTACAGCTATTCGGCTGCCAACAAGGGCAGCGGCATCACCTGGACTGCCGAGAAGCTGTTCCAGTATCTGGAGAAGCCGCAGCGTGTCGTGCCCGGGACGAAGATGTCGTTCGCCGGCTTGCCCAAGGCACAGGACCGTGCAGACGTCATCGCCTACCTCAAGGCACCGAACTGAGGTGACCTGCATAGGGCAGCAGAAAGGGGCGCGGACCACATCGGTCCGCGCCCCTTTTCGTTTGGTTCCGGCCAATCAGGCTGCGGCGGAACGGCGCGCCAGTTCACACTGCGACCAGATGTCGCTCAGCGCATGGATCAGCTTGTCCACGTCGCCATCGCTGTGCACCGGCGAGGGCGTGATGCGCAGGCGTTCGGTGCCGCGCGGCACGGTGGGATAGTTGATCGGCTGAACGTAGATGCCGTGGTTGTCCATCAGCCAGTCGCTGATGCGTTTGCACTTGTGCGGGTCGCCGACCATCACCGGGATGATGTGGCTGGGGTTGGGCAGGTGCGGAATGCCCATCGCGTCAAGCCGGCGGCGAACCGTCGCCACGCGCTCCTTGTGACGCGCGCGCTCGATCTCGCTGTTCTTGAGATGGCGGATGCTTGCCGCGGCACCGGCTGCCAGGGCGGGGGGCAGGGCAGTCGTGAAGATGAAGCCGCTGGCGAAAGTGCGGATGAAGTCGCACAGGGCAGTCGATGCGGCGATATAGCCGCCCATCACGCCGAACGCCTTGCCCAGCGTCCCTTCGATCACGGTGATGCGGTCCATCAGGCCTTCGCGTTCTGCGATGCCACCACCACGCGGGCCATAGAGGCCGACGGCATGGACCTCGTCGATGTAGCTCATCGCGCCGTGCTTTTCGCAGACATCGAGGATCTCGGCGATCGGTCCGATGTCGCCGTCCATCGAATAGACGCTCTCGAACGCGACCAGCTTGGGCACGTCGGGACCGTATTCGGACAGCAGTTCGTCGAGATGCGCCACGTCGTTATGGCGCCATACCCGGCAGGTCGCGCGCGAATGGCGGATGCCCTCGATCATCGAGGCATGGTTGAGCGCGTCCGAGAACACGACGCAGCCCGGAATCTTCGCCGCCAGCGTGCCGAGGCCAGCCCAGTTGGAAACATAGCCCGAGGTGAACAGCAGCGCGGCTTCCTTGTTGTGAAGGTCGGCCAGTTCCTGTTCGAGCAGCACGTGGTGGTGGTTCGTGCCCGAAATGTTGCGCGTGCCGCCCGCGCCCGCACCACATTCGTCGAGCGTGTTGTGCATGGCTTCGAGCACCGCCGGGTGCTGGCCCATGCCGAGGTAATCGTTCGAGCACCACACCGTGACCTGTTCGGTCCGGTCGTCGACATAGCGCGTGGCGTGCGGGAAGTTGCCGCACTTGCGTTCGATCTCGGTAAAGATCCGATAGCGCCCTTCACCCCGGACCGCGTCCAGTTCCCCCTGGAAGTAGGCTTCGTAATCCATGTCGTCGGTCCTCTTCGTGTGTTCTCGTTAGAGTACGGCTTGTCGCATCAATTGGCGGGGCGGCGCGTAGGCAGTGCCCACCCCCACAGTGCCCCGTCGCGGATCGGCAGGGCCAGAAACAGGTGTTCGAGTGCGCCCAGGGCGGCGAGCGCGAAGAGCAGGCTGGCGCCTGATGCACTGGCACTGCCCTCGGGCGCATTGATCGCGATCAAACCGAGCCACCCTGCCAGCGCAGAAGTTGCTGCAATCGCTAGAAAAAGTTCGAACCCCAAGCGGCGCGGACCGAAGTAGGTCTTGAGGTAGGCGAGATGCGGCGGGAAAATCTCGGTGCTCATGTTCGGCACGCCGAAGAAGATCACCAGCTTGGTCGAAAGCCGCATCGCCAGCAGCAACGTGAAGGTCATCGCGCCGATCTGGTTTGCTGCGTTCCAGCTCAGCGAAATCAGTCCGATGGCGCTCAATGCCAGCGCGATCTCGTGCCAGGCCACCGCGCCGACGGCATGGAAAAACCGCTCGATCCCCTGCGCTCCTTCTGGGCAGGGCTCACGACACGGCCCGGTGACCGCGCCGGTCAGGAAGCTGATCTCGTGCCATGACCAGATCAGGATTGCCCCCGCAAACGCTGCGTAGACCCCGGTCAGCGTTGGCTTGTTCATCGACCAGGCCAACACCACCAGCCCGCCAACGCCCGCAATCCCCGCCAGCATCAGGCTGCGCGGGAAAGTGCGCCGTTCGCGGTTGTCCGCCCAGGCGATCAGGCCGGTCGCAAGGAACCAGACCACGATCGTGGCGATCACCGGCAGGACATGGCCGGTCCAGCTTACCACGCTGGCTGCATCCGCACCGTGGCAGGCAGTTCGTTGCGACGCGGGCGCAGCAGATACATCCGCGCGAAGTTCGCAGCCGCACCCAGCGCTCCCGATGCGCGCATCAAGGCTCCGGCAATGCCACCACGCTTCTTGCCCGCTTCGATCCGCTGGCTGGCCACCAGCAGGCGGTTCATTGCGCGGCGGAAGCGCGGGTCGTCGGTGTCGAGCTCGACCGGGAAGACCTGGCGGCTGATCGCAGTGCAGATCTCGAACACCCGATAGTCATACGTTTCGGGATCGAGCCCAAGCGCCTTGTGGAACACCGGCCGCGCATGATCGCGCACGTACATCGTCGAATAGACCGCGAGCAGGAAGAACCGCACCCACAGCTTGTTCATGCCGGTCAGCAGCTTGGGGTCGGCACGCAGCAGCAGCGCGAAGGCCTCGCCGTGGCGGAATTCGTCGTTGCACCAGCTTTCGAACCAGTTGAAGATCGGATGGAAGCGCAGTTCCGGGTGCGCGGCCAGCTGGCGATAGATCGCGATGTAGCGGGCATAGCCGATCTTCTCGGACAGATAGACCGAGTAGAAGATGAACTTCGGCTTGAAGTAATGGTACTTCTTGGCCTTGGTCAGGAAGCCGAGGTCGATACCGATGCCGGCATCCTTCAGCGATTCGTTGATGAACCCGGCATGGCGGCTTTCATCGCGCGCCAGCAGCTTGAACAGCAGCTTCATGTCGGGGTTCTTGGTCCGCCGCGCCATCTCGGCGTAAAGGATGCAGCCCGAGAATTCCGAGGTCAGCGAGCTGACGAGGAAGTCGATGAACTCCGCGCGCAGCTCCGGCTCCAGACCCTCGATCACCCCGCCGAAGCTTTCCTCACGCTTGAAGTGCTTCTTGTTGGGATCGCTGACCATCTCGGCCATCAGCTCGTCCCACTCCTTGCGCACCAGCGAGACGTCGATCGAATCGAGCGCGGCAAAGTCGGTGGTATAGAAGCGCGGGCTCAGCACGGTTTCATGCTGCACCATCTTGTGCACGTCAGGCTTGGGCGCAGCCACACGGGGCGCAGCCGCTTGCGGACGTTCAAGAGCAATCGCGTTCATCTTAGGCTCCCAGGATTGAAGCTGACCTCGTAAAGCTCGGTCAGGCCCAGATAGGCGATCAACCGTGTCCAGCCCCGCAGCACAGGGCCGGCGCGGACGACGGTCGCCATCCGCTCGAACACGGCATTTTCGCCAAACGCCACGCGGATCGGATCACCATGGACACAGACCCGGTCGCCGGGCTCGACGGCTATATTGCCGGCGAGTTCGACATGCGCGTGGAAGTGCGCCTCGCTCTGCTCGACCGCGATGCGGCAGGGCACGTCGAAGGCGCGGCGGAGGATCATGCCTGATTTTCCCCAGTAACTTTAAGGGGCGCCGCAGTTCCGCTGAGGAACCGTGCAAAGGCTGCCCGGTTGGTTGCGCCGAACGAGCCGAGCTCGATCGCGCGTCCGGTTGCCGGGTCACGCAGCGAGAGCGATCCGTTCTCCCACTGCGTCAGTTCGAAGGGAGCCGCTGGGCCGATCCCCTTCATCTTCCTTTCGCGAGCCATGCCGCGCATCACGCCGCGCACGAACCCGCCACCATCGTTCTCGCCGATCATTACGGCGAGCGTCGAACCATCATCCGAATCCTTGACCACGACCGCACCGTCCGCCCGGTCCTCGAAAGCGAGGTGCCGCACTTCCAGCGCCGCCACGTTGTCCCGTGCTCGCGCCACGGCCGGCACGGCCTCGCGCTCGAGCACGCCGACGCGGACCAGCGCGGTCAACGCCAGCGTCGTCGCCACCAGCGCGCCTGCCAGCATCAGCGCTGGGCGTGGGACGGTGTTTTCGTGGTCATGGACAAGACTCATGCCGCTGCTCCCTGCAGTCCATGGTCGCGCACGGGCGCGGGCTTGGTACGCACGGCCGCAGCCTCGTTCGGCATCACTGCCGCGCAAGCCTTTGCGAGCACCTTGGCGGCAGCTTCCGCATCGGGCAGTGCGCGCAGCATCGGGCTCGGCTGGCCAAACCGCCAGGGCCGGGCATGCGGCCAGAGCATCGCGAAGCCGAGACGATGACGACCGACCAGCGTCAGCGCAATATCGCCATGCCCGCGGCCTTGCGGCCGCAGGTCAGCCGATCCGATCAGCGCCAGCGGCAGGTTCACGCACTTGTTCAGCGCCACGCCGATGCGCAGCACCACGCGACGGTTGGTGATCGTGTAGACCGTCGTCCGCGCTACGGCGATTGCGAACACCGCCAGCAAGCCTTGCGTGAGCGCCCCGCCGACCACGGCCGCGCCAGCACCGAACAGCTTGCCCGTTGCCAGACCCAGCAGTGCCAACGCCGCGAAATAGCCGCTCACCCAGCGGGTGTGCAAAGCGCTGCGGGCGAAGGTCCGCCAATCTGGCGAACCTTGCCACAGGATGCTCTCACCGGCGGGCAGATCGCCCGGCAGCCCGCGGATCGGCTCGTGGTCGTACTCGCTCATATCAGCGGTTCCAGGCGGTTTTCGTTGGCATAGAGGTAACCGGTGCCGAAGTAGGCAACGGTCCGCTCTTCCTCGTACCGGGTGATCTCGCCCGGATTGGCGGGGAAGGGCGCTCCGGCGAAGTCGGCGGCGTTGATCGCGCTGATGATCACCGCATTCTTCCTGACCACGGCCATCGCCATCGGGGCGAGGACAGTCTTGCCGCCGGTATCAACCGCCAGGTAACGCACCATGTGTTCGGCCCGGTCGACCCACAGATCGGACACGACGCCGGCCTTCGCGCCGTCTGCGCCATAGACCGGAAGCCCGCGCGGATCGGTGCTGGCAGAGGCCACGCTGATCTCCGGCACCACGCCCATCGGTACGATGCGCGGGTTGTCGTTGGCGTCGATGTCAGGCCACTTGGCGCGGTTGGCGTAGGAACCCGGGCCGACGCCGGCCTCGAACACGTCGCCGACTGGCGAGAGCGGTGCGCCGCCGAAGTTCTCGCGGCGCTTTGCCTTGACCTCGAAGTCGTCGCGGCTGCCGTTGGGGACCGAGACCGTGCCCTTGTCGAAGGGCAGGATGAAGGTCTTGGGGGCAGCGGCCGAAAGCGGTCCGCCCTCGGCCAGCGTGCGTCCGGTCAGCGCGTCTTCCAGCGGATAGCCTTCACGGCGGTCCTCGCGGCGCAGCCAGAAGACCAACGCGATGAAGAAGCCGATGAATGTGATCATTGCGATCTGCGCGGCATCGATCGTGCCGACAATATTGCCAGTGCTCATAGGGGTGTCCTTCCCGATTTCATGCTGCCCGGTTTCATGTGGGAAATTCCGTCAGTCCGAAGCGATTGCCGACTTTCCGGGCGGCAGCCGGGGTCTGGCCTACGAGCGGACCCAACACGACGAGCGTGGCCAGCAGGAGGCAGATTTCGATGATGTAGATCGTGGCATAGCCTGTCGCGCGATTGGCCAGAGTCTGGCCAAGCTCGTCCGATACCGCCAGGCTCGAGACGATGTCGCGCAAGCCTCCGCCCATCGCGATGGCAAGGCCGGCGAAGGTCGTCTGCACTGCGCCCCATGCTCCAAGCGCGAGGCCCGAGGTCTTTTCGTTTGAAAGCGCCATGGCGGTGGTCAGCGTACCGACCAGAAACAGGCCGGCGCCCGCGCCGATCGCCGTTGCGCCGAGACCCAGCACCAATGGGCTTGCCAGCGGTGCCGCAAAGATCACCAGCATGAACGCAGCAATGCCGATCACCACCCCGAAACCGGCAATGCGCAAGGCATCCGTCCCGCGACCCAGCCAGCGGCCCGAGAGCGTGAAGCCGATCAGTGCACCTACCGACCACGCCCCGGTCAGGCCCGTGGTCGCGCCGACCGAAAGTCCGAGAATTTCGCCGCCATAAGGTTCCAGCAGGGCGTCCTGCATGGCGAAGGCCGTGGCACCCAGTCCGACCGCCACGAGCAGGCGCATCGTGATCGGTTCGGCGACGAAAGTCTGCCACACTTCGGTGAAGGAAGGGCGTGGGGTGTCGGCCGAAGCGGTTGCCGCGCTGCGTGCTTCCTGCTTCCACAGCGCCACGACGTTGAGCAGGAACGTCAGGATCGCCGAGCCCTGGATGACCTGTACCAGTCGGGTCGGGCTGAAGTTCGCAAGCAGCCCGCCGATGATCATGGAGGCCACCAACATTCCCGCAAGCAGCGAGAGATAGAGCAGCGCAACCGCGCGGGGGCGGCGTACCTCGTCGACCAGATCGCCGGTCAGGGCAAGACCGGCGGTCTGCGTCGTGTGCATGCCGAAACCAGCGAGCAGGAAGGCGAATGCACTTGCCGTCACGCCGACCGGAAACAGCGCCGGGCTGGCCATCAGCAGCAGCGCGAACGGCATGATCGCCAATCCGCCGAACTGCATCAGCGTGCCGAACCAGATGTACGGCACGCGCTTCCAGCCCAGCACCGAGCGATGCACATCGGAGCGGTGCCCGATCAGCGCGCGGAACGGCGCGGCGAGCAGCGGGATCGCGATCAGCAGCGATACCAGCCAGGCCGGGATGCCCAGCTCGACGATCATCACCCGGTTGAGCGTGCCGTTGAGCAGCACGGTCATCATGCCCACGCTGACCTGGAACAGCGACAGGCGCAGCAGGCGCGACAGCGGGATCTCGACGCTTGCCGCGTCCGCGAACGGCAGCCAGGTGGTGGCCACCCGGCTCCATTTCGCGGCAAGAGGCTGGCGTCGGCCCATCAGCGCTTCACCAGTTCCATGGCGTGGCTCTTGTAGAAGCCGCTCGACACGCGGCCGCTGCGGACCACTTCCCAGCCTTCGAACTGCGCCAGCGCCGCACGCAGTTCGCTCTCGGCGATCGGTACGATTGCGGGCGAACGATTGGAGCGCGGAAAGACCTTGCCGACCGTGTGCATCGCACCAAGCAGCGGCGTGTAGGGCGCGAAGGTGAACAGGATCGAGCCGCTGCAGCGCTTCATCAGCGCAGAGAGCGCCCAGACCATGTCGGGCAGGGTGTAATGGATCAGCGAATCCATCGCCACGATGTGGTCGAACGTGCCGAGCGAGGCATCAAGCATGTCGCCCACCCGCCAGTTGATGCGCCCGTGGCCAAGGTAGGAGGGCGCACGCTGGGCGGCGATATCCACCAGCCCTTGCGCCACGTCGATGGCGGTGACCACCGCGCCCCGACATGCCGCCTCGACGCTCAGGCTCCCCGTGCCGCATCCTGCATCCAGCAGGTCGCGGCGGCGCAGGTCCTCAGGCAGCCAGCCCAGCAGCTGCCCGCGCATCTCGTCGCGCCCGGCGCGAACCGTGGCGCGGATGCCGCTGACCTTGGCGTTGGAGGTGAGGTCGATCCACGCCTTGCGCGCCGTCCCGTCGAAATACTCGGCCAGCTTCTCGCGCTGGTCGTGATAGCGGACCGGCGCGACATGCGACTGGTGGAACTGCGTAGCCATCACTCGAACCCCAGAAAATCGAAAATGTCACGGTCCTTCATGGGCTTGGCCTCCTGAGGCTCGACCCCGTCCCACAGCAATTGTGCAAGCCGCAGATATTCCTGTTGCGCAGCAATCACTTCTGGCGTCGGTTCCATCTCGAACAGCGTGCACTTCTTGAGGCGGCTGCGGCGGATCGCGTCCACATCGCGGAAATGGGCGAGGCGCTTCATGCCGATGGCTTCGCTGAAGCGGTCGATCTCGTCGGTCGCGGCCGAGCGGTTGGCGATCACGCCGGCAAGCCGCACGTTGTAGTTCTTCGCCTTTGCACCAATCGCAGCAACGATGCGGTTCATCGCGAAGATCGAGTCAAAGTCGTTGGCAGCGACCACCACTGCGCGCTCGGCATGTTGCAGCGGTGCGGCAAAGCCGCCGCACACCACGTCGCCCAGCACGTCGAAGATCACCACGTCGGTGTCTTCCAGCAGATGGTGCTGCTTGAGCAGCTTGACCGTCTGGCCGACGACATAGCCGCCGCAACCGGTGCCCGCAGGAGGCCCACCGGCCTCGACGCACATCACGCCATTGTAGCCTTCGAACATGTAGTCCTCGGGCCGCAGTTCCTCCGCATGGAACTCGACGCTTTCGAGCACGTCGATCACCGTCGGCATGAGCTTCTTGGTCAGCGTGAAGGTCGAATCGTGCTTGGGATCGCAGCCGATCTGCAGCACGCGATGGCCGAGCTTGGAGAAGGCGGCGGACAGGTTGGACGATGTCGTCGACTTGCCGATGCCGCCCTTGCCATAGACCGCGATGACTTTCGCGCCCTTGATCTCGTCGCGCGGATCCAGCTGGACCTGCACCGATCCCTCGCCATCCGGCTGGCTGAAGCGCGCCCTTGGGTCGAGCAGGTTCATCACATTCTCCTTATTCGGCCGCCGTCGCGCTCGAGAACACGCCTTCCAGGCGATCCTCGAGTTCGTCATTGGCAATGCGCAGCGCTTCGAGCGTGTCGTCGTCAGGCTCCCACAGGCGGCGTTCGCACGCCTCGAGCAGACGGCCGGCAACACGTGCCGAGCTGTTGGGATTGAGCTTCGAGAGCCGCTCGCGCATGGCGGGGTCGAGCACGAAGGTCTCGCTGATCTGCTGATAGACCCACGGTGCCACCTGGCCCGTCGTTGCCGACCAGCCCACGGTGTTGGTCACGTGCTGCTCGATGTTGCGTACGCCTTCGAAGCCGTGCTTGAGCATGCCTTCGAACCACTTGGGGTTGAGCGTGCGCGTGCGCGTTTCAAGGTCGATTTGCTCGGCCAGCGTCCGCACCTTGGCATCGCCCACCGTGGCATCGACGATATAGACCGGCGCTGCTGCACCCTTGGCCCGTGCGATGGACCGGCTGACGCCGCCCAGCCCGTCGACGTACTGGTCGAGGTCGGTAATGCCGACTTCGACGCTCTCGAGGTTCTGGTAGACGAAGTCGACTTCCTTCAGCGCGCTGCGCAACAGGTCACGCTGCGCCACCGGTGCGCCGCGCACGCCATAGGCATAGCCCTTGCGGGTTTCGAAGGCGTTGGCCAGTTCGTCGGGATCGGCCCAGACGCCGCCTTCGATCAGCTGGTTGACGTTCGCGCCATAGGCGCCCTCGGCGTTGGAGAACACGCGCAGCGCGGCCGTTTCCAGGTCGCAGCCATGCTCGCTCATATGCGAGAGGCTGTGCTTGCGCACGAAGTTCATATCCAGCGGCTCGTCAGCCTGCGCAGCAAGCAGCGCGGCTTCGGCCAGCATCCGGGTCTGCAGCGGCAGCAGGTCGCGGAAGATGCCCGAGAGCGTCACCACCACGTCGATGCGCGGGCGGCCCAGTTCCGCGAGCGGGATCAGTTCGGCCCCGGCCAGACGACCGTAGCTGTCGATGCGCGGCCGCGCGCCGATCAGCGAGAGGACCTGCGCAATCTGCGCGCCCTCGCTCTTCATGTTGTCGGTGCCCCACAGCACCATCGCCAGGCTTTCCGGGAAGGCCTCGCCACTTGCGGCATGGCGGGCGAGCAGGCTTTCGGCCTGCACGCGGCCCTGCTCGCAGGCAAAGCGCGTGGGCAGACGGAACGGGTCGAAGCCGTGGATGTTGCGCCCGGTCGGCAGGACTTCCGGGTTGGCCAGCAGGTCACCACCGGGAGCCGGACGGATGTATCCGCCGTCAAGCGCATGGATCAGCGCGCCCAGTTCGTCGCAGGAATCGAGCGCCGCCTCGATCCCCTCGCGGCTGGCTTGCGGATCGGCATCGGCCAGCGCCTCGATCAGCTCGGCACGCTCGGCGCCCGCCGGGTGCTCGCCCAGAACGTGAAGCCCGTGCGGGATCAGCGTGCGCTCCAGCTCGTAGAGGTTCGCGCTGAGATCGGGGATGTCCCTGGCGGTGACATCAAGCGCGGCGCACTCTTCCCAGATCAGCGTTTCCAGCGCCGCCCGCTCGGCCTCGTCGGTCGAGGAGCGCCAGCGCTCCACGCTCGTCTTGAGGTCGGCAAACCCGCGATAGAGCCCGGCGCGCGCCAGCGGCGGCGTCAGGTAGCTCAGCATCGTCGCCCCCGAACGGCGCTTGGCGAGCAGGCCTTCCGAGGGGTTGTTCGAGGCGAAGAGGTAGAAGTTGGGCAGATCGCCCAGCAGGCGCTCGGGCCAGCACTTGCCGGTCAGGCCGGTCTGCTTGCCCGGCATGTATTCGAGCGCGCCATGCGTGCCGAAGTGGATCACCGCATGGGCACCGAAGTCCTCGCGCAGCCAGCGGTAATAGGCGGCAAAGGCATGGGTCGGGGCGAAGTCGCCATCGAACAGCAGCCGCATCGGGTCGCCTTCATAGCCGAAGGTGGGCTGCACGCCGATGAACACGTTGCCGAAATGCGCGCCCAACACGTGGATGTGCGAACCGTCGCTCTGGATCTTGCCGGGAGCCGGGCCCCACTGCGCCTCGATCTCGGCCAGATGTGGTTCACGCCGCACGTGGTCATCGGCATCGATCCGCGCCGCCACGTTGGCATCCGATCCGAACCGCTCCGAATTGCCCTTGAGGATGGCCTCGCGCAGAGCATCGACGCTCTCGGGAACCTCCACTGCATAGCCTTCGTCGGCCAGGCGGCGCAGCGTGGCGTGGAGCGATTCAAACACCGCTAGAAACGCCGCGGACCCGGTCGCCCCGGCATTGGGCGGGAAGTTGAAGATCGTGATCGCCAGCTTGCGCGCGGCCCGTTCGGCCTTGCGCAGTGCCCCGATCTTGACGACCTTGCTGGCCAGCGCCTCGGCCCGCTCAGGGCAGGCACGCATCGCGTTGACCGGGCCCTTGCCCTCGAACACGCAGGCCCGCTCGCAGCCCGCGCAAGCCGCGCCCGCACCGTCGGAGCGTCCACCGAACACCGTTGGCTGGGTCGCGCCGTCCAGTTCGGGGATGGAGACCAT
Organism: Novosphingobium sp.; assembly: GCA_046290865.1. Lineage (GTDB taxonomy): Bacteria > Pseudomonadota > Alphaproteobacteria > Sphingomonadales > Sphingomonadaceae > Novosphingobium. The sequence goes on along the minus strand of JBKBUD010000006.1, from coordinate 36,813 downwards.
GATCGTGGATTCAAGCGCGAGCAGCCCCTGCCGCCCTGCGCCCCACTGCTCGAGCGTCTGGAATTCCAGCGGATGCGCCGCGATGTAGGGCACATCGAGCCTGGCGAGGATCTCCTCGGCGGCCTTGGCATCGTTGTAGGCAGGACCCCCCACCAGCGAGAAGCCGGTGAGCGAGATGACCGCATCGACCGTCGCCACGCCGTCCTTCACGAAGAACTTCTCGATCACCGGACGGGAATCGAGCCCATTGGCAAAGCCGGGAATGACGCGCAGGCCTGCCGCCTCGAGCGCTGCAATCATGCCGTCGTAGTGTCCGGCATCCTTGGAGATCAGGTACGAGCGCAGCAGCAGCAGCCCGACCGTGCCGTTGGCGCCGGGCTTGGGCGGAAGCAGCCGCATGCTGTCCGAAATCTTCTGGTCGGTACGCGGATGATAGACGCCCAGTTCGGGATATTCGCGCGGAGCCAGGGCCTTGGTCATGCCCCGGCGCGTCAGGCGCTCGCCCGCAGCATAGCGGTCGATCAGGGCGCGGGTCATCTCCACGACATTGTCGTCGGACCCTGCCAGCCAATACTGCAGCGTCAGGAAATAGGCGCGCACGTCCTGTGCGGTGCCGGGAATGAAGCGCAGGATCTTCGGCAGGCGGCGCAGCATGCGCATCTGCCCCGCGCCTGAACTGGAGCCCGGCTTGCCTGACCCGCGCAGCTTCTTGAGCATGGCGAGCGGACCCTTGGCCGGCGCATCCATGCGATAGCCGCCCATGCGCGTGAGCTTGACCACTTCACCTGCCGACATCAGGCAGACCATCGCGTCGCAAGCCTCGCGCCGCGCCTCGAGCGAGGGCAGGATCACGCGGATATGGTCATCGAGAAACAGCATCGTGACGATGACGATGTCGGCTGCCGCAATCGCCGCCTTGGTCTGGGCGAGGGCATCGCCCGGACGGTCCCAGTCGGTTGCCGCATGCAGGCTGATCGAGATGTTGTCCTCGCGCAGCCGCGCATCGGCGCGTTCGACGCCCGCCTTGAGGTGGTTGTCGAGCGTCACGATCGCGACGCGAACCTTCGGGGCGCGGCTACCGGGCATAATGGGCCTTCGCATCGTAGAGCGTGGCAAGGTCCACCGCCCCTCGGCCCTGCGCGGTGGCAAAGGCCTCGGTATTGCGGCGGACTTTTCCGCGCACGAAGAACGGGACTTTCCGCAATTCCTGTTCCGCTTCGTCGGTCCAGGTGATCGCAGAACCCGAAGACGGGAGACTTGCCGGCCGGGCCTCGGCAAGTTCACCTTCGGAACGGGTGTCGACGGCGGCCTGTTGTCCACTGGCCACCGCTTCGCCATCGTGGCGGCGGGCGGAGGCATGGAGGTGAGAAGGGCCTGCTGCGTCGGAAAACTCGAAGTCGTCGCGGAACATCGTCAGCAGATGTTCCTCCAGGCCCATCACCAGCGGGTGGACCCAGGTATCGAAGATCACGTTGGCGCCCTCGAAGCCCATCTGCGGGCTGTGGCGCGCCGGGAAGTCCTGCACGTGGACCGGCGATGAGATCACCGCGCAGGGAATGCCGAAGCGCTTGGCGATGTGGCGTTCCATCTGCGTGCCGAGCACCAGCTCGGGCGCGGCATTGAGGATCGCGTCCTCCACCTCGAGATGATCGTCCGTGATCAGCGGCTCGACATCGTAGAGAGCCGCCGCGTGGCGCATCTCGCGCGCGAATTCGCGATTGTAGCAACCCAGCCCGCAGATCGTGAAGCCAAGTTCCTCGTGCGCGATGCGGGCAGCGGCGATGGCGTGGGTGGCATCACCGAAGATGAAGACGCGCTTGCCGGTGAGGTAGGTCGAGTCAACCGAGCGGCTCCACCACGGCATCCGCGATTCCGCATCGGCCAGCACGGCGCCCGGATCGACGCCCGCGAGCGCCGAGATTTCCTCGATGAATTCGCCCGTCGCGCCGACGCCGATCGGCACGGTGCGGATGGCGGGTTGCGCCAGCGCCTGGTCCAGCCAGCGTGCAGCTTCGCCGCCGATTTCGGGATAGAGCACGATGTTGAAGTCGGCACGGCCAAGCGTGCGGATGTCGTCGGGCGCGGCGTCGAGCGGGGCAACGCAGTTGACGTCGATACCCAGCTTGTCGAGCAGCTTGCGCACTTCGGCCACATCATCGCGATGACGGAAGCCAAGCGCGCAGGGGCCGAGCAGGTTGACCAGCGGGCGACGCCCTTCGCGAGGGGCAGGGCGCACGTCCCGGTCGACCAGTTGCCGCACCACGCGGTAGAACGTCTCGGCCGCGCCCCAGTTTTCCTTGCGCTGATAGCTTGGCAGTTCCAGCGGGATCACCGGGCAGGGCAGTTCCAGCGCTTCGGCAAGGCCTGCCGGATCGTCCTGGATCAGCTCGGCCGTGCACGATGCACCCACCAGCAGCGCCTTGGGCGCGAACCGCTCGTAGGCATCGCGGGCGGCGTTCTGGAAGATGCTCGCAGTATCCTTGCCAAGGTCGCGGGCCTGAAAGGTGGTGTAGGTGACCGGTGGCCGCTTGCCGCGGCGTTCGATCATCGTGAACAGCAAGTCGGCATAGGTGTCGCCCTGCGGTGCGTGGAGCACGTAGTGCAGGTCCTGCATGGCGGTTGCCACTCGCATCGCGCCAACATGTGGCGGACCTTCGTATGTCCAGACCGCCAGCTGCATTGTCCTATACCCTCAGTATGTCGCGGCGGCGCAGGGGCCGTGCGAAGAGTTCGGCGAGATCGCCCGCCTGCTCGAAGCCGTGGATCGGCGAAAAGACGAGCTCGATCGCCCACTTGGTCGAAAGCCCTTCAGCCTCCAGCGGATTGGCAAGGCCAAGCCCGCAGACCGTCAGGTCCGGTCGGTCGAGTCGCACGCGGTCGAGCTGCAGATCGACATCCTGTCCTTCGCTCAGGCGCGTGGCCTTGGGCAGGAGAGCCAGTTCGCGGGCGTTCAGTTCGCGGTTGAGATAGGGCGTGCCCACTTCCACCGGCACCATGCCAAGCTCGGTCGCGAGGAAGCGGGCCAGCGGCAATTCCAGCTGCGAATCCGGCAGGAACGTGATGCGCTTGCCCTCGAGCCGGTCGCGGCAATGCGCAATCGCGCGCTTGGCCCGCTCGCGCCCGGGGGCAACCACGCGATTGAAATGCATGCGATCGACACCGAACGCTTCTGCTGCTGCACGCAGCCAGTCGGTCGTGCCCTCCGCGCCGAACGGGAACAGCGCGTCGAGCCGCCTGGCTCCGCGCCGCTGCAGCGCGCCGGTCGTCTCGGTCAGGAACGGCTGGGCCAGCAGGAACACCGTGTTCACCCCGACCTTGGGCAGATCGGCCATGCGCTTGGCGGGCAGGAAATCGACCTTGCCGATGCCGAGCTCGGTGAAAAGGCGGCGGAACTGGTCCTCGACGATGTCGGGCAGGGCGCCGATCACCAGCAGGTTCTGGGCGTCGTCAGCGCTTGCCGCGGGCATTTCCGGGACCAGCGCGGTGAGGCAGGCGTCCTCGCCTTCGGTAAAGGTCGTCTCGATCCCGCTGCCCGAATAGTTGAGGACGCGGGTGCGCCCGGCGAACCTGACGTCGAGCCTCTGTGCGGCCTTGCCGAGGTCCAGCTTGATCACTTCCGAAGGGCACGAGCCGACTAGAAACAGCGTGCGGATCTCCGGGCGGCGTGCCAGCAGGCGGTCGACGATACGGTCGAGTTCGTCCTGGCAATCGGCCATGCCGGCAAGGTCGCGCTCCTCGATGATCGCCGTGGCAAAGCGCGGCTCGGCGAAGATCATCACGCCGGCAGCCGACTGCAGCAGGTGCGCGCACGTGCGTGATCCGACGACGAGGAAGAACGCATCCTGCATCTTGCGGTGCAGCCAGATGATCCCGGTCAGCCCGCAGAACACCTCGCGCTGTCCGCGTTCGCGCAGGACTTCGGGCTGGCTGGTCGTGGCGCAGCCGCTGCTGGGGGCGACAAGCGTGTTGTCTGCGCTCATGCCGACGCTCCCTGCAGGTGGGCGGAGCGGTCACGCTTGGGACCGGCTCCTTCGAGCCGCGCTGCCCGCAGCTTCAGCAGGAACTGTCCAGCGTTGATGACATAGGCGGCATAGCCTGCCAGCGCGATCTCCATGCGCTGGGCAAAGCTGCCGAACCCGCCGAGCAGCATGACCATGTAGGTGGCGTGCAGCGCGATCACCAGCATCGAGAACACGTCTTCCCAGAAGAACGCGCGGGCAAAGAGCCACTTCCCGAACACCACCTTTTCCCAGATCGAACCGGTGATCATGATCGTCATCAGCGTGATGGTCTTGGCTACCACCGACATGTCGGCCGCAAAGGCGCCTTCGCCCGTGGCCAGGCTGCGCAGCACGAGTCCGAGGCTGACGAGGAAGATCAGGAACTGGAAGGGGGCAAGCAGTCCCTGGACGAGCGTCCAGCGAGTCGCGTCGCGGCGGGCGCGCTCTTCCGGGGTGTAGAGCGCGGGACGCGCGGGCCGCCTGCCGATCGCATGATCGGCGGCTCCGGTCCTGATTGCGTCCCCTGTCATCCCGCCCGATCACCTTATCGTGGAGATTGGAGACTACGCCTCGTCCCGCAGAAGTGTCAATCTATCTTGACGACAAATAAAAATGACAGATCAGGATTTGTCAGCAACAGTTTACAGGCGTAGGATGCTGTTTCCGGACGGAGTCGGAAGAACAAGCGACAGCCCGGGGGTGATATCTTTCACCCACACCAGACCGGAGGGGTCTGTCATGGCGACGCTATATGGTACGGGGTCAGCGAAACGGGCCACGAGCAACGTCCGTCCCAAGGGGGTGCGGAAGCTCAGGCCTGGGGGGGCAACGAACGAACTCCAGAATTACGAAATGGCGAGCGCCAGTGTCCGGCCCACACCGCAAGGCCCGGTCAACAGCCTTATCGAAGAGCAGATCATTCCCCGCCTGCTGATGGCCCACTCCAGTGGAGTCGGCCGCGCGAGATGCGCCGGCACGCTCTCTGTCGATCCGGCCGAAGCCGCGCGTTTCGCCTCGCTGCCGCTTGATCTCGATGCCGAAGAGTTGCTCGAAGTGGTCGAGTCCTTCATCGGGCGGGGCGTCTCGATCGAATCGATCTTCGTCGATCTCCTCGCCCCGTCGGCCCGTCGCCTTGGTCAGCACTGGGAGGAGGACGAGTGCGATTTTCTCGATGTCACAATGGGACTCTGGCGCTTGCAGGAAGTGATGCGCCAGATCGCCCTGCATTACCCGTCCGACCAGATCGACGGGAACATTTCGCGCTCGGCCCTGTTTTCGCCCATGCCCGGCGACGGTCATGCTCTCGGCACTTTGATGATCGAAGAGGTCTTCGCCAGAGCAGGCTGGCAAACGGAAGCGTTGATTGATCCCAAGCGTAAGGAATTGCTGCAAATTATCGCTGAAAGGCACTTCGATGTCATAGGCTTGACCGTCAGTTGCGATTGCACTAACGCAAATCTGACTGACCTAATTTGCGCCATCCGCAGCGTTTCGAGAGCGCCCAAGGTTCAGGTTTTTATCGGTGGACGAATGGTCAATGCCAATCCGGGACTTGTTGACGAAGTGGGCGCCGATGGCACCGCTCCCGACGCGCGCTCGGCTCTCGTGCTCGCCGAAAAGCTCGTGGCAAGGCAATGCATCGGATCGTCCGGTTTTGATCTTCGGCTCGGCTAACCGGCCCGATTGATGCCAGCCCGCAACAACAGCATAGAGGGCAAGCTGCCCTTCGGCAGTGCCGAGAGCCATTTCGACCGGCTCGATGCTGATGCCGCAACCAAGCTCGCCATGGTTGCCGGCGATATCGCCCTGATCATCGACGACAGCGGCAAGATCATCGACCTTACCGCCAATCCGCGCGAATTTCCCGACGCCCGCCAGTGGCTCGGCAAGGAATGGCTCGATACCGTCTCGGTCGAGAGTCGGTCCAAGGTCATGGAAATGCTCGCCAATGCGCGCAAGGGCACGACCCAGCACTGGCGCCAGGTCAATCAGGTCACCTCGGAAGGCGACGTGCCGGTCCGCTTCGTCGTGGTGAAGCTCGGCCAGGGCAACGGCAGCATAGCCCTGGGGCGCGACATGCGCGATGCGGCGGCGCTCCAGCAGCGTGTGCTGCAGGCGCAGCAGTCGCTGGAACGCGATTATCTGCGCCTGCGCCAGCTCGAGGCACGCTACCGCATGCTGTTCGACCAGTCGGTCGAGCCGGTCCTCATTGTCGATGCCGAAACCTTCCGCATCCGTGAGGCCAATCGCGCCGCACACCAGCTGTTCCACGCCCGCAACGGCATGCTTCAGGGCGGCAAGCTGACCGCGCTGTTCGAACGGCCGGCCCGCGAACATCTCATCGCCTTCCTCGGTTCGGCCCTGGTTTCCCCGGGCATCATGCCGATCGAATCCGAACCCGTCGACGGAGGCGGGCCGGTCATGCTTTCGGCCAGTGGCTTCCGCGAACGGGGGGGGCAGTTCCTGCTGGTCAGGCTCGCCGGTGCCAGCGGCGTTGCCGAACATCATTCGGGCGCCACGCTCCGGGTGATCGAGGCTATGCCCGACGCTTTCGTGCTGACCGACTCGCGGATGATCATCCAGGCCGCCAACCCGGCCTTCGTCGAACTGGTCTCGGCGGCCAGCGTCGACCAGCTGCGCGGGCGTCCCCTCGGTGATTTCGTCGGCCGTCCGGGAATCGACCTCGACCTGATCGACAGCCAGCTCGCCAAGCATGACATTGCCCGCAATGTCAGCACGGTCGTGGGTGCGCGTGACGGCTTCGATGGCGAGCCTGTCGAACTGTCCGCCGTCCGTACCAACGATGAGCAGCCGTCCTACGGCTTCGTGATTCGCCCCATCGGCCGTCGCCTGCGCGATCTGCCGGCAACGACCGACGCGCCGCGCTCGGTGGAACAGTTAACCGAACTTGTCGGGCGCATGTCCCTGCGCGATATCGTGCGCGAATCCACCGACCTGATCGAGCGCCTGTGCATCGAGGCTGCGCTCGAATACACCTCGAACAACCGCGCTTCCGCAGCGGAAATCCTCGGCCTCAGCCGGCAGAGCCTCTATTCGAAGCTGCACCGCTATGGCCTTGGAAACATGGCTGACAATCTTGACGCTTGAAGTGTCAAATTGATTTGACGGTCATGGTGCATGGGCATAGTCTTTGCTCATGGCGCGATCTGTAGTCACCACTGGGATTACGCCGCCTCCGGCGGCTCGCGATGTCTTGGAACTCCTCAAGCCGATAACCTGGTTCCCGCCGATGTGGGCGCTGATGTGCGGCGTCGTCTCGTCGGGCGTTGCACCGCTCAGCCGCTGGACCTTCCTCGTCGCCGGCATCCTGCTGGCCGGGCCTTTGGTCTGCGGCACCAGCCAGGCCGTCAACGACTGGTTCGACCGCCATGTCGACGCGATCAACGAGCCGAACCGGCCGATTCCCTCGGGCCGCATCGGCGGGCGCTGGGGGCTCTACATCGCCATCGGCTGGACCCTGCTGTCCCTGGTCATTGCCGCGTTCACCGGCCGCTGGGTGCTCATCGCCACGGTGTTCGGCCTCGCCTGCGCCTGGGCCTACAGCGCGCCGCCGTTCCGCCTGAAGACCAGCGGCTGGATCGGTCCGGCCGTCGTCGGCCTCACCTATGAAGGCCTCAGCTGGTTCACGGGCGCTGCTGTCATGGCCGGATCGCTGCCGCCTACCCACGTTCTGGTGGTGCTCACACTTTACAGCATCGGCGCGCACGGCATCATGACGCTCAATGATTTCAAAGCCGTGGAAGGTGACCGGGCGACGGGCCTGCGCTCGCTTCCGGTCGTCCTCGGCGAACGGCCCGCTGCTCTGCTGGCCAGCGCAGTCATGGCCGTGCCGCAGGTCGTTGTCGTGACATTGATGGTGATGTGGGGGCACGGCATCTCGGCGGGCGTCGTCGCGGTCCTGCTCGCCGCACAACTTGCGCTGATGCCGAAGCTCGTATCGGCCCCGGCGAAGAACGCGCCCTGGTACAACGCCACCGGCGTCTCGCTCTACGTGCTCGGCATGCTGGCCTCGGCACTCGGCCTTGGAGGGTATGTCTGATGAACGGCAGGTTCGGCTGGCTTTCGATTGTCCGTCTGGGCCTGGTCCAGGCCTCGATCGGGGCAATGGTGATGATCGCCACCTCGCTGCTCAACCGCCTGATGGTGCTGGAATACGGCCTTGCTGCCGGCATCCCCGCAGGGCTGGTGGCCTGGCACTACATGGTTCAGCTTTCGCGGCCCCTGTGGGGTCACGGTTCCGACCTTGGCCGCAAACGCACACCGTGGGTCATCGGCGGCATGGCCATCCTCGGGGCAGGCGCGATGCTTGCCGTGCAGGCGACGACCATGCTTGATGATGCCCGCACGCTCGGCATCGCGCTCGCCGTCATCGCCTTCTCGCTGATCGGTGCAGGCGTCGGCGCTGCCGGCACCTCGATGCTCGCCATCCTCGCCACCGGCGTCGCACCCGAACGCCGCGCCGCTGCCGCCGCCACGACTTGGATCATGATGGTCTTCGGCATCGTCGTCTCGGCCGGAACTGCAGGCGCCTTGCTCGATCCCTTCTCCGAACAGCGCCTGTTCATGGTTGCGGGGGGTGTCGTGGCCGCAGCGATCACGCTCACCTGCCTCGCCATGTTCGGGCTTGAGGCCAGTGCGACAAGCGCTACGGCTCCCGAAACTCGCGAGCCTCCCGCCTCCTTGCGCGAAGCTATCGCCGAGATCCTCGGCGACCCGCAGTCGCGCCGCTTCACCTTGTTCATCTTCGTGTCGATGCTCGCCTATTCGATGCAGGACCTGATCCTCGAACCCTTCGCCGGGCTCGTCTTCCAGATGTCGCCGGGGCAGTCGACCAGCCTGTCCGGCGTCCAGCACGGCGGTGTGCTCGTCGGCATGATCGTGACCGGTCTTGGCGGCAGTGCTTTTGCCGGGCGCATGCCGATCGAACTGCGCATCTGGACAATGCTCGGCTGCATTGGCTCGGCGCTGGCGCTGGCGGGATTGGCCATGGCGGCACAGACCGGCCCCGGCTGGCCCCTCGCCGCCAACATCGCTGCGCTCGGCTTCTTCAACGGTGCCTTCGCTGTATCGGCCATCGGCTCGATGATGGGCCTTGCCGGTGCCGGAAAGCGCACCCGCGAAGGCGTGCGCATGGGCGTCTGGGGTACGGCCCAAGCCATTGCCTTCGGCCTTGGCGGCCTGACCGGCGCGCTCGGCGTCGATTTCGTGCGGAGCGCGACAGGGCAGGTGGCCGAAGCATTCCAGCTGATCTTCGCATTCGAGGCGAGCCTGTTTCTCGTCTCGGCAATCCTCGCGATGCGGGTAACCTTCCGGCGGGCCATTCCCGCCCAACTTGGGGCGGCAGGGGCATGACCGGAGAGAGCGAATTCGATGTCGTGGTGATCGGTGGCGGACCATCGGGAGCGACCGCCGCCTGGGATCTGGCGCGCGCGGGCCGCAAGGTGCTGCTGCTCGATAGGGCAGGGCGGATCAAGCCCTGCGGCGGCGCAGTGCCGCCGCGCCTGCTCGAGGAATTCGAGGTGCCGCAATCGTTGCTCGTCGCCCGCGCTCGCGCGGCCCGCATGGTTGCGCCCTCGAACCGCGCGGTCGACATGCCGGTGGGCGAAATCGGCTACGTCGGCATGGTCGATCGCGATCACTTTGACGAATGGTTGCGCGAACGGGCCGCAAGTGCAGGCGCCGAACGCCGCGTCGGCACCTACGAACGGATCGAGCGTGACGGCAACCCCGGTGCGGTCGTCTGCTATCACGAGGCGCGCGGCGGCGAAGTCCGCAAGGTCCGCGCCCGGCTTGTCATCGGCGCAGATGGCGCTCGCTCGGGCGTCGCGCGCGAGAACATCCCCGGCGCAGAGCGCAACCCCTGCGTCTTCGCCTATCACGAGGTCGTGCGCTCACCCGAAAGCACCGAACAGGGCTTCGATGCCTCGCGCTGCGACGTGCTCTATCAGGGCAAGCTTTCGCCCGATTTCTATGCCTGGGTCTTTCCCCACGGCGAGACTTCCAGCATCGGCGTCGGCAGTGCCAACAAGGGCTTCTCCTTGCGCGGCTCGGTCAAGCAGATGCGCGAGGAACTGGGCCTTGAAGGCTGCGACACGATCCGCCGCGAAGGTGCGCCGATCCCGCTCAAACCCCTGAAACGGTGGGACAACGGTCGCGATGTCCTGGTTTCTGGCGATGCCGCCGGCGTCGTCGCTCCGGCCTCGGGTGAGGGCATCTATTACGCCATGACCTGCGGCCGCATCGCCGCTCAGACGGCCGATGCCTTCCTCGCCAGCGGCAATCCCGCTGTCCTCAAACAGGCGCGCAAGTCCTTCCTTCGCGAACATGGCCGGGTCTTCTGGATCCTCGGGATCATGCAGTACTTCTGGTACTCGAGCGACAAGCGCCGTGAGCGCTTTGTCGAGATGTGTGCCGACAAGGATGTTCAGCAGCTGACCTGGCAGGCCTACATGAACAAGAAGCTGGTGCGCGCCAAGCCGATGGCGCACGTGCGCATCTTCCTCAAGGATTGCGCGCACTTGCTCGGCCTGAGGCCTGCAGCAGGATGAAGCCCGCCTCGCTCATGCCCGCCGGTATCCCGATCGGCATCGCTTCGCTGGCGGCATTCGCCACGGCGATGGTTGGCGGTACGATCACCGATCTCGGGCCGTGGTACGACTCGCTGATCAAGCCCGGTTTCACCCCGCCGCGCCCAGTCTTTCCGATTGCGTGGACCACGATCTTCGCGCTCTGCGCCATCGCCGGAGTCTCGGCATGGCGCGCCGCGCGGACTTCGCGCACCTCGGACACGGTGATCGGCCTGTTCGCCTTGAACGGCTTCCTCAACATCCTGTGGAGCCTGCTGTTTTTCCGGATGCAGCGGCCCGATTGGGCGTTCTGGGAGCTGTGCGTGCTGTGGTGCTCGATCGCCGTGCTGATCATCTATTGCGGACGCCTCTCGCGCCTCGCAGCAGCTCTGCTCCTGCCCTACATCGCGTGGGTCACGGTCGCCGGCGCGCTCAACTGGGAAATCGTCCGCCTCAACGCCCCCTTCGGTTGAGGGCCGCGCATTGGAAGCGCTCTTCACTTCGGGCCATGCCGCCGACGTGGTGCTCGCCGCTCTCGCGCTCGAGGCGCTGTGGCTCAAGTGGCGCGGTTGGAGACTGGGCGATCTTCTCACCATGCTTCTGCCCGCCGCGCTGATCGTTGTCGGACTCCGCGCCGCTCTGACGGGTGCGGAGTGGCCGTGGATCTCGGCGCCGATCGCGCTCTCCTTCCCGGTGCACATCGCCGACGTCCTGCGCCGTCGCCGTAGCCTTCCATAGTTGCGCTCCCGACTGCAGGAGTTGCGGGGGAGTTGCCGGGGAGTTGTGGCAGAGTTGCTCTTTTGCCCCGGAGAGTTGGAAACACAAAAAAGGTCCGCCGGAATTGCTCCGGCGGACCATCGAGGTCCCACATTTCTGCGGGGGATCAGTGTGTTGCGGTCGTCACTGCAGCTGCCATCGGGGCTGCCGGAGCCGCAGGGGCGGCCGGTGCAGCTGCGGGCGTCGACATGGGCTGGGCCATCGGCTGGCCCCACAGTGCCGGGTAGTCCTTGGCCATCTTGTACCCGCCCATCGGCTTGTTCTTGCCCTGGTGGCAGGTGGCGCAGCTCACCTTGAACGGGTCGCCCATCGGCCCCTTGCGGTGAGCCGGGAAGACGTCCTTCAAGCCGCTGATATACTGGCCGTTTATGTCCCGCACCATGCGCAGGCCGTACCACGCCGTGGCGCGCTTGGGCGTGCTGATGTTCCACGGCTTGAACGCCTGCGCGTTGTGGCAGAACGTGCAGTTCACGCCCAGCGACGTCGAGATGTGGTTCATAAGTGCATACTGCGGCTCGGTTTCCTTGACGGAAAGCTCGTTGGCCTTGGTCGGATGCAGGGTGTTGGAAACGACCCGGATCGACTTGTCGGTCTTGGGATCGCCGGTCAGGTACAGCGCCAGCGAGGCATTGGGCAGCGACGAGTAGGCCGAGGCCGGAAGTGGCTGATTTTGCCCGTGAAGGTTGCCGATGATGCCGTTCTTGCCGGCTTCTGGCAGGGCCCAGTAGTTGGCCGGGATGGCGTTGCCGCGGTGGCAGGTCCAGCAGGTCACGCCCGTGGTCGCTACGTGCTTGGTCCAATTGGAGTTTATGTTGCGCGTCATCTGCAACATCTTGCGCGCGGCGACCTTGGTGTACTTCTCGTCCGAGGCCATGTTCTCGGGGTTGTGGCAGTAGTTGCACCCTTGCTCCGGCGCGACCCACGCGGTGATCGCAGCCATCGTGTAGGTGAACTGCTCTTCCGAGACATCGCCAAGAACCTGCACGTTCTGGTAGGCTGCCCCGGCACGCGGACCCTCGGTCGAGGGGCTGTCATAGGGCGGGGCGGGCACATCGTCCTTGGCCATGGCCACCTTCTTCAAGGTGACCTGGTCCATCCCCGTGCCGCGATGCCCGTACTGCACCGATTGCTTCGGCGAGAGTTCGCACCCCGTCAGCGTCAGCGCAGCGCTCGCCAATGCGGCGATTGCGATTGTCCTTCTCATTGGCCCGCACTCCCCAGCGTGGCGGGATCAATGACCCCGGTATCGGGATACATCGGAGCATAGCCATGCTGCTGCGCCCAGAGGTACCAGTTGTCGACCACGGTGCCGGTCAGCAGGATGCCGATGCCGCCGGTCAGCGTCGTCAGCACTGCAAACCACCAGGCCCAGCGGTGGATCGATTCCATCGTAGCGTTGAAGCCCATGGTCCAGCGCCAGAACAGCGCTGCGCGTTCCGAGGCCGTGCCGCGATCGGTGATCTGCTCGATCTCGCGCTCACCGCCGTAGCGGCCGACAGCCAGGATGGTTGCGCCGTGCATCGCGAAGAGCAGGGTCGAACCATAGAGGAAGGCGATCGAGAAGGCGTGGAACGGATTGTAGAACAGGTTGCCGTAGCGGATCGAGAAGGCTGCAGTCCAATCGAGGTGCGGGAAGATGCCGAAGGGCACGCTTTCCGCCCACGAGCCCATGAAGAACGGGCGGATGAAGCCGAGCACGAGGTAGAGCCAGATCGCCGAGGCAAAAGCCCAGGCCACGTGAGTGCCCATACCGAGTGCCCGGGCGCGGGTATAGGTGCGGATCCACCACAGGATGATCGAGGTGGTCAGGAAGAACCCGGCCATGATCCACCACCCGCCCTTGGCCAGCGGCACGAAGGGGGTGAAGCCATATTCCGGCCCCGGCGGCTCAAGGCTGAGCCAGGGCAGCATGCGCACGAACTGGATCGGATCCCAGTTGACCGAGGCGAGCATGTTGAGCCCGATGATCTCGATCGCGAAGAAGCCGAAGATCAGCGCGAATACGCCGGTCCAGCCCAGATAGACGGGGCCGATCTGCGCATGGCCGATGATCCCCATGAGGTGGTTGAAGGAACCCTTGCCAATGCGCGGCTCGCTGCCGGCGGGAAGGTCGATCCCTGCTTCGGGGTGACCACGAAGCTGAACCTGGGTGAAGATGTTCTGATAGGTCGCCATCGCTCAATGCTCCTTCACGACCAGATCGGCAGGTTGAGCCACCAGGTCCACCATTCGGGCCAGCCCTTGGTCCACAGCGGCCCGCTGATCACGATGCACACCGCGCTCCAGAAACCGGCGTTCATCGCCAGCAGCAGGCCCACGCGGTGAATGCCGAGCGTGCCGACCGAATAGCCGATGAGATCGCGGAAGAAGGTGTCTTCGTACTCGGGCGACTTCACTTCGCCGCCTTCGGGCGGATTGACGGCTGACAGCACCAGAGCGCCGTGCAGCGCCAGGGCAAGGGCCGTGGTGAAGAAGAACGAGACCGCGAGCATGTGGGCCGGATTGTAGTGGAAGTGCAGGTACTGGTACCCCGTGTTGGAAACCCAATCGAGGTGGCTGAAAATGCCGTAGGGGAAGCCGAAGTGCCATCCGCCCAGAAGGACGGGGCGGATTACCACCAGCGTGAAGTAGGCGAAGATCGCCATGCTGAACGCGGCGGGGACATGGTAGCCCATGCCCAGCTTGCGGCAGATCTCGACCTCACGCAGCGCCCAGCTGGTAAACGATACCAGCGCGCAGACCGTGATGACCTGCCAGAACCCGCCCTTGGCCAGCGGTGCCAGCCCGAGGCCGTACTTCAGATCTGGCGGCTCGATCGAGATGAGCCAGGGGTTCCACGTCGGCCCTTGCGAGGCGGCGTAGAAGATGAGGGCGGTGCCGAGCGATGCGAAGATCGCGGTCACCACACCGAAGAAACCGACGTAGAACGGACCCACCCAGAAATCGAACAGGTCGCCGCCGATCAACGTGCCACCGCGAACGCGGTATTTTCGTTCGAAACTAAGGAGTGCCATGGTTCTACCCCTCCCCGCCGCGGCGCGACGGGCTTGATTGTTCCCCACCCGCCGCAAGCAGCGGGGTCTCTTGCCTTATTCGTGGGGGATACAGGAGGCGGCGACGGGAGCGCCGCCGCCTCTCGCACAGGCCCCAATCAGGCAGTGCGGTGTCAGGACGCCGGTGGCGCCGCTGCCGCTGCTGCGTTCGCCATGCCCTGGGCCGAGTTCGGACCATCGAGCCAGTTGAACGTATCGGTGCTGAGCAGGATGAAGTGAATCACCAGCGCGAGCACGAACAGGAACGCGAACAGAGCGACGAGTGCCCTGCGCGGATCGAAAATAAGCCAAATCCTCCACATGGTCTTAGTCCTTGTGCAAGTGTTGTAGGACCCGCGTCAGGCTCGCAGCCGTGGCGGGCGGATGCGTCAGAGCCAGGGCTTCCACATCCAGACGAGGACGTGTGCGACCACTGCGACGGCGGTGAAGCCGACGAAGCTGCTCACGAAGAGTTTGTGGAATTCCTTTGCTTCCTCTGGGGTGAGGTAGGTCCTCAGCCCGAAGCGATCGTCATGATCACTCATTGCCCAATCTCCAGTCGTTGTTGATGTGCGAGAGGCGGAAGACCTCTTTCGGTATCCACGCGGAACTGACCCGCGGGGATGGGGGAACACGGCGACCGGAGAACGGCGACCGTGCAAGCTGTTGCGCCTGGGATGAGCGCGGAAGGATAGCTGCGCGGATCATGTGACCTGCGCCTCGAGCATGGCGTCGGCGAGCCTATCGGCGCTGACGCGGGTTTCGTTGTTGCGGCGGGTGACCCGCTCGGCCGCATCGCGCAGGCGTTTGGCCGCGGAGATGCGGACCAGCACCGGCTGTGCTTCGACGATCTGGTCGAGCCGGGCCTTGGCGTCCTCGTCCCACGCCAGCTCGCGGTGATCGCGCGCGGGCGTGGCTTCCACGGCATCGAGCTGCGTTGCCAGCGGGATGATGTTGAACAGCGCGTCGAACAGCGCGTTGCAGACTTCCTGCACCAGGTAGGTCGCGCCCGAATAGCCCATGAACGGCGTGCCGATGTGGCGACGGATCGCCGCTCCGGGGAAGCTGGCCGGAATGTAGATCGACCGGCCGCCCTTCTCGGCGTTGTACATGCGCTCGTTGTAGCTGCCGAACAGCACCAGCGGCGGCGTGGCGTGGATCGCGGCGCGGACGTCCTCGTTCTTGGGCTTCACGCCCGCACTGCGCGAGAAGGCGAATGTGCAGGGCAGGCCCATGTCGTCTTCAAGGAAGTGGCGGATTCCGCGCGCGTAGGTTTCGTTGGCGACGATGCCGAAGCTGGCCGTGGCGAAGAAGTCCTGCGTGACCGAGCGCCACAGGTCCCACAGCGGCTTGATCGTGGTGTGCTTCTCGCGCTCGATGAACGGTTCGGGATCGAGGCCGAGTTCGGCAGCGAGCGCGCGCAGGAAGCGGGTCGTGCTGTCGAGCCCGATGGGGGCCTGGAAGTAGGGCCGCTCCATCTGCTCGCACAGGGCGCGGCCGAATTCGCGGTACATGCAGACGTTGGCCTGTGCGTCCGCCAGCTTGCGGATGTCAGCGAGGTGGCTGCCCATCGGGAAGACCATGTTCACTTCCGCGCCGATGCCTTCGACAAGGCGGCGGATTTCGTGAAGGTCGCTCGCCATGTTGAACATGCCGTAGGCGGGGCCGAGGATGTTGACCTTGGGCTTTTCGCCCTCTTTCAAGGGCTTGGGTGTGGGCACGGCCTTGGGGCCGAACTCCGACCACAGCCAGGTCAGCGCGCGGTCAGCCGATTGCCACTGGTCCTCGTCGATGGTGCGCGGCAGGAAGCGCTTGATGTTGGTGCCCTGCGGCGTGACGCCGCCGCCGATCATCTCGGCGATGGAGCCGGTGACGACCACCGCGGGCAGTTCCGGATCAAGCACCTTCCACGCGCGTTTCATCGCGCCTTCGGTGCCGGTCTTGCCGAGTTCTTCCTCGCCGAGGCCGGTGACGACGATCGGCAGCTCGTGCGGGGGCAGGCCATCGGTGTAATGCAGCACCGAGGTAACCGGCAGGTTCTCGCAACCCACCGGGCCGTCGATGATCACCTGCAGGCCTTTGACCGCGGTGAAGACGTAGACGGCGCCCCAGTAGCCGCCGGCCCTGTCGTGATCGAGGACGAGGGTCATGTGCCCACCGCCTCAGCCGCCTTGCGGGCGGCTTCGTTGAGGGCGGCGTACTTCTTCTTGAAGGCCGGACGGTCCTGCGGGGTTTCTTCCCAGATTCCGGCAGCAGGGCCGGTGCCGACGCCTTCGAAGAACGCGGTCATCTTGTCGAAGCGGGCCTTGTTGGCCATCGCCGCGTTGATCACCTGCGCCAGGCTACCGGCACCGGCCACGCCCATCAGCGGGCGGGCCGAGATCAGGTTGGTGAAGTAGAGCGCCGGGATCGCCCTGGCCTTGGCGTGCTGCACCACCGGCGTCGTGCCGATGGCGAGATCGGGGCGGAATTCCTCGACCGCGGCGATGTCCTGTTCGAGGCTGGCGCGGAACTGGACGCGGACGCCGCGGGCTTCCAGCCATTCGCGGTCAGGATCGGACCAGCGCGTGCGCGGGCAGGCGCTGCCGACATAAGGCACGTCCGCCCCGCTTTCGATCAGCAGGCGGGCGACGAGCAGTTCGGAGCCTTCGTAGCCCGAGACCGTGATGCGGCCCTTGATCGGGTTGGCGGCAAGCGCGGCGCGGATCATCGGCACGAAGCGCGCCTTGGCGGCTTCGACCTTTTCGGCGGGTACGTTGCAGGCGGTGCCGATCGCATAGAGCCATGCTGCGGTGCCTTCGGCGCCGACCGGGGCCGAGCCGACCACGGCGCGTCCGGCATGTTCGAATTCGCGGACACTGGCGGTGTAGAAAGGATGGATCGCTGCAACCACCGCGCAATCGAGCGCAGCGTAGAGCTCGCGCCATTCGCGTGTCGGGACTACCGGTCCAGCGGCGAGGCCGAGCGGTTCGAGCATCATGCCGATGCCGACGGGATCGGCCGGGAACATCTCGCCTAGCAGGGTCACAGTCGGCTTGTCGGAGCGGGTGGCAGGAGCCGCCACCGGGCCTTGCGCCACTTCCTCGCGGGCATAGGCGAGCATGGCACCTGCCAGCACGTCCTTGGCCTCGGCGTGCGTGGGTATGCCGAAGCCGGGCACGTCGATGCCGATGATGCGGACGCCGTTGATCTGCTTCTTCAGCAGCCTGAGCGGAACGCCGCTGGCGGTGGGCACGCAGAGGTTGGTGACGACGATCGCGTCATAATCAGCCGGATCGGCCAGACCCTCGACGGCTTCCTTGATGTCCTCGAACAGCTTGCCGGTGACGAGCGTTTCGGAGCTGAAGGGCACGTAGCCGACCGTGCGGCGCGCGCCGTAGAAGTGCGAGGTGAAGGTCAGGCCATAGACGCAGCAGGCCGAGCCCGACAGCACCGTGGCGGTACGGCGCATCCTGAGGCCGACGCGCAGTGAGCCGAAGGCGGGGCACATCGATTGCGGCTGATCGTGCGGGCCGACTGGGTAGTCGGCGGCGTAGCGGTCAAGCAGTTCGGAGCCTTGCGCCTTGTTGGTCGCCTCGCGCAGGGTTTCGGCGCCAGCGTGGCAGCCGCCGCCTTCGACCGGCGGATCGAGATCGATCCGGTCGGGCTGGCGCGAGAAGTCCATCGCGTCGGTGGCGAGGTCGGTCATGGCCTAGACCTCATCGTACACCACCTCGAGCGAGGGCTTCTTCTCGAATGATCCGCCGCGCATGTCAGCCTGTGTCGCCGGGACCAACTCGAGGTTGCCTCCGGTGTCTTCGGGGGAGAAGAGGCCAAGCAGTCCATCCTGGTCGAGGGGCGTGGGCTGCCGCGGCGGTGCCGACGCGACATTGGACGCAAGCTCCGCAAAGAGACTGCCCCATTGCCCGCCGGGCTTGCCGATAATCTGGTAGTTGGCCGACTTGCGCCGGATATCCTCGTCTGCCGGGATGGCGCAGAGGACCGGGATGTCGACTGCCTTGGCGAAGGCCTGCGCCTCGCCGGTGCCGTCGTCCTTGTTGACGATCATGCCGGCCACGCCGACGTTGCCGCCCATCTTGCGGAAGTATTCTACCGCCTTGCAGACGTTGTTCGCCACGTAGAGCGACTGCAGGTCGTTCGAGCCGACGACGATGACTTTCTGGCACATGTCGCGCGCGATCGGCAGGCCGAAGCCGCCGCAGACCACGTCGCCGAGGAAGTCGAGCAGGACGTAGTCGAAGCCCCAGTCATGGAAGCCGAGCTTCTCGAGCAGTTCGAAGCCGTGGATGATGCCGCGCCCGCCGCAGCCGCGGCCGACTTCGGGACCGCCCAGTTCCATCGCGAAGACGCCGTCGCGCTGGAAGCAGACGTCCTCGATGCGCACGTCCTCACCCGCCAGCTTCTTGGCCGAGGAGGTCTCGATGATCGTCGGGCAGGCCTTGCCCGCAAAGAGCAGGCTGGTGGTATCGGACTTGGGATCGCAACCGATCAGCAGCACGCGCTTGCCCTGCTGGGCGAGCATGTAGCTGAGGTTGGAAAGGGCGAAGCTCTTGCCCGAGCCGCCCTTGCCGTAGATCGCGATGATCTGCGTTTCCTTCTTCACCTCGCCGGTGTGCGGCGCGTCAGGTTCGATCGACGCTTCATCGCGCAGAGCGGCGGCATGTGTATCCAGCATCGTCATGCGCAATTGCTCCAGTCGAGGACCATCTTGAGGCAGTCGGCGTCGAGGAAGGCTTCCGGATAGGCTTCCGGGGCTTCCTCGGCAGGGCGCTGGTGCGAGACCAGGCCGGAGAGATCGAGCGCGCCGCTGTCGATCAGGGCGCGGGTGGAGGCGAGGTCATCAGGCCCCCATTCGGCGGCGACGCGGAAGCGGGCCTCGGCGCGGAAGGCCGGGGCGAAGGCAAAGCTCGGGCGGTTGGCGTAGAAGCCGGCCAGCACGATCTCCCCCTTCTTGCGAAGGCGAGGGACCAGAAGGTCGAGGCAATCGGCATCGCCGCTGGCATCATAGATGTTAGCGTAATCGTGCCGGTCGTCGTCCTTGGGGGCGATGACGTTGTACCCTTGCGCGCCGGTGCGGCGAGCGGGCTTGTGTTCCCAGACGGTGGGCGGCGGTGCACCTGCCGCGATCGTCATGCGGGCGAGAAGACGACCCAGCGTGCCGTGGCCGATGATCAGATCGGGCGGATCGCCGCCGTTCATGGCGTGGAGCGCGGTGGCGGCGAGGGCAAACAGCACCCCGTCACGTCCCAGCGACTCGGAGACCGGCAAAGCCCGCGCCGATGGCACGATTACCTGCCGTGCCGTGCCGCCGAACAGGCCGCGAGCGTCGCGGTAGCAGGTGGCGCCCGGCACGAAGACCCAGTCACCGATGCGGCCTTGCGCCTCGCTTCCGGCGTCGACGATGCGGCCCAGGCTTTCGTAACCGGGGACCAGCGGGTAGCCCATCCCGGGGAAGTTGGGCATTTCGCCTGACCAGAGAAGCTTTTCGGTTCCGGCACTTACGCCGCTCCACTGAACTTCGATCAGGACATCGGAGGGAGCGAGCATGGCGGAGCCTGCATCGGCAGCTTGCCCCGGCGTCAGCGCAAGCCTGCGAAGCGCGATGCGCCTCGGTGCCTCCAGTATGACCGCCAGCGACTCCATGCCGGTCTTCCCCTCTCTGGCCCGTGGGCCGTGCCGCAGCGCCCGGATGGGGCTGTCTGGCATGGTTCACCATACGCTAACGTCAAAGAGTGTCAAACAGATTGGACGGTTCAAGGTGTCAATATGAACAGACAATGACGCTGGCGATCACTGGCAACGCCGTGCGATGTCGGCGGGTGCGGGTAAAGCCTGCCTCGCGCGCCATGGTCGCGTATTCGTCGATGGTCCGGGGCCGTCCCGAGTTCATTGCCCAGAGATACAGGCCGAAATAGGCATCTCCCATCGCCCGAGCCCCGCGCACTCCAGCCATCGGCTCGGCAATCACGAGCCTGCCGCCGGGGGGAAGTGCATCGCGTGCCGAGCGCAGGATCTGCAGGCAACGATCATCGTCGTGATCGTGCAGAATCCGTACGAGAGTCATGCAATCATACCCCTGCGGGAAGGGTGATGCGAAAAAATCGCCCGGGTGGAGTGCGACTCGGGGGGGGAGCGAAGCAGCGCCGGCGAGGACGGGTGGCAGATCGAAGATGCCGAGGTCCAGTCGGGGGCATGCATCGGCAAGTGCGGTGATGAACGCCCCGTGGCCCCCGCCCAGATCAAGCAGGCGCGTGTGGCGGTCGAAGGGATAGGCGGCGATCGCCTCGCGTGCGACCATCTGCTGGGATGTCGCCATGAGGCGCGAGTATCGTGTCGCGGTTTCCCCTTTTTCTTCCGCAGCATAATGCCAGAACTCGGACAGTGCCGTGGGTTCGGACCGATCCTTGCGGAGCAGGGCCATCGGGTCGGCAAGGTCTGCGTAGAGCAGGGAGTGATGGCGTACCATGGCCAGTGCACCGGCGTTGGACTGCAGTGCCGCGCCCTGCTGTCCCAGCATCCAGCAGCCCGGCGCGACCTCTTCGGCAAGGTCGAGTGCGGCAGCAGCTCGCACGAGTCGCGTGGCGGCATTGCGGCTCAGGCCGGTTGATCGTGCGATTTCCTCGGCATCGCATGGGCCTTTGGCCAGCAGGTCTAGCAGCCCGACCTGGACTGCGCCCATGAGCACCTGAGAGTAGCAGAAGCCTGCGACCAGATCGAAGGCGCGCGCGGCGCGGTGCCGGGAAACTGTCGCAAAAACAGGCAGGCGCGCGGCCCATTCCTGAAAGGTGCGGCTGCCCAGTACGCGGTTGCGCCACATCGTCCAGCGCCGCCGCCATTCGGGTGGGCTGTGGGTCGGCGTAGCATCGGGAAGAGGCAGCACGTCAAGCATATGTCCAATTAATTGGACATTTATCATGTAAAGGTCAATTGTGTTCACCGATGGAGGATTCCGTCGGAGGAGGAGCAGGCCTTGGCATCGCGGGTAGCGATCATCGGCGCGGGCATTGGCGGCCTTGCAGCGGCAGCGCTGCTGGCGGCACGGGGGCTTGACGTCACTGTCGTCGAGAAGGCCTCGCACCCCGGCGGGAAGGCGCGCCAACTGATTGTCGACGGCGCTTCGGTCGATGCCGGCCCGACGGTGTTCACGCTGCGCGACGTGTTCGAGGCGATCTTCAACGAGTGTGGCGCCGAGTTGACCGACTTCGTCGACATCCGCCAGGCCGATACGATTGCCCGCCATGCCTGGGGACAAGGTGGCAGTCTCGATCTCCATGCCGATCCGCTGCGCAGCGAGGAGGCGATCGGCGACTTTGCGGGTGCGGCGGCCGCCCGGGGTTATCGCGCGTTCCGGGCAGAGGCGGCGCGCATCCATCGCATCATCGACCGGCCGATGATGCGCGGGAGCAAGATCTCGTGGCCGCTGCCGCTGATGTGGCGCATCGGGCTGTGGCGGATGGGCGACCTGCTGGCGATCAGGCCCTACGAGTCGATGTGGAAGGTTCTGGGGGAACACTTCGCCGACCAGCGCCTGCGCCAGCTCTTTGCCCGCTACTCCACCTACTGCGGATCATCGCCGTTCGAGACGCCAGCGACGCTGATGCTTGTCGCGCATGTCGAAGCACAGGGGGTTTGGCTGATCGATGGCGGCATGAGCGCTCTGGCAGGAGCGCTGATGCGCCTTGCGCAGATGCATGGCGCCAGATTCCGTTTCGGCACGGGCGCGGCGCTGATCGAGACGGCGCAGGGGCGTGCATCGGGGCTGATCCTGAACAGTGGCGAGAGGATTGCGGCGGACGCGGTCATCGCCAATGCCGACCCTGCCGCGCTGGCCGCGGGCCGGTTCGGGCCGCTCGGCGCAATGGCGGTGAGTGCGCACGCGCCGCGCAAGCGCTCGCTCTCAGCGATGGTCTGGCTCGCCCATGCGCGGACTTCGGGTTTCCCGCTCAAGCGCCATAACGTGTTCTTTTCGCCCGACTACGCGCAGGAGTTTGCCGACATCCGGAACGGTTCGCCGCCCGCCGATCCCAGCGTCTATGTCTGCGCGCAGGACCGCGAGGGCGGGGGGCAGGTGCCGCCTGGCTCGCGCGAGCGATTGCAGATCATCGTCAATGCCCCCGCCAACGGCGACAGCCACGATTACACCGAGAAGGAGAAGGCGCAATGCACCCTCGCCATGAGGCGCAGCCTGCAGCGCTGTGGAATGGAATTGGGCGG
Source organism: Novosphingobium sp. (assembly GCA_046290865.1). Lineage (GTDB taxonomy): Bacteria > Pseudomonadota > Alphaproteobacteria > Sphingomonadales > Sphingomonadaceae > Novosphingobium. The sequence goes on along the minus strand of JBKBUD010000006.1, from coordinate 14,202 downwards.
TCTGGAACTGGAGGAGGAGTTCCCCCACACGCTGCTGACGCCGAACGCCTTCGAGAGCTTTTTGCCCTCGACCGGGGGAGCGATCTATGGTCGGGCCTCGCACGGCTGGGCGGCGTCCTTCCTCCGGCAGGGCACGCGGACCCGGATCCCTGGGCTCTATTGCGCGGGTGGAAGTACCCATCCGGGGGCCGGGGTGCCGATGGCCGCCTTGTCCGGGCGGCTGGCGATGGATGCAGTGTTGCAAGACCTCGCTTCGATGCGCAGGTCCCACCCGGTGGTTACGGCTGGTGGTATGTCGATGCGATCAGCGAGTGCGGACGCCATGGGCTGACGATCATCGCCTTCATCGGCAGCGTCTTTTCGCCCTATTACAAGAAGAGCGGCAGGCCGGATCCGCAGAACCACTGCGCGCTGAATGTCGCGCTCTACGGTCCCGGCGCGCGCTGGACGATGACCGAGCGCGGGCGGGGCCATGTGGCGCGCGATGCCGACAATCTCCAGATCGGCCCGAGCGCGGTGCGCTGGACCGGTGATGCTTTGGAGATCGATATCGAGGAGCAGGACAAGCGGGTCGGCGTGCCATGGCAGCGGCGCGTGGCGGGCAAGGTTCGTGTTTACCCCGAAGCCATGAATGACCGGGCCTTTGCGCTCGATCCCGAAGGTCGCCACCGCTGGCACTGCCTGGCGCCGCGTGCGCGGATCGAGGTGGTCATGGAGAAGCCCGACCTCAAGTGGAAGGGCAGCGCTTATCTTGATTCCAACTTCGGATCGGAGTCGCTGGAAGAAGGCTTCCGCGTGTGGCACTGGTCGCGTGCGCACGGACGGCGGGATTCCAGCGTCTGCTATGAAGGCATCCGCAGGGACGGACAGGCTTTTGCCAGCGCATTGCGGTTCGGTCCCGATGGCGTGCCGCATGAGGAAGAGGTCCTGCCGCCCGTTGCACCGCTGCCCAACACCTTGTGGCAGATGGAGCGCAAGACACGCGCTGACCGAGGTCATGCCAGCGTGATCCGCACATGGGAGGACGCACCGTTCTATGCGCGCTCCACGCTGTCCTCGCGCCTGTTCGGCGAGCCGGTGGTGGCAGTGCAGGAAAGCCTCGACCTCGACCGCTTCGCCTCGCCCATTGTCCAGTTCATGCTGCCCTACCGGATTCCGCGAGTGGTCTGAGCGATCAGCCTTCGTCCTGCCGCTTCTTCGCCTCGGCCTTCGCCTTGTCGTTCGCGATTTCGCGGTTGATCGAACGGAGCTGCCATAGGCCGAAGCCCAGCGCGATGGTGGCGAAGACGGCGATCTCCATCCACCCGAAGTTCTCTCCCACGGCGTTCATGCAGGTACTCCTGTCTTCTGTTCGGCAAACGTGCGGATCAGGTCGGCCGCGCGAGCCGGTTGCTCCTCATGGGCAAGATGACCGAGGCCGGGCAGGACTTCCAGACGGCAATCGGGGATCAGCTTGGCGGCGCGTTCGACCGAGGCGAGCGGGATTGCGGAGTCTGCGCTGGAATGGACCAGCAGCACGGGATTTTCGATTTGCGGCAGGAGCCGGCTGAGGGCCTCGAGGTCCCAACTGGCCATCATTTCCATCGCCCCTCCGCAATGCCGGTGGTTGCCCATCAGCGCTTCGTAGGCGGTGATGCCTGCAGCATCGATCTGCGATCCGGTGGCGCGGCGCAGGAACCGGCCGGTCTCGCCGGGGATGCGGGCAATGCCCGATAGCATGCGCGGCACGAACGGGTTCACGAACAAGGCTTTTGCCAGCGAGGGAAACAGCTTCGCGGCAAGGCCGGGAAAGGGCATCAGTGCCGGGTTGAAGCCGACGACCGGCGTCGCCTCGCCCCGCGCATGGACGAGTTGCAGCGCGATGGCGGCACCTGCGCTGTGTCCGGCAACCAGTTCCGGCCGGACGTCCAGCTTGTCCAGCAGCGCGGTCAGGGCAGCAGCCATGCCGGGAAGCGTCAGGCCCTGGCTGGGCCGCCCCTGGGTGAAACCGTGGCCAGGCAGGTCAGGGGCGATGACCGTGAAATCCTCGGCCAGCAGGGGCAGGACATCGCGCCAGCTGTGAGTCGCAGCGCCAGTGCCGTGGAGCAGAAGCAGGGCAGGGCCTTCGCCGGCGATCTGGACGTGCCAGCGCATGCCCGGGACTTCGACGAAGCGGCTGGCCGCACGGTTGGGCCAATTGCGGCCTTCGATGTCCCAGCGCGGTCCGCTCATGCGCGCTTCTTCTCGGGCTGCGCTGCGAGCGTGACGGCGGTTTTCAGCGCCTTGGCATCGGCGAAGGGGAGCGGGATGTAGCGCGCGCGCATCGCTTCCGCCAAGCGGGCGGCCTCGGGTCGGGGGCGAGGGGAGATGTCGATCACCACGGCGTCGAGCCCGGCGCTGGCGATACCGCGTGCGGCAGTAAGCGCGTCTGCATTTGCTTGCGGACGGCCGGGGGAGCCGTCGGCGGCGATGTTGGCGCTGCCATCGGTCAGGAATACCAGCATCGGCGTGCGTCCGCGCGAGGCGACGGCGTCGGCCAGTTGTCGCGCCAGTGCGATGCCGTTGGCCAGCGGGGTGCCGCCGCCGCCGGGCAGCTCGGCCAGCGCCCGCTTGGCGCGGGTGAGCGAGCGGGTGGGGGGCAGGAGCAGTTCGGCCTGCCTGCCGCGAAAGGCGACCAGCGCAACCTCGGCGCGCTTCACGTAGGCTTGCGCGAGGATCAGCTCGACCGCGCCCTTGGCCTCGGCCAGACGCGACATCGCAGCAGAACCGGAGGCATCGACGCAGAACAGCGTGACGGCGGTGGCGCGCTCCTCGAAGCGGCGGACGCGCAGATCGTCGCGGCGGAAGCGGATCGGGCCAGCGCCCTCGGGAGCGGGATCGCGGCGGCGCAGCGGTTGCCACGGGATCGCCGCGCGCAAGGTATCGACCAGCGCCATGCGCACCCCGCCGCCGGGCATGCCTTGGCGTGCGCCAAGCGGCTTGCCGCGCATCGCCGAGCCGGTCCTGCGGCCTTGCCCGCCACCTCGTGCCGAGCGTTGGGCGCGGCCCTTGGCGATCAGATCCAGCACGTCGGGCGGGATCATCGCGCGGGCGGCCTCGATCAGCAGGTCCTCGGGGATTTCGGGCGGAGTGTCGTCTTCATCGCCCTCGCTCTGCTCGCGTTCGCCTTCGGGTCGCTCGGGTTCAGGCGGTGGAGGAGGAGATTGCTCGGCGTCGGGCGGTAACTGGGTGGCGCGTGGCGCGAGAACGAGGCGGGTGGCCGCTTCGAGATCGAGCATCTCCGCGCTATCGCGCCCAACCAGCGCGGCGTGGGTGCGGGCGGCGCTGGCGGCGTGGAGCAGCGACCTCAGCGATGCGACGCCGAGGGCGGCTGCGGTGGCGGCGAGGGCGGACATCGCCTCGCTTTCCAGCAGGGCGGGCGTGATGGTGGTGGCGTCAGGCAGTGGCGTGGCGAGATCGGCGGGGCGCACGGCACTCAGGTTGAGGTCGAAGGCCACACGTTCCATCAGGGCGAGGGGCGGGCGGTCGTCGCCGTCGGCACCATCGTCGAGCAGAACGAGCCGGAACGTGCCGCCGTTGTCCATGGCTTGCGCGACGCGTCCGGCCACGTCGATGCGCAGGCGTTCGGCCATCGGCACGATGAGCACACCCCCGGCCACTTCGGCCAGCAGCCCGCGCTGGACGACCAGTGTGCCGGTGGCGAGACTGGCGGCGATGTCGGTCCCGCCCGAGAGGCGGTCGTCGTCGATGTGGCCCGGCAGGCGGCGAAAGGGCGTTTCTGGCGGGAGCAGGCCGCGCAGGGCGTCGATCACGATGTCGCGTGCAGGGCCACCGCTGCGCAGGACCATGCCGCCGAGCTTCGGGTCGCAGGCCAGCAGGCGCGCTGCCAGGAGCGCATCTGCCAGCGCGTTGCTCATTTGAAGTGTTCGGCGATCGCGCGTTCGATGCGGGCGGTCGATCCGCTTTCGTCAAGGACGTCGCGGCGCAGGCGATGGCGCAGGGCGAGCGGAGCGATGTGGAGCAGATGGTCGCGCCTGACTGCCTTCGCACCCTTGAGCGCGGAATAGGCGCGGGCGGCGCGCATCAGGGTCAGCTCCCCGCGCAGGCCATCGACGCCGACCGCACTGCACAGGCGCGCGGCGTCGTGCAGCAGTTCGTCGGGGACTTCGATCCTGGCCAGCTTCTTCTGCCCGCGGGCGATCTGGTGAAGAACCTTGTCGTCTTCCTCGGCCCAGCTCTGCGAAAAAGCCTCGCTGTCGGCATCGTGGGCGGCACAGCGGCGCATGATCTCGACGCGGTTCTCGATCTCGCGCGGGGTGCGCACTTCGACCGAGAGGCCGAAGCGGTCGAGCAGTTGCGGGCGCAGTTCGCCTTCTTCGGGATTGCCGCTGCCGATCAGCACGAAGCGCGCCTTGTGGCGGACCGAAAGCCCCTCGCGTTCCACGACATTCTCGCCCGAGGCGGCGACGTCGAGCAGCAGGTCGACGAGGTGATCCTCAAGCAGGTTGATTTCGTCGATGTAGAGAAAACCGCGATGCGCGCGGGCGAGCAGGCCAGGCTCGAAAACCTTCTCGCCGGTGCGCAGCGCGCGCTCGAGGTCGAGCGAGCCGAGCACGCGGTCCTCGGTCGCGCCGAGCGGGAGATCGACGAACGGAACGGAGCGCTTCGAAGCCTTCTTGCCCTCGCACGGGCCGGGGCACACATGCGGCTCGTCAGGCGAGCAGCCGAACCGGCATCCGTCCATCACCATGATCGGCGGGAGCAGGCTGGCAAGGGCCCGGGCGGCGGTGGACTTGCCGGTGCCACGGTCGCCAAAGACCATCACCCCGCCGATGGAGGGATCGACCGCAGCGATCAGGAGCGCGAGCTTCATCTCGTCCTGACCGACGATCGCAGAGAAGGGGAAGCGCGCCATCTGTCCAGAAGTGTGGACACTTATGGCCGTCAGGACAAGCGGAATTATTGCTGCGACGAAGTCTTGATGAGCCGGTCCTTCAACGTGTGCATCGTCCACCACACGCCAAGCACCGTCGGCAGCACCAGAACGCCCACGACGAACTCGTCCGAAACCCCCAGCGCAGCGTCCGGCACGGCGTAGAGCGTATACTTGACGAGGCCCAGCACATAGTAGCTCAGCGCCACCGCCGAGAGGCCCTCGACCAGCTGCTGCAACCGCGCCTGCATCGAGATCGACTGTTCCATCGACCGCAGCAGTTCGGCATTCTGGTTCTCGATCCGGGTGTCGATGCGGGCCCGCAGCAGTGAGGCGAGCTGCTCGGTGCGATGGGCAATACGCTCGATCCGCTCGCTCGTGGCGATGCAGGTGTTCATGGCCGGGCGGAAGCGGCGCTGGGTGAAATCGACCAGCGAGGCGAAGCCCTCGACCGGCTGCACGGCCAGTTGCTCGAGCCGTTCCTCGACGATCTGGCCATAGGCGCGGGTGGCGTCCATGCGGAACGAGATCGCCGTGGAGACCGAGGCGAGGTCGAGCGCGAGGCCGGAGAGTTCCTCGAGCAGGCTGTCGTCGCGCGCATCGCTGTCGGCAATGCGGTTCGAAAGATCGCGCAGCCGTTCTTCGGCAGCGTCCAGCTTGGGCCAGCATTCGCGGGCCACGGGCAGTCCCAGCAGGGCCTTGTTGCGGTAGTTGCCCAGTTCCTGCATCCGCTGCAACTGGCGCGTCAGATCCCGGCGGTCGATCCCGTTCGCCGCCACGAGCAGTCGGCCAAACCCGTCGTCCTTCAGGCGGAAGTCAGACCAGATGCGGATGCCGCCGCCGAGCGTGCTTGAAACCAGTTCGTCGCGATTAAGGGCATGGTGGTCGAGCACCTGCTCGACGTCCGTATCGTTCTCGCCAAGCCACACCCGTGTGCTGCGGATGATCTGGCCCGGCAACGTCTGCGCCCAGGCAATCGCTGCGGACAGGAGCGGATCGGTGCCGGGATCGAGAAAGCCGGCTTCATCGCAAGGCGCGCAGAAGATCGTGAGGCTGCTGCCCTCGCTCTGCCGCTCCCAGGTGAAGGTCACGTGGTCGTTGATGCGCCCTTCGCGATGCGTGGGATTGCCGACGCTGTCGTGACTGGCAGTAAGCGCTTCGATCGCGGCGAGTTCCTCGGCTCGTTCGCCATCTTCGACGGCCAGCACCCATTGCACGATGTGGCAGGGGACCTGCAGCAACGGCCAGCGCCGCAGATGCATTTCGCCAACAGCCCTGCTCCGAAGGTCGTGGTCGCGCATGGAAGGCTTATCCCTGACGCGGCTGACGGGATGAAAGCACAATCAGGCCGCCGCTTGGTCGCAAGGCTATGCCAAGAGCAGCGCGCGACCAAACGGATTTCCGACGTTTCGCGCAAGTCCCTGCCCGGATTGCCCAAAAGAACTAGGGCTGAGGCGCGATCGTGCCGAAGTTGCTTGACCACGTGAACGTTCTCATTTAGGTGAACGTTCACAAGAGCGCTGATGGCGAGCAATTCGCGTGGCAGTGCCGAGTTTCAAAAGGGGAGGATCATGAAGGTTTCCATGACACGTTCCGCTGCCGTTCGCGCAGCCAGCATGGGTGCCCTCGCACTCGCACTTGCCGGACAGTCCGTCCACGCGCAGGAAGCGCCGCAGGACGCCGCTGCTTCCGCCGATGACGGTGAGGCCATCGTCGTCACCGGCATCCGGGCCTCGCTTTCGAAGGCGATGGACATCAAGCGCAGCGCGCAGGGCGTGGTCGATGCGATCTCTGCCGAAGACATCGGCAAGTTCCCCGATACCAACCTCGCCGAATCGCTGCAGCGCATCACCGGCGTTTCGATCGACCGCAACAGCGGTGAAGGCTCGACCGTGACCGTCCGCGGCTTCGGTCCCGACTTCAACCTCGTCCTGTTGAACGGTCGCCAGATGCCCGCCTCCAGCCTTGGTGGCAGCAGCGGCGCACCGGCCTCGCGCTCCTTCGATTTCGCCAACCTCGCCTCCGAAGGCATTGCCGGCGTCGAAGTCTACAAGTCGGGCCGCGCCTCGCTGGCTACTGGCGGTATCGGCTCGGTCATCAACATCAAGACCGCCAAGCCGCTCGAGCGTCCCGGCTTCCACGGCAGCATCGGTGCCAAGGGTGTTTACGACACCTCGCTGTTCGAGGGCACCAGCCTGACCCCCGAGGTCTCGGGCATCATCAGCGATACCTTCGCCGACAACCGCATCGGCGTGCTGCTGACCGGTTCCTACCAGGACCGCAAGGCCAGCCAGGCGCAGTTCAACGCCGGGTGGCGCGAAGGCTATCTCGGTTCGGAAAACAACTGGGGTTCGCTGGCGCAGCCCGGCACTCCGGGCGCTGCCAACATCCAGAACCGCCCCGGCCCGAACGACATCTATCAGGTCACGCAGAACGCGGGCTACGATTTCACCACGTTCCGCCGCAAGCGCATCAACGGCCAGGCCGTGGTGCAGGTCAAGCCGACCGACACGCTGACCGCGACCGTCGACTACACCTTCTCGCAGAACACCATCGACGCCCGCACCAACTCGATCGGCGTGTGGTTCAACCACGGCGATACCTCGAGCAGCTGGACCGATGGCCCCGCCGCTGGCCCGAACTTCTATGCCGAGAACTTCGGCCCCGTCAAGGACCTCGCCATCACCGGCGCGGTCGCAGCCAACCGTTCGCGCAACCAGTCGATCGGCGGCAACCTCAAGTGGGATGGCCCCGGCGGCCTGCGCCTCGAACTCGACGGGCACCACTCGACTGCCGAGAGCAAGCCGACCAAGCCTTATGGCTCGGGCATCGCCGTGGGCAGCGCCATTTTCGGCGTGAAGTCGCAGAAGGTCGACTACACCCAGGACATGCCGGTCATCAGCGTGCAGATGTACCCTGGTGCCGAGATCAAGGCATCGAATATCCGCCCCGCCGGCAACGCTTTCCGCACCGCCTACATGCGTGACGAGATCAACGAAGTCACCTTCCGTGGCGGCTGGGATTTCGACGCATCGTTCATCGACAGCCTCGATTTCGGCGTGACCTACACCGAGAACAAGGTCCGCTCGGCCTTCGGCGTGATCCAGAACGATACCTGGGGAGGCACGCTTTCTGCAGCCGAGACGCCGGACGACCTCTACCAGATCCGCGACCTGCCCAAGGACCTCTCGGGCATGTCGGGTTCGAACGATGCCTCGATCATCCCGAGCTACTTCGAGATCAATACTGACGGCCTGATCCGCCTGCTCGACAGCAAGCTCGGCATCTGCAGCACCTCCGTGGCGGCTGGCACCTGCATCGCCAAGTACACCACCGACCGCACCGTTCGCGAGCGGACCTGGGCGCCTTACCTCCAGTCGAAGCACTCCTTCGACCTCGGCGCGGGCACGGCGAACCTGCGTCTCGGCCTGCGCTACGAGAAGACCAAGGTCGACTCGACCGCTCAGGTTCCGATCCCGGTCCGCACGATCTGGACCGGCGGCAACGAAACCGCGATCGACTATGGCAACCCGCAGCAGGTCGCTGCCGCCTCGCTCAAGGGCGAGTACGAGAACTGGCTGCCCGCGATCGACTTCGACATGGAGCCGGTCAAGAACGTCCGCCTGCGCGCCAGCTACAGCCAGACGATCACGCGTCCCGACTACACCTCGCTGCAGGGCGGCACCACGCTTGCCTCGCCGATCCGCATCGGTGGCAGCACGGCATCGAGCGGCAACCCCGGACTGCTGCCGTACAAGTCGAACAACGTCGATCTCTCGGCTGAATGGTACTACGCACCGACGAGCTACGTCTCGGTGGGCTTCTTCCATAAGGTCGTGAAGAACTTCATCAGCCAGACGCAGGTCAACCAGCCCGCGTTCGGCCTGACGAATGCTGCAGCGGGTGCCAACGCGGCAGCGGCGCGTGCTGCACTTGGCCCCAATGCCACGGCGCAGCAATTGCTCGACTACATCGGTGCCAACTTCCCCTCGACCGTCATTCGTGACGCCAACGGGGTGGTGACCGGCGTCGTCGGCCAGGCGTCCGATCCGCTCGTCAACTTCATCACCACGCAACCGACCAACAGCGACCAGAAGGCCAAGCTGTGGGGCTGGGAGTTCGCGGTCCAGCACAGCTTCTGGGACACCGGCTTCGGCGCGATCCTGAACTACACGGTGGTGAAGAGCGACACGAAGTTCGACAACACCCTGCGCTACACCATCCCGCAGTTCGCGGTGAACGGGGTCAGCGACAGCGCCAACGCCGTGCTGTTCTACGACAAGAACGGTCTGCAGGCGCGCGTTGCCTACAACTGGCGCGCTGGGTTCCTTTCGGGCTACGGCTTCGATCCGTACTACGTGAAGGCCTACGGCCAGTTCGATGCCAGCGCGTCCTATGAAATCCGCAAGGGCGTGACGGTCTTCGTCGAAGGCATCAACATCACCAACGCCGACCGCAAGGGCTATCAGCGCAACAACCAGACCGTGTTCTTTGCGGCACCGGGTTATGCGCGCTATGCTGCCGGTGCGCGGTTTACCTTCTGAGCCTGAGGACTTGACCTTCGGGTAAGGAAAAACCGGCGGCCCGTACTGTTCACGCAGTGCGGGCCGCAGGGGTTTCGAGGAACTGACAGGCTCGCCGGATCAACCGGTGGCCGAAACGGGTGAGAGATGATCGGGTCGGTGGAGCAGGTTGTCATCGTCGGAGGCGGCACCGCAGGGTGGCTTTCGGCCTGCCTGCTGGCGGCGCGGCGGCCCGAGCTTGCGATCACCCTCGTCGAAGCGCCAGACATTCCGACCATTGGCGTGGGTGAGGGCACCTGGCCGACAATGCGCGAGACGCTCGCCACTGTCGGCATTGCGGAAGCCGAATTCCTTTCCGAGTGCGACGCCTCGTTCAAGCAGGGTTCGCGCTTCGATGGCTGGGTCGATGGGAGCCAGGCCGACAGCTACTACCATCCCTTCACCCCGCCGCCGCCGGGCGACATGGCGGCGATGCTTGCGGCATGGCAGGTGGATGCACCGGGTCTGCCCTTTGCCGCGGCGATGACACCTCAGGCCCTGGCCTGTGACGAGCACCTTGCACCACGGCAGCGCGCGATGCCGGATTATGCCGGGGCGTTGAACTACGGTTACCATCTCGACGCGGGCAAGTTTGCTGCATTGCTCAAGCGTCACGCCACGACCCGTCTCGGCGTTGTGCATGTTGCGGCGCAGGTCACCTCGGTTGCCAATGACGAAGCCGGCAACATCGCCAGCCTGCACCTGCACGACGGGCGGGAGCTTGCTGGAGATTTCTTCATCGACTGCTCCGGCCTCGCCGCCATCCTGATCGGCGGGCACTGCGGCGTGCCGTGGGTCGACCGCTCGGACGTCTCGTTCAACGACAGCGCCCTGGCATTGCAGGTTCCGGTCGAACCCGGCAGCGCCATCGCCTCGCAGACCATCGGCACCGCGCACGAAGCAGGCTGGATCTGGGACATCGCCCTGCCGACGCGGCGCGGCATCGGCTGCGTGTTCTCGTCGCGCTTCATGGACGATGCGCGGGCCGAAGAGGTGCTGGGGTCCTACGTCTCGGCAAAATTGCCCAAGACCGACCTGTCCGCCTTGCGCCCCCGCAAGCTGACCTTCTCGACCGGCCACCGCGAACGCTTCTGGCAGGGTAATTGCCTCGCCGTCGGCCTCTCGGCCGGTTTCATCGAACCGCTCGAAGCTTCGGCCATCGTCACCATCGAACTGTCGATCAAGGCGCTCGCCGAGAACTTCCCGCGTCGCACTGCCACGATGGGCCTGCTGGCCGAGCGCTTCAACGAACTGTTCCGTTATCGCTGGGACCGCATCGTCGAATTCCTCAAACTGCACTACGTCCTGAGCCGCCGACCGGAAGCCTACTGGCTGGCGCAGCGCGACCCTGCAACGATCCCCGTCCGGCTTGCCGAGGCGCTCGAACTCTGGCGCGACCAGCCACCTTCGGCATGGGACTTCCCCCGCATGGACGAACTGTTCTGCGCCGCCAGCCAGCAATACGTGCTCTACGGCATGGGCTTCCCCGTGCCCGCCGGAGCGTCTGATGCAGCAGCGTCACAGCGCCTTGCCGAAGTTCGCCAGCGCTCGCGCGCGCTTGCGGCGGCGTTGCCGTCCAACCGGACCTATCTCGATGCCCTGCGCCCTGAAGTGGCCGCAGACCCGATCGCCATGCACGGAGCGGCAATGAAATGAGCAACCACGCAATCCTCAATCCCGCCGACCACGGCGAGTTGCGCATCGACACCGCCGCCAGTGCGGAGCTGGGTGACAACGTCATGGCCTGTGCCACCGTCCCTGCCGAATTCCGCTCGATCCAGGCGCACTACCCCATCGTCCTGCGCCGCGACCTTTCGACCGGCAAGCTGGAGGCGCTGGCGCTGCTCGGCTTCGAGACCGGCGAGAACCTGTTCCTGCGCGACGGGGCATGGGACGCGCCCTACCGCCCGCTGTCGATGGCGATCCGCCCGTTCCTGATCGGCCGCGCCTCCACGCCCGATGGCGTGGGCCAGGTCCACGTCGATCTCGACCACCCCCGCATCAGCAAGTCGGGCGAGGGCGTGCGTGTGTTCGACGCCAGCGGCCAGCCCACGCCTTATCTCGAGGACATCGCCGCCAAGCTCGGTGATCTCGACCACGCCCACCGCGAGTCCGCCGACTTCTTCGCCGCGCTCGATCGCTACGAACTCGCCGAATCCTTCACCCTCGAAGTCACGCTCGACGACGGCGCGAAGAACTCGCTCGTCGGCTATCACACGATCAACGAAGAGAAGCTCTCCGCTCTCGATGGTCAGGCGCTGCAGGACCTGATGGCCAGCGGCCACCTCGCGCGGATCTACATGATCATCGCCTCGCTCTCGCACTTCGGCGATCTGGTGGCGCGCAAGAACGCAAAGGTCCGAGGTGGCTGAGACCGCCGCCCTGACGCTTCCTGCCGTAGCCGAACGGACGCTCGAAGCACCGGGCGATCTTGATGCCATGCTGCGGGGCGCGCGCGAACCGTTCGTGCTGCGCGGTCTGGTCCGGGGCTGGCCGCTGGTGCAAGCAGGCCTCCAATCCGCCCGCGCCGCCCGCGCCTATCTGGTCGAGCGCGCGCGGCCTGTGCCGTTCACTGTCTCGCTGGCCGATCCCGCAAGCGGCGGACGCCTGTTCTACGACGCCGCCATGCAGATGAACTTCAAGACTGCGCGCGGCAAGCTGGACGACATCTTCGCCGGCTTCGATGCCAACGAAGGCCGCGCCGATCATCCCGTGATCTACCTCGGCTCGATTGACGTGCCGACGCATTTCCACGGCGTCGATGCCGAAAACCGCGTCGATCTCGGCACGCGCGATCCCATCACCAGTCTGTGGATCGGCTCCCCCACCCGCATCGCCGCGCACAACGATTTTCCCGACAACCTCGCTTGCTGCGTGGCCGGACGCCGCCGCTTCACGCTGTTCCCGCCCGACCAGTTCCGCAACCTCTACCTCGGCCCGATCGACAACACCCCGGCTGGGCGCGCGGTCAGCATGGTCGATTTCGCCGCGCCCGATTTCGAGGCACACCCGCGCTTTGCCGAAGCTCTGGCCCACGGGCAGGTCGCCGATCTCGAACCGGGCGATGCGCTGTTCGTGCCTTCGATGTGGTGGCACCATGTCGAGGCGACCGAGCCTTTCAACATCCTGCTCAACTACTGGTGGCGCGATACCCCGCGCTACATGGGCCAGCCGCAGACCGCGCTGACTCACGCCCTGCTCGCCATCCGCGACCTGCCCGAGGCCGACCGCGCCGTGTGGCGTGATCTGTTCGATTACTACGTGTTCTCGGGCGGCGATGAGGCCCGTGCGCACATTCCCGAAGAGGGGCAGGGCGCGCTCGGCCCCATCGACGCGCAGGGCGCTGCCCGCATCCACCAGTTCATCCTGAGGAGCCTCAGCCAATGACCGCTTCGCATCTGCCCCGCCGCATCGTCATTGCCGGAGGCGGCACCGCCGGATGGATGACCGCTGCCGCGCTCGCCCGCACGCTCGGGCCCGTAGCGCAGGTGACGCTCGTCGAGAGCGAGCAGATCGGCACCATCGGCGTCGGCGAAAGCACGATCCCGCCGCTCGTTACCTACAACCGCCTGCTCGGCATCAACGAGGCCGAGTTCATGCGCGCCACACAGGCGACATTCAAGCTTGGCATCAATTTCGAGAACTGGCGGGTGCAGGGGGAGAATTACTTCCACTCGTTCGGCGGCACCGGCAAGGACCACTGGTCGGCGGGCTTCCAGCACTTCTGGCTCAACGGTCTGGAGCGCGGACATGCCGAGCCCTACGGCGAATACTGCCTCGAATTGAAGGCCGCGGAAGCTGGCAAGTTCGCGCACCTTCCGGATGACCGGATGAACTACGCCTACCAACTCGATTCCGGCCTCTACGCCAAGTTCCTGCGCACCATGGCCGAGGCCGACGGCACCACGCGGATCGAGGGCAAGATTGCCCGCGTTGAACTCGATGGCGAGAGCGGCGACATTGCCGCGCTGATCCTCGAAGGCGACCGCCGCATCGAAGGCGACTTGTTCATCGACTGCACCGGCTTTCGCGCGCTGCTGATCGAGGGTGCTCTGCGGGCAGGCTATGACGACTGGACCCACTGGCTCCCTTGCGACAGCGCCATCGCGATCCAGACCTCCAGCGTGCGTGCGCCGGTGCCCTACACGCGTGCCATCGCGCACGAAGCGGGCTGGCAGTGGCGCATTCCGCTGCAGCACCGCCAGGGCAACGGCGTGGTCTATTGCAGTGACTACCTGAGCCACGAAGCCGCGCTCGAAAAGCTGCTCTCGACGGTCGAGGGCGAGAAGCTGGTCAAGCCCAACCACATCCGCTTCCGCACCGGCGCGCGGCGCAAGCAATGGCACCGCAATTGCGTGGCGGTGGGCTTGTCCGGCGGGTTCATGGAGCCGCTGGAGTCCACCTCGATCCACCTGATCCAGCGTGCGATCCTGCGCATCGTGCGGATGCTTCCGGCAGGCCCGATCAGTAGCCGCGACATCGACGAATTCAACGACCAGCAGTTCACCGACATGGAGCAGATCCGCGACTTCCTGATCCTGCACTACAAGGCGACCGACCGACGCGACACGCCGTTCTGGCGGCACTGCGCCAGCATGGAGATCCCGGCCAGCCTCGAACACAAGATCGAACTGTTCCGCGAAACCGGCCGCGTGTTCCGCAAGAACGAGGAACTGTTCGCCGAGAATTCGTGGGTGCAGGTGATGATGGGGCAGGGGATCAATCCGC
>JBKBUD010000092.1:0-7902 GCA_046290865.1 Novosphingobium sp. | reverse complement strand
AGTGGGCCTTGCCGTTGACCTGCGCAACCCGCAGGCGGTCGCTCCGGCGGCGGCGGCAACGCGCGCGGCATTGGGCAGCGTCGGCGGGATCGTCCACGGTGCAGGCACGGCGGTGCAGACCGGCATCGACGGCGTGACGCCTGAGAACTTTGACGCCGGCATGGCGCTGCACGTGCGCGCGGTAATCGAACTGGTGCAGGCCTTCCGCGAGGATCTCAAGGCGCATCCCGGCGGATCGGTGGTGGCGATCTCGTCGATCAATGCCTGGTTCGGCAATGGCATGATTCCGATCTATACCGCGGCCAAGGGCGCAGTGATCTCGCTGGTGCGCTCGATGGCCGACGAACTGGCGCTTGATGGCGTGCGGATCAATGCGCTGAGCCCCGGCATGATCGACACGCCGATCCTGGGCGAGATGCGCGATAGCATGGCGCAGCTGTTCGGGCCGCGCATCTTTCAGGGCCGCTTCGGCAGGCCCGAGGAAATTGCGACTGCTATCCGCTTCCTCCTGTCGAACGAGGCCAGCTATATCACCGCTGCGGAAATCGTCGTCGATGGCGGCATCCGCCATTCGCAGCGGCCCTGAAGGAGTTTCAAGACAGATGCGTTCGGTAATCGTGACGGGCGGGTTCGGCGTTCTGGGACGCGCGGTGGCGCAAGGGTTCCGCGACAATGGCGACAAGGTGGCGCGGATCGACTTTGCGCCTTCGGCCCCTGACGCCAATCCCGGCGGGCTTGATCTGGGCGGCGTGGACCTGACCGATGCGGCTCAGTCGGCAGCGGCGGTCGAGCGGGTCAAGGCAGAGCTTGGCGGCGTGGACGTCCTGGTCAACGTCGCAGGCGGCTTCACCTGGGAGACGGTGGGCGATACCGCGCCTGCCACCTTTGCCCGCATGTTCGCGATGAACGCGATGACTTGCGTGACGATGACCAGCGCGGCGCTGCCGGTGCTGCGCGAGACTGCTGGCGCGGCGATCGTCAATATCGGCGCGGGCTCGGCGCTGGTCGCAGGAGCGGGGATGGGCGCCTATGCCGCGTCCAAGCAGGCGGTGCACAAGCTCACCGAGAGCCTTGCCGCCGAGCTTTCCGGTACGGACTGCACCGTGAACGCGGTGCTGCCGAGCATCATCGACACGCCGGTCAACCGCGCCGACATGCCCGATGCCGACTATTCGCAGTGGGTTCAGCCGGCTTCGCTGGCGAAGGTGATCCTGTTCCTCGCCTCGCCTGCGGCGCGCAACATCAGCGGCGCACTGATCCCGGTATCGCGCGGGGGCTGATCAGCCACCCGACCAGATAATCGCCGCCTCGCCGCTCTGGGTCTGCCAGAGCGCGTCGCGGCGGACGATGCGCCAGCCTTGCGGGCGCTTTTCCCAGCGGTCGACATATTCGCCGTTGCTGTCGAACACCGGGCCGCCGCTGTCGCCCGTGCGCTGGTGGCGGGCCTGGACATAGGCGCGGCTGGTGGCGCTGGTCTGGCCGGGATCGACGGTGATCGTGATGCTGCCGATCAGGTGCTGGCTCGGGCCGCAGACGTCGAGGAAGCGGCGCATGTTGGTGGTCAGCGCATCGAGGCCTGCCTGTTCGCCAAGGCCGTAGTCGAAGGTCAGGTCGGGGGCGAAGACATCGGTGAGCGCGGGCCAGTCCTTGCCATCGAGCACGCGGGCAAAGCGGGCGAGGCCTTCGCGGATGGCGCGTTCTGCCAGCAGTTCGTCGAGCGCAGGGGCGGCGCGCGCGGCGGGCGTTTCGTCGACCACGAACATGCGGGTGGCGGCG
Source organism: Novosphingobium sp. (assembly GCA_046290865.1). GTDB lineage: Bacteria > Pseudomonadota > Alphaproteobacteria > Sphingomonadales > Sphingomonadaceae > Novosphingobium. Next base: position 6,126 of record JBKBUD010000092.1, on the reverse strand, counting down.
CGGTCGAAGACGTTCTCCTCGTCCTCGGCGATCAGGCGGGCGACTTGCGGATCGGCGGCGCGGGCGAGGAAAGCGTCATAGGCGGCGCGGTTGGCAAAGCGCATCTCGGTGACGCTGTCGAAATCGATCGCGGCGACCGTGCTTTCGAAGGTGCCGGTGCGGTCGACGTAGTTGCGGCGGTAGTCGGCGATTTCCGGCAGGAGCGAGCGGATCAGCGGGGCGTGGCGCGTCTCGTAATAGGCGATGAACGCCTCGCGCGTGAGGCCCGGCTTGCGCCGCAGGAGTGCGATGGCCTTGATCATGTCCGCTCCGGTCTATCATTATATGCGGAACGGATATTGCCAAGATATACGCGAAACGCAAACGTTGTGGGTGAATCTGCGAAGTTCGCAGAGCTTCACGCCAATGGTGTCAATCCGCTGAGGATGGCGCGGACGAGATCACCCTGGCCGCGCGTGCCGGTCTTGGCGTAGATGCGCTTGGAATAGTTGCGCGCGGTCTCGTCGGTCAGGCGCAGGGCGCGGCCGGCCTCGATGATACTCTCGCCGCGGCTGAGCTTTTCGGCCAGCGCGGCCTCGCGCTCGGACAGGCCGTGGACGTCGCGCAGCACCAGCGTACCGGCGCGCTCATCCTCGCGCAGGTCGAGGCGCAGGGTGCCGATCACTGCGGGCATCGCGCGTGGTTCGGGCAGGGCGAGGTCGCACTTGCGCAGGAGCAGGTGCAGATCGCGCGCCGGATCGAGCAGCACCACGGCGCTCTCGCTACGGCCCTCGGCTATGGCGGTGCAGGCTTTTTCCAACGCCAGCGCGGCGGCGGGCAGGGTCTGGAGACGGCGGCCACCGCGCGGATCGGGGGCGGGGGCGAAGGCGAGCAGGCGCTCGGCCTGGGGGTCTGCCGCCATGATCCGGCCTCCGGCATCGAAGGCCATTTGCCCGGCGCCAAGGCGCCCCAATGCAGCGGTGGCCATGGCTGCTTGCAGGCGCAGCTCGGTCAGCGCGGCAAGCGTGCGCAGGCCTGCGGCAAGATGCGGGCCGATGGCGGCCAGCGTGGAGACGGCGCTCGAGGAGAAGTCCTCGCGCTCGCGCACCAGCAGGAGCCAGGCATCGGCCACGCCGCCCGCCGTCACACGCAGCCAGCGGCCATAGCGGATGCCCATTTCGGCCAGCGCGCCGCGCTGCATGGCAAGGCGGGCCGGGTTGTCGAAATCGAGCATCTCGTCAATGCCATAGACGCGGCCGGGGCGGAGCTGGCCATAGGGGTGCAGGTCGAGCGCGTCGAGGCGGCGGAAGTCGAGCTGCGGCTCCTTTACCGCGCGCGGGGCCGAGACGTGGATCACGGTCGGCTCCTGCGTCGGCATGGCATTGGCAAGCGTGATGATCAGGAAGGCGCGGCGGGCATATGTGCGGGCGACCAGGTTGCGCATGAACGCACCCCACGGCGGGGTTTCATGCACGCCCTCGACGAGCGGCAGGAACAGCTCCTGCTGGTCGCTGTGATTGAACCCCACCGTTTCCTCCCATATGGGAGCTTTGGTTTAGGGGCGGAGCGGTGAATTGCAAGCCAAGCCTGAGGGGACCAATATGACCGATGCCGCCCAGACCACTATTGGGATGACCGATGCCGAACTTGCTGCACACCTTGCCGAAGTGGCGGGGAAGCTGCTGTTGACGGTGCGTGAGAGCGGTGTGCTCAGCCTCAAGGCGCTGGGCAAGGCGGGCGATGCCACGGCCAACCAGTTCCTCGTCCACGCCCTGCGCGAACAGCGGCCCGAGGACGGGCTGCTGTCGGAAGAGGAGAAGGACAACCTCGACCGCCTGCAGTTTGCGCGTACGTGGATCGTCGATCCGGTCGACGGCACGCGTGAGTATGGCGAAGCGCGCACCGACTGGGCAGTGCATGTCGGCCTTGCCCTCGATGGCGTGGCGAGCATCGGCGCAGTGGCGCTTCCCGGCGCCGGTATCGTCCTGCGCACGGACCAGCCCCGCAAGGTTCCGCCCGCGCCTGAGAAGTTGCGCATGGTCGTCAGCCGCACGCGCCCGGCGCGCGAGGCGGTGGCCGTGGCCGAAGCGATCGGAGCCGAACTGGTGCCGATGGGCAGCGCCGGGGCCAAGGCTATGGCGGTGATCCTCGGCGATGCCGACATCTACCTCCATTCGGGCGGACAGTTCGAATGGGATTCCTGCGCGCCGGTTGCCGTGGCGCTGGCGCATGGCCTGCATTGCAGCCGCATCGATGGCAGCCCGCTGGTCTATAACCAGGCGGATACGTACATGCCCGATCTACTGATCTGCCGGAAGGAACATGCCGAGATGGTGCTGGCGCAGATAAGGGCGCTCGACAAAGGCGCATGAACGGCGATTGCCAGCTCTGGCAATAGCGGGCAGGTATTCCCTCTGAATTCAGGGGAATTGCGTGACTGCCAGATTCGTTTCGTTCGTCGCATGTCTTCTTGTCAGTACTGCACCGGCATTGGCCGGAGAGGCGGTGCTATATGGTCCGGCGCCCAAATGGGTCGCAGTGCGCGATGCAGCGAAGATCGATATTGCCTCCAGCACGGCGCTGACGCTGCTCGACGTGCAGCAGCGGATCGAAGGCGATACGCTCAAGATCTATTTCGATCAGGCCTACAAGCTGGGCAGTCCCGAAGCCCTGACGCAGGGCGGGACCAGCACGGCTTCGTGGATGCCGGACAAGGGCGACCTCACCGTCCATCGCGTCGAGATCCTGCGCGGCGGCAAGGTCATCGACGTGCTCAAGGGCGGCGCGCGCTATCAGGTGCTGCGGCGTGAGCGCGGGCTGGAACAGCGCCAGCTCAACGGGCTGCTGACCGCGACGCTGGCAATTCCGGGTCTGCAGGTGGGCGACGTGCTGCGCATCGCCTATAGCCAGACGACCCGCGACAAGGCGCTGCAGGGCAGGGTGCAGATCGATGTGCCGCTGCTGACGCTGCCGGTCGAGGCGGGGTTTGCGCGGTCGAGTGTTTCCTGGCCCGAGGGTGTGGCGGTGAAGTGGCAGGCTGGGCCTGCGGCGGGCACTCCGGTCGAGACGGTCAAGGACGGCTGGCACACGGTCAACGTGGTCCTGCCACTGGCCAAGCGCGAGGAAATGCCGGCGGGGGTGCCGTCGCGCTTCACCCGCCAGCCGACGCTCGAGGCGACGACCTTCACCAGTTGGGAAGAAGTCTCGCGCGTGTTTGCGCCGCTCTATTTCACAAAGGACGCGATCCCGGCGGGCAGTCCGCTGGCGGCCGAAGTGGCGAAGATCGCTGCGGCGAGCCCTGATCCGCTGACCCGTGCGGCATTGGCCACGCGGCTGGTGCAGGATCAGGTAAGTTACCTGCTCAACGGCATGGCCGGAGGGAACTACGTGCCGCAGGCTCCGGCCGAGACCTGGACCTCGCGTTATGGCGATTGCAAGGCCAAGTCGCTGCTGCTGCTTTCACTGCTCGACGCGCTGGGGATCAAGGCCGAGGCCACGCTGGTCAACAGCCAGACTGGCGATGCCGTGCCGGAATCGCTGCCGATGGCAGCCGCCTTCGATCACGTGATCGTGCGGGCGGAGATCGCGGGCACGACCTACTGGCTCGATGGCACCGCGACCGGCACGCGCCTCGCCACGCTGGCGGATGTCCCGCCTTTCCGCCATGCCCTGCCGCTCCGCGCCGAGGGTACGGCGCTGATGGCAATCGCGCCGCGCGCGCCACAGGTGCCAATGGCCGCGGTGAAGATGCAGATCGACCAACGCGCCGGGGTCGATATCCCGGCGCTGGTGACCTCGACGACGACGCTGACCGGCATGCTCGGCAGCAATCTCGGCGCGGCACTGGGGCAGGCAAGCGCCGAGCAGAAGAAGCAGATGATCGATGGCTTCGCGCAATCGATATTTGGCGTGCTGTCGAGCAACGGCGGTCTGGTGACCGAAGGCGACATGACCTTCGATGCCGAGACGGGGACGGCAACTGCCACGGTCAAGGGGATCGTCACCACGCGGTTCGTCAGCCGCGACGGAACCAAGCGCCTCGACCTTTCGGGCCTTGCGAGCGCGAACGAAGCCTTCGATTTCGACCGCAGCCGGGCAGGCTGGAAGTCGCTCCCCGTCGATCTCGGCGCGGCGCGGCGGATGCGCGAGGAAGTCGAGGTTCTGCTGCCGGTAGACGAACCGGGATTCAAGCTGGGCGGCAGGGCCGACTACGAAGCGACCTATGCCGGAACGACCGTGATCCGAAAGGGCGCGCTCGCGGGACAGCGACTGATCGTCACCGAGGAACATGCCTCGCTGGGGGGCGAGCTTCCGGGCGCCGAGATCCCGGCCGAAAAGGCCAAGGCACTGCGGCTGAAGAATACCATCCCGTTCCTGACCGCGCCGCTGACCGCCGCGCGGGCCTGGCGCTATCAGGCGCCGGCGCTCAAGGCGCGGCTGGTGCCGGTGGAGGAGGCCTATGCCAAGGCCATCGCGCGTGAGCCTGTGGCAGAGCAGGCGACGGCGCTGGTTGCGCGTGCCGGGCTTCGCGCCGGGACCTATGATCTCGAAGGCGCGATCGCCGATTACGACAGGGTCATTGCCATTGCGCCCGACGCGGCCAGCTACATGCGCCGCGGTTATCTCAAGCGCCAACTTGGAAGGGTGGAGGAGGCGATTGCCGACCTGCGCGAGGCGCTCAAGCTCTCGCCCTCGGTGGACAGCGCGCTGACGCTGGCCGACACGCTGGGCTATGCCGGAAAGAGTGAGGAGGCGCTCAAGCTGCTCGCCGAATATGATGACATGGGCGACGAGCATAGTGCGGTGGTGCAGATCCGCTCGGACGTGCTGGGCTATGCCGGGAAGGGCGCGGAAGGGCTCAAGGAGATCGATGCGCTGATCGAGGAGAAGCCCGGCGATACCTCGCTGCTCAATGCATCGTGCTGGTATCGCGCGCGGTTCCGCGTCGGCACGGATACGATGATGGACGTGTGCAACCAGGCGGTGGAGCGGGCGTCCAACGCCTCCGCCGTGCTTGACAGCCGGGCCATGGCCGGGATCGCCAGCGGAAACCTGGTCGCGGCGCTGGCCGATGCCGAAGCGGCCCTGAAGATCGCGCCGGGGCAGGTTTCGACGCAGTACTTGCGCGCCTGGATCAGCAACGCGCTCGGCAAGCCGGAAGCCCGCGCGGACCTGGCCTATTTCCGCAAGGTCATGCCGGGACTGGTTGCCGACTACGCGCGCTACGGGTTGAAGTAGCGCGCGTCTTGCCGGTCACTCGTCCCAGTGGATGAGGTGGCTGATGTCGGTGCGTTCGTGCGGCTTGCGGCCGGTGGTGTCGAGGCGTTGGACGGTGGGCTTGCCCTTCATCTCGCTGAACTTGCGCAGGACTTCGATCACGCGGTCGTAGTAGGTGGATTCGATCTTCCACACTCCGCCCTCGCGACGATAGGCGTCGGTGTAGATCGCGGTGCCGAAGGTATGGGCGTCCTTTTCAAGGTCGATGAATACGTCCTGCAGGTACCACAGGCCGGTGGCGCTGTTGTCGCCGGTCACGTTGATCTCGGGCATGATGCCGATGTGCATGGCGAGCGCACCCGAATGGAACGAGTTGGACAGGAACTCGACCATCGCCTCGCGCCCTTTGAGCGAGACCTTGTAGGTGCCGCCGTTGTAGGTGCAGGCGACGTCTGCCGTGAACAGCGCTGGCAGGGCGGCGAAATCGCCGGTGTCGATGGCGCGGAAGTAGCGGTGCTTGAGCACCTTGATCTCTTCCATGTCGGAGAGCTGCTGGAGCGTGTAAGGCATTGCGGGATCAGGCTTTCTGTTCTTGCGCGTAGAGCATTTCGGCACGGGCCTTGAGCGCGAGGGCACTGTCGTCGAAGGCGCGCTTTACCCAGGGACCGGCAAAGCGGAAGACGTGGATGCCGTTTGCCCCGAGGAACGCGTCGGTCGAGAAGTAGCGGCAGGAGGCCTCGCCCGTCGGCTCGATCACCTGATCGCGGCGGGCGGGGTAGGGCCAGAAGTCAGAGTAGACCATTTCCCAAGAGATCATGCGTTCAGGCTCGAACGCGCAGATGTACTCGCAGTTGGGCACGAGCGTGCCGGGGACCGCGTAGTTGACCAGCGTCATGTCCACGGCCGCGCCCATCTCCAGCGTGGAGACGG
>JBKBUD010000091.1:0-7967 GCA_046290865.1 Novosphingobium sp. | reverse complement strand
TCCAGCACGACATCGAAATCGTGGGGCGCGTCGGTGCCATCCATGGGGTGGAGGTGATTGCGCTGATAGCGCGTGGCCCAGCCCGAAAGCACCTTCTCGCCGATCAGGCGGTGGCGGCTTTCGTAGTAGGCGATGAAGTCGGCCTTGCTCATGCCTTCCCGGCGCTTGAGCAGGGTGAGGACGGTGACAGTCATGTGTGCGCATCCAGCCAGCGGCGGGTGGCTTGTGCAACGGCGGCGGCGCGCAGGGCAGGATGCGGGAAGGCATCGCGCAGGGCGGCGGAGCGCAGTTCGATGGCGAGCGGAATGCCGGGGGGTAGCGCTTCGTACAGCGCGGCTAGGGGAAGCGCGCCTTCACCGCACTGTTCGCGCAAGTCGATCGCATCGCGGATCACGGCGTCGAAGTCTGCCGGGGCCGGGCGTTCGGCGGGAGCATCGCAGAACTGGGCGTAGGGGAGCAGGGCTGGGTCGACCTTGGCGATGTCCGCGATCGAGGTGCCCGAGCGGTCGATATGGATCGGGTCGATCAGCAGAGCCTTCAGCGGGTGATCGATCCTGTCCAGCACAGCCAGTGCGGCGGCGAGGGTCTTTACTTCGGTGAAGATCCCGAATTCGAGCGCCACGCGGAGCCCTGAGCCTTCGGCATGGCGACACAGGTCCGCAAGCTGGGCGGCGGTGCGGGCGTGGTCGGGATCGGACGAGACGCACAGGACATTGGCAGCGCCAAGCTCGGCGCCGATGTCGATCACCTTTCGGTGGTCATCGAGCGGGACGCCCGGCTTGAGCCAGATCACCTCGACATCGAGCAGCGGCAGACCGGTTGCTGCCAGCGCTGCGCGGGCATCGCGGGTGTGCGCCGGGGTCCATTCCAGTGGATCGACCCACAGGCCGACCATGTCGAAGCCGCCCGCGCGGGCGGCTTCGATGGTCTCTACGGGCCTGAATTCCGGGACTACGCCCGATGCCAGGCTAATCGGGTTCGGGCTGATCAGGTTCATCGTGAACCGCCGATCACATCTGCGGTTCGGGGAGGTCCGGATCGTCCTGCAGGTACCAGTCCAGCCATTCGTGGAAGTACTGGTTGCCACGTTCGTTGCGGCCGAACACCAGTTCGTCGTGCGCGCCGGTTTCGAGGCCCTTCTGGATTTCGAGGCCGATGAGGTAGTCCTCGGTATAGGTCACGTCGCGGAAGAAGTTCATCGCCGCCTCGACGTTGGCCCGGTCTTCCTCGTCGCGGATGGGTTCGCGCCGCAGGTAGTTGAGCACGGTGCGGTTCTCGCCCGGCGTCGGCCCGGGGAAGAGCTGGGCCACCTGGGTGATCTCGGGCGCGATGAAGGCCGAGACGTTGGGGAACATGATCCGCACGAAGTCGAAGCCGTTGTTCTCCTGCGTGCCCCACTGGTCACGCGGCACGTCCTTCAGCGCCTCGGCGATCTTGTGGTGGGGAAAACCGATGCGCTGGTGCGGGCCGAAGCCTTCGTAGTGCATGCAGTTCGACGGGGTGCGCGGGAAGATCGTTTCGGGGTGGAGCGAGGCGAAGTGGTAGCCTTCGAGATAGCCGTCATAGGCGATCTTCCAGTTTGCACCCTCGATCACGCGGCTGCCCATGTAGGTCCACTTGCCGAAGTCGAGCGCTTCGAAATCGTCGAGGAAGCCGCGATAGAAGGCATCGACGTCAATCGGGGCGTTGGGCGTCAGGACGACGAAGATCATCCCCGCCTTTTCCTGACACGGCAATTCGCGCAGGCCCATTTCCGACTTGTGGACCTCGCCGAACTTGGAGGCTTCGGAAATGCCGATCAGCTTGCCGTCCTGGCCGAACGTCCAGCCGTGGTACTTGCAGGTGAAGCGCGGGCAGTTGCCATGGCCTTCGTTGGCCACCGGCGCGCCGCGATGCGAGCAGACGTTTAGGAAGGCGCGGACCTTGCCTGCCTTGTCACGGTTGATCAGCACCGGCATGCCGACGGCGTCCATCGCCTTGTAGTCGCCGGGGTTGGGCAGTTCGGCGGTGAAGGCGAGCATCAGCGGCACGCGCTTGAACACCAGCTCCATCTCGGCCTTCCACTGGTCGGGATCGGTATAGCTGCGGACCGAAACGCGCTTGGTCTTGTCGGTCAGGAAGGTCTGCTTGTTCTCGACATAGTCGCGCATGATTTCAGCGACTTGTCCGATACGCTCGATACGGTCCATGGGATCTTGTGCCTCTCCGTGGCCTTCTGGCCGAATGTTGCCGGTGACCATGCCGTGCCCAAGTTGCAGGGGAAAGCTGTGACAGGGGCTAGGTTACTGCTCTTTTCGCCAATTGATGCAGGCACGCGCGCCTTGGAACAAGCGGCCTCATGAACGAGACAACTGCAAAGCCGTGGGACTGGCTGCCGATTCCTGCACCTCACCAGCGCGAGTTCGCGCAGGGCGCCGTGTGGCAGCGCAAGACGCTGGCCGACTTTGCGCGCGAGCGGGCCATGAAGGCGCCCGATTTCGTGTGCTTCACCGATGGCGAGGGGCAATACACCTTCGCGCAAGTGCTGGCCGATGCCGAGGCGCTGTCTGCTTCGCTCCATGCGCGGGGCCTGCGCAGCGGTGACGTGATCGCCTTCCAGGTGCCAAACTGGCGCGAGGCGGCAGTGATCAACCTGGCGGCGGTGGTTTCGGGCTTTGTCGTCAATCCGATCGTGCCGATCTACCGCGATGCCGAAGTGACGATGATGCTCGGCGATTGCCGGGCCAAGGCGATCTTCGTACCCGACGTGTGGCGCAAGGTGGACTATGCCGCCATGGTGCGGCGCTGCCAGCAGGCGCTGCCCGATCTGGAGCACGTGTTCACCGTGCGCGGCAGTGGGCAAGATGACTTTGCCGCGTTGGTCGAGGCCGGGCGCGGGGTGGACTTTGCCGCGCCGGACGTGGACCCGCTCAGCGTCAAGATGGTGCTCTATACCTCGGGCACGACCGGGCGGCCCAAGGGTGTTCTTCACAGCCATTGCACGTTGGCGCATATCGTTGCGGAAAGCGGACGGCATTGGGGCCTGGTCGCGGGCGAGGCAACGCTGATGCCCTCGCCGGTCACGCACGTCTCGGGCTATGCCAATGGCCTTGAAGCGCCGTTCATCTGCGGCATCCGGTCGGTGCTGATGGAAGCATGGGATGCAGCTGACGCGCTGGCGCTGATCGAGCAGCACAGCTTGGTCGGCACGGTGGCGGCGACCCCGTTCCTCGTCGAACTGGCAGCAGCCGCGCGCGCGGCGGGCACGGGCCTGCCGAGCTTCCGCTTCTTCGCCTGCGGGGGCGCGGCGGTTCCGGCGGATTTGATCCCTGCCGCCAATGCCGCCTTCGAAAACTGCAAGGCCTTCCGTGTGTTCGGTGCCTCTGAAGTGCCGCTGGTGACGTTCGGCTGGCCTGAGGATGAGCATCTGGCGGCAACGACCGACGGCGAGGTCGTCGATTACGAAGTCCGCATCGTCGATCACGAGGACAACGATCTGCCGCGCGGCGCCGAGGGCGAAATCCTCGCGCGTGGGCCGGGCATGATGATGGGCTATGCCGATGCCGTGCAGACTGCCGAGGCAATCACCACGGACGGATTCTTCCGCACTGGCGACCTTGGCGTACTGACGGCGCAAGGCGCAGTGACGATCACCGGGCGCAAGAAGGACCTCATCATCCGTGGCGGCGAGAACATCTCGGCCAAGGAGATCGAGGACGTGCTTCACACCCACGCAGCGGTCAGGGAAGCCGCCGTCGTCGCCATGCCGCATGAGAGGCTGGGCGAGGGCGTCTGCGCCTATGTCATCCTGTCAGGCGAGGCCGACGCGGCGGCACTGGTCGCGCATGTCGGCGCTTCGGGCATGGCCAAGCAGAAGATACCGGAGCGCTTCGAGTTCGTTGAGGACTTCCCCCGCACCGCTAGCGGCAAGGTGCGCAAGGACCAGTTGCGCAGCATGATCAAGGAAGCGCTGGCGGCCGGTTGAGCCGCCAGCGCTTGTGCTTCACCAGTTGGCGCCAGCCGCGTGGCGTCCGGCGCGGCGGCCGAAGTAGGAGCCGGGCCCGAGGCTGAGCCCCGAGGCGTAGGCCTTGCCGGTGCGTGGGATGTGCGCGGCACTGGCTCCCACCACGTAGAGCCCGGGAATGGTGTTCGACTTGAGATCGAGCGCGCGGCCTGTGGCGTCGGTCTTGATCCCGCCCAAGGTGATGAACAGGTAGTGCGACTTGTCGAAGCTGATGTCGAACGCGGCATAGGGTCCTGCGTCGAGCGGCTTGAGCCAGTCAGAATGCTTGTGGAAGCGGCTGTCCACCCCGCGCGCGGCATCGGCGTTGTAGGCGCGCAGAGTCTCGACCAGTGAGCCGGGTGGCAGGGCAAGGCCGGCCTCCATCTCCTCGACCGTTTCCCAGCCATCGACCAGGGTGTGCTTGGCCAGCGGGTTCTCGGGGTAAGCGAAGACTTCGCTGTCGACGATCAGGTAGGCGGTCTGAGCCGGCTGCTCCATGACGAAGTTGCCGAGGCGGCCGTGATAGACGTCTTCGGCGACGAAGCGCTCGCCATTGCGGTTGACGACGATGCCTTTGATCAGCTGCCCCGGTGGATAGATCGAGGCGGTGGGGATCACCCCGTCCATCGCCACCGCGTGCGCGCCAGCCGAGAGGCCGAGCCGCACGCCCGCGCCATCGTTGCTGGGAATGCCGAGCGGTTCGCTGGTTTCGGTCAGCAGCGGGAGGTGCTGCTTGATCAGCGGCTCGCACATGTTGTGGCTGCCACACGCGACGATCACGCCGCGTCGCGCCTTCACGAAGAATTCCCGGCCGGTCTGGCGGACCTTGACGCCGACCACGCGGCCATCGGCTTCGTCCTGCACCAGCGCGATCACCGCGCTGTCGTAAATCGCGGCAATGCCCTCGGCCTCGCAGCGTTCGAGGAGCGGCTTCATGCCCGCCGAGCCCGCATTCTCACCGACGCCGGCCACCTTGTGCCCACGCGGAGCCGGGCGGGCGGCTTCGCGATAGGGCCAAGCCTTCTCGTTGCCGGTCCACATCAGGCAGGTGGTGTCTTCCAGCCAGACCGCCTTGCCGGGATAGTAGGTGCGTTCGAACGGCACGCCCTGCGCCTCGAGCCAGTCGAAGTGGTCCTTGCAGTCGTTGGCAAAGGCAATTGCGGCATTGGGATCGAGCGGGTCGCAACTGGCGAGGAGGAAGGCTGCGAGCTGTTCGGCGTCGTCGTCATAGCCTGCGGCTTGCTGCACAGCGGTGCCGCCGCCGAGATACCAGATGCCAGAGGACAGCGCGCTGGCCCCGCCGCCGCCCGAGGCGCGCTCGACGATGAGGACTTGCGCGCCAGCGCGATGGGCCTCGAGCGCGGCGCAGGTGCCCGCAGCACCCTGTCCGGCCACGACGACATCGACTTCCTGTTCCCACTCCGCCACGTCTGCGGGACGGATGACCTCGGGGATTTCAACATTTTGCGTCATCTGATCAGTCCTATCCGGTGGCCTTAGCGACCGACGCGGCGATCTCATCGCGCGTGGGGTTGCGGCGCAGGGTGAGGCCGCCGTTCACCTGCAGATTTTCGCCGGTCATGAAGCATTCGTCGCTAGCGAGGAACACCACAGCGGCGGCTACGTCTTCCGAAGTTCCCCAGCGGCCGAGCGGGTAGGAGTTGCGGAAGCTCTCGAACAGGCCGGGAACCTGCTTGGCGTCAGCGTTCATCGGCGTGTCGGTAAGGCCGGGCGAGATTGAGTTGGCGCGAATACCTTCGTGCCCGAATTCGTGGGCGATGCAGCGCACGATGTGATCGGTGCCGGCCTTGGTGCCCATGTAGATCGCGTGGTCGTTGAGCATGATCGTGGCCGTGGCCGAGCTGATCGTCATCAGCGATCCGCCACGCCCCCCAAGCGACCGGGCCATCTTACGGACCATCGCCTGGAAGAACTGGTGCGGGCCGACCAGCTGGAGCGCGCTCATCGCGTCGAGTTCGGCGCGGCTCACGTCGAGGAAGGGCTTGAGCAGACCCCAGCCCGTGGCGTTAATCGCGATGTCGATGCCGCCAAGTTGTTCGGCCGCTTTATCGGCAAGGGCGTTGACGCTGGCTTCGTCGGTGATGTCGCAAGCGGTCCAGAGGCAGCCGGTGCGGGTCGCAAAGTCCTGCAGTACCGATTCCTTGCGGCCCGCGACGAGCACCCTTGCGCCTTCATCCATCAGGCGCTGGGCGATGACCTGGCCCATGTTGCCTTCGCTGCTGGCGCCCAGCACCACTGCGGTTTTGCCTTCGAGACGCTTCATATCATTGCTCCCAATCGCGTTGCGACTGGCTACCACCGCAAGGCGCGCATCATTTCCTGTTCAAAAGGGGAGTGGCTTGGCAGTGCCGCCGCCTTCAAGAACGCTGCAACGGAATCTGCACGGGATAGAGGAGCGACTAGATGGATCTCGGACTCAAGGGTAAGAAGGTCATTCTGACCGGTGGCAGCCGCGGCATCGGGCGGGCGACCGCCGAACTGCTTGCTGCCGAAGGCGCGGACATCGCGTTCTGCTCGCGCAATGCAGAGCAAGTCGCCGAAGCTGCCGAGAGCTTGGGCAAGCACGGTGGCAAGATCTTCGGATCGGCCTTTGACATGGACGCAGGCCACGATGCCTATCGCGCATGGCTGACCGATGCTGCTCAAAAGCTTGGCGGCTGCGACATCTTCATCCCGATGATCTCGACCTCGGGTTCAGGTCAGACCGGCGATTGGCAGAAGGGTCTCGATCACGACATCATGGGTTCGGTGATCGGCATCGAGGTGCTTGAGCAATATCTCGAAAAGTCCTCCTCACCATCGGTGGTCATTCTTGCATCGACCGCAGGTCTTGAAACCTTCATCATTCCGCAGGGATACAACGCGCTGAAGGGCGCGCTGATCGTCTATGCCGGCCAGCTTTCGCAGGCTCTCGGCCCCAAGGGCATTCGCGTCAACACCGTGTCGCCGGGGCCGATCAAGTTCACCGGCGGCAGCTGGGACGTGATCGAAGGCGCCGCGCCCGAGCTGTACAAGTCGGTCGAAGCCGGCTTCGCACTGGGCCGCTTTGGTGGGCCGGAGGAAGTGGCGAAGGCGGTGGTGTTCCTCGCCAGCCCGGCTTCGTCCTACACCACGGGAACCAATCTGGTTGTCGATGGTGGCTTCACCAAACGTATCCAGTTCTAAGGGCCAGCGTATGAGCATCGGGGCCAAAGGGATCCAGCATATCGGGGTCTCGGTCCCCGATCTCGACAAGGCACGTGAATTCTACCTCGACCTGCTTGGTGCGGTCGAGGTAGGCCCACCTCTGGAATGGCGGGACAATCCGTTCATCGACGAGGTTCTGAGCCTGAAGGGAAGCGCAGCACGGCAGTTCATGTGCCGGTTGGGCAATGCCCATATCGAGGTGTTCGAATACGCCTTGCCCACGCCCGAGCGGCAGGACCCCGATCGCGGGGTGAACCATCATGGTTACACGCACTTCGCAGTTCAGGTCGAGGATATCCAGGCCTGCTACCAGCGCCTGCTCGCTGCCGGAATCCGCGTGCATGCGCCGCCATCAATGGACGGCGTGACCGTTGACGAGCAGGGTAGCAAGAGAGGTTACGCGGCGACCTATTGTCGCGATTTCTTCGGCAACGTGTTCGAGATCATGGAAATTTACGACGATCCGCAGATTCGCCCGATTTGGCGCAAAGACGATGGCGTCGTCGTGCCCAACTAAGGCTCTGGGATGGGACGATGGGGCGTAATTACCCACCCCCTTGCCAAGGTTGGCGGTCTGTGAGTCACACGACCCATGAATCGCGAGGAACTCGAGCGGCTTACGAAGCCTGAGTTGATCGATCTGCTGCTGGGCCTGCGGCGGCCTGACAAGACGTCGCGCACATCATCAAAGCCCCCATCGACCGATCGGAAAGGCAAGCGGGAAGGTTCTCGGCCCGGTGGTGCCAAGCCAGGCCATAAAGGGCACGCTCGCGCGTTG
>JBKBUD010000090.1:0-8173 GCA_046290865.1 Novosphingobium sp. | reverse complement strand
TCGGCACGGTGATCCAGCCGCGCTTCATCCGGGGTTTGACGCTGTCGGTCGACTACTATTCGATCCGCATCGAGGACGCGATCGCGGCGGTTTCGGCGCAGGACATCGTCAACACCTGCTATGACAACGATACCTTCCCGAACCAGTTCTGCGACCTGTTCTCGCGCAACGGGCCGACGGCGGGGCAGACCACCTTCGGTTTCAACTTCCTGCGCCAGACGCAGATCAACTTCGGCCGGATCGAGACTTCGGGCATCGACGCGACGATCGACTATCGCTTCAGCCTGGGCGAGAACAACTTCGGCATCAACGTGGTGGCCAACTGGACCGAGAAGCTCAACCGCTTCTTCGATCCGGTGAACCGCAACCTCGTCAATCCGGGCCTCAAGGAAACCGGCGCGCCGGAATGGTCAGGCGTGGGCACCTTCACCTGGAACCGTGGTCCGATCTTGCTGAACTACTCGCTGCAGTACATCGGTCGGCAGGCGGTTGCCTCGGCGATCCAGATCGAGCGCATTGCCCCCGAGTTCGGCCCGGCGGGCATGGCGCCCGAATACTGGGTGCACAATCTGGCGGCGACGCTTGACGTGCAGAAGAACTTCTCGATCACCGCGGGCGTCAACAACCTGACCGACAAGGAGCCGTTCATCGCCAGCTCGGCCTACCCGGTCAGCGGCATCGGCCGGACGATCTTCGTCGGCGTGCGCGCCAACTTCTGATCGGGCGAGGGTTCTTAGCGTGATAGGGGCGGGGCGTTCCGGCGCTCCGCCCTTTGTCATGGTTTCTTGTTCATGCGGCGGGGCTGACGGCGATCACTTCGATGGCCTCGGCCTTGCCGTTGAAGTCGACCAGTTCGCCCTCTTCGGCACCCATCATCGCGCGGGCGAGCGGCGCGGACCAGGCGATCAGGCCACTGGTCGGATTGGCCTCGTCGTCACCGACGATCGTGACGGCCTTTTCCTTCCCGTTCAACGCAAAGCGCACGGTGCAGCCGAAGCCGACGGTGCCGTCGGCAGGCGGCGCGGTGAGCTCGGCGGTGGCCTGCCGCGTGCTCCAGTAGCGCAAGGTGCGGCGCAGCTTCTTGATCTCGGTCTCGTCGGTAATGCCTTCTAGAGCGGCTTTGGCCTCGGCCAACTTCTGCGCGATCAGCGCCGCGCCACGGGGCGTAACGCGGTTGGGCCCAGGCGGGATCGGAATCTCGAACGCGGGTTCGAGATGTTCGTCATCGCTCTCGCGGCGGAAGGCCACGCTCATGTTCGATTCTCCACTGGCGCCTACGCAAGCGCTCTGCAACAAGCTGGGCTCTATGGCACAGATGACCCGCGCTACGAAAGCACTGGACGAGGCCGGCGTTGCCTACGAACTGCGCCGCTACGAATATGATCCTGCCGCAGTCAGTGTTGGCCGAGCCGCCGCTGAAGCCCTTGGCGTGGACCCGGCGCAAGTGTTCAAGACCTTGATGGTGCTGGCAGATGGCAAGCCCGCCTGTGCCATTGCTCCCAGCGATGGGGAGGTTTCCTTGAAGCGCGTGGGCTCGGCACTGGGCGCCAAGGCGGCCGCGATGATGAAGCCCGTCGATGCCGAGCGTCTGACCGGCTACAAGGTCGGCGGGATCAGCCCGTTCGGCCAGATGCGCCGCGTGCCCGTGGTGATCGACGAGACCGCTCTGCTGTGGGACGCAGTGTTCATCAACGGCGGGCAGCGCGGGCTGCAGGTCATGCTCGCGGGCGAGGATGCCGTGCGGGCGCTCGGCGCAGTGGTGGCGGACATTGGGGCAGCATAAATCCTCCCCCCGTTTTTGCGAAGCACAAACGGAGAGGTGGCAGTCCGCAGCACTGACGGAGGGGCAAAGATTCCAACCCCTCCACCACCAACCTTCGCTGGCGGTGCCCCTCCCCATTTGCACGTCGTGAACATGGGGAGGGTCGAGAGTGGGCTACCGCGTCAGGTAGCCGCCTTCGACCGCAAGGCTGTGGCCGGTGACGTAGCTCGAGGCATCCGAGCAGAGCCAGGCGCTGGCTTCGGCCACTTCCTCAGGTCTACCGAAGCGGCCGAACAGGCTGAGCGCGGGAGCGAAGTCAGCTTCGGTGAAGCCGTTGGCGTCAAGCGCGCCACGCAGCATCGGTGTGTCGATCGCGCCGGGAAGCACGGCGTTCACGCGGATGTTGCGCCCGGCGTATTCGAGGCTGCCGGTCTTGGTCAGTCCGATCACGCCGTGCTTGGCGGCAACGTAGGCGGCGTTGTTGGGCTGCGGGCGGAACGAGCTGACCGAGCCGATGTTGACGATCGAGCCGCCCGACCTTTGCGCCAGAAGCTGGCGGATCTCGTACTTCATGCACAGCATGACCGAGCGCAGGTCTACGTTCAACACCTTGTCGAACACGGCCATGTCGGCTTCGTGGATCGGCAGCACGTCAGGTGTGATCGCCGCGTTGTTCACTGCGCAATCGAAGCGACCGAAGGTAGCGACGGTCTCCGCGATCAGCGCCTCGACCTGCGCTTCGTCGGCCACGTCGGTGCGCACGGCATGGGCGGTGCCGCCGTCGGCGCGGATCGCCTCGACGGTGGCGGCAGCGGTGTCCGGGTTGATGTCGGAGACGACGACCTTGGCGCCGCGCGCGGCGAGCAGGCGCGCGGTTGCCGCCCCCATGCCGACGCCCGCGCCGGTAACCACGGCGACCTTGCCTTCAAGCGATACAAGATTTGCGTTCACGATTTTGCTCCCTGCGCGATCCAGACGCGAATCTTTGCCATGTCACTCTCGTCGAGCGGAAATCCGCCGAACGGCATCCGCGCGCCCGACCCGCCATGGTCGAGGTGCGTGCCCTCAAGCTTCATCACCAGATAGGATTTGTCCGGCGCGCCGGGATCGACGCGCATCACCGCAGGGGCCTCCTGCGAGGGCTTGCCGACGAGGAAGCCGATGGCGGAATCGCCGACCAGCGACATGCCGCCCGCTTCCTCGCCCGTAAGGTGGCAAGTCGCGCAGTTCTGTTCGAGGATCGGCACGATTTCCTTTTGATAGGAAACGGTTGGGGCCGGTCCCTCGGCCCGCACTGCAACTGCTGCCGCGACCAGCGCCGTGCCAAGGACGAGCCGCTTCATGCCGACACCGCGTGGCGACCGGCGATGAAGCCGAAGGTCACGGCCGGACCGATGGTGCCGCCAGCGCCGAGATAGGCCTGGCCGGTTGGCGCGGCGATGCAGTTGCCTGCGGCGTAGAGGCCGGGGATCGGCTGCCCGTTGGCTGCCAGCACTTGCGCGTTGGCGTTGATCTGCGGCCCGCCCGCCGTATCGAGCGTGCCGGGGGCGAGGACGATGGCGTAGTAAGGCCCCTTGGCAGCAAATGGATGCATCGTCTTGTTCGGGAATGGGTTTTCCGGCTGTGTCGTGCCAGCGCGGCGGGCCGAGAATAGCAGGTGCCATTCGCGGTCGTAGAGGTACTTGCCGCGCCCGAACTCGGGATCGACGCCCTTCTTGGCATAGCCATTGAAGTTCGTGATTGATTGCTTGGCGTTTGCAGCAAATTCTGGCGCGAGACGGGCACCGCCGGTGCGGTCCTGCCAAGCTGCGAGCTGCGCGTCGATCTTGGCAAAAACCTCGTCCCAGGTCTGCCCTTCGACCAGATGTGGCTGCTCTGCCTTGTTGACCGGGAAGGGGAAGGCCCCGCCGAATGCGTCGATGCTGCGCTGGTCGAACAGCATGAACATCAGGTGGTTGGGATACTCCTCGTGCGCCGGATCGTACCAGAAGTGCGCCTGTGTGCGGTCATTGTAATCGCGCTTCTCGTTGACCACGCGCTTGCCGTACTTGTTGACGAGGATCATCGAATCCCCCGGCAGCACGAAGGCACCAAGGCCGATGCCGCGCGTCTTCAGGGCCTCGCCCAGCACGACTTGGCTGCGCCAGCCGAGCCCCATGTTGCCCATCATCGCGCCCGCTTCCTGCGCGATCGGGATGAAATCGCCGGTCGATCCCGGCAGCGAGCACGAGCCATAGACGGCGGGCTGGTGCATGTCGCACAGCTGGACGTTGTGGCTGTAGCCGCCGCTGCCGAAGACCACGCCCTTGTTGGCCTTGATGCGGATCGTCTTTTCGCCCTGGGTCGCTTCGGCGCCGATAACCCGGCCTGAGGAGTCCTTGACCACACGGGTCACGCGGGTGCGGGTCAGGATCGGCACGCCCTTTGCCTTGAGGTATGCGTGCATCTGCGAGGCGAGGCTGCCGCCGCCCTGCGTGGAGCCCGAGCCGACCGCTGGTTCCAGAGCGCGGCCGGTCGGCACCTTGTTCTCTGGCAGGTGGTCGGCATAGTCCGGCGCGGGCTTGTCCACCTGGAACAGGCGGAACTGCTTGAATTGCACTGCGCCCAGTTCGCGCAGGTGATCGACTGCGACCGAACCGTTGTCATAGAACGCCTCGACCACGCGGTAGCGGTTTTCATCGAGGCCCAGCGTCGGGCTGCCCGGGTTATATTGGCGCGGATAGCCATAGCGCACGGTGTAGCGCAGTGCGTCGGCCTTGGGGTCCTCGAT
This sequence comes from Novosphingobium sp., assembly GCA_046290865.1. Taxonomy (GTDB): domain Bacteria; phylum Pseudomonadota; class Alphaproteobacteria; order Sphingomonadales; family Sphingomonadaceae; genus Novosphingobium. Next base: position 3,641 of record JBKBUD010000090.1, on the reverse strand, counting down.
GCCCTGTTCGCGGAAGATGAAGTGGTTGAAGATCCACGTCACGCCGCCCGATTTGGCGGTGGTGCCACCAAGGATCGGCATCTTTTCGACCAACATCACCTTGGCGCCGGCAGCCAGCGCGGTGATGGCAGCCGTGCCCGCTGCCGCGCCGCTGCCGACGCAAAGTACGTCGCATTCATGGTCCCAGCCAGTTGTGGGTGCGTCAGCTGCCTGTGCTGCCGTGGCGATGCCGCCGGTTGCTGCGACGGCTGCGGTCAGGCCTGCGCCTGCCAGCATCTGGCGGCGGTCGATACCCTTGGTAGGCTGGGTCATTGGTCGTTTCTCCCGTCCAAATTCTTCAAAGCATGAACCTGTTCCCCCGCCCCGGGTGATTCCTGGGGCGGGGCTTCAGTCGGTTTACACAGGTGTTCTGTAACAACACCGAGGTCCCCACTCGAAAATCCATTCAGGCGCGGGGACACCAGCTTTTTTCAGCTCACCTACGTCCCGCGATGTAATCGTTGATCACTTCATGGAACCTGCGCACCCGGTTCTCCTGCCGCGCCAGATAGGCGTCGTCGTGACCTAGCGAGTGCAGGCCCTGCTGCTGGGTCACTGCCACGTCGAGGTCCTGGATGAGGAAATCGCCCTGCGGGATCTCGGCGCTGTAGGCGTCGAAGTCGCCGCTCTGGTGTTCGGCTTCCTTCCATGGGCGGTTGCCGTAAAGCGTCGGCACGTCGGCGCCGCCGGCCACTTCCGGGGCGAGATACCAGTAGTCGAAGGTCGACCAGTTGGGGTCTTCCATGTCGGGTTCGGTGCGGAACACGTGGAGCCCTTCGGGCGTGCCGGTGAGCGTCAGGTTGGGAAAGCAGGTGTGGTGGAACTGGTCGGTCAGTTCGTCATCGGCCAGCTTCTCGAAGTGGTTGTAACCGCGCTCCGGCCCGAGCTTGCGGCGCGCCTGCTGCAGGGCAAGGCGGCCCTCCTGCGCGCGGCCTTCGAACGCGGCGGGATCGAGGTCCCACTCCTTGAGCACCTGCGCCCACAGCGGCTTCATCGCTTTCGCGTCAGGATAGCGGCTCGAGGGTTGCAGCTTCTCGATCATGCGGTTGTGCCCGGTCGGGTACATCTCGAACACGGTGGTCGAGTAGTGATCGTCGATCATGCCCTCGAACTGCGGGTGCACAGCCGGGATGTGGTAGGCTTCGTTGAAGTTGTCGGAAGCGAACTTCCAGTTGGTGTTGACCCGCAGCGTCCGCCACACCACGCGCTTCCAGCTGGCAAGGTCACGATTGCCCAGCAGCGTCGGGATGGGATCGAGGTATTCCATCAGCGGCACGGCGTTGGGATCGAAGCTGTAGAAGATGAAGCCGCCCCAGGTTTCGCAGGGCACTTCCTTCATCCGCAGCTTGGTGCAAGGGGAGCCCTGCGGGAAATCCTCCTCGTCCTGCACCCAGTCCAGCGCGCCGTCGATGTTCCACTTCCAGCCGTGGTAGGGGCAGGTGAAGTGTTCGCCGACGCCGCCCTCTTCCACGGTGACGAGGCGGTTGCCGCGGTGGCGGCAGACGTTGTGGAAGGCGCGTATGCCGCCGTCCTTCTGCCGCACCATGATGACCGACTGGCGCATGAAGTTGTGGGTGATGAAATCGCCCGGCTCCTCGAGCTGGCTTTCCCGCCCGCCGACATGCCACACGCGCTTCCACATGTGTTCCCATTCAAGTGCGGCGAAGTCCTTGGACCAGTAGCGATCGCCGGTGATCGCATCGCCGCGCGGTTCGGGGAACTGCGCGCTCTCATGCGTGGGGTAGGGGGCGTCGGCTTCGGGGACCTGGATATAGGTGGCCATGGTAAAGCACTCCTGTAACCGGCGTTCTCCCCGAGCGCCGGATGGGGTTGGTTATATTTTTTTATCGCATCCCAACCTGCTGCCCTGCGAAGGCGGGGGCGTCAGTCGGTTTAATCAACGGTTCCGTAACAACACCGAAGGTCCCCGCCTGCGCGGGGACGCGGGGTGTTGAGTTCACTTCGCGTTATCGAGCGTGCCCGACAGCGGCATCAGGAAGTCCATCGTGTAGCGCGTCGCCTTCCAGCCCTTTTCGGTGCGGCGCACTTCGAAGAAGTAGCGGCCGTTGACAGTGACCGCGCGGCCATCCTTGCCCACGCCCATACCGATCACGTAGGCGCGCATCGATGCGGTATTGCCATCGTAGCCGGTGAGGGCAAAGTTGGTCAGGTAGTGGGCGTGGTGCTCCATGTTGGCGAAGACATTGGTGAAGAATTCGCGGATGCCTTCGTGGCCAAGCTGCGGCGTGAGTCCGATGCCCGAAAGGTCGAACACGGCGTCCTCGGTGAAGACGTCAAGCACGGCGTCGATGTCGCTGACGGTATCGACCGCGTGGGCATAGGCGATCATCAGGTCCTGAATGGCGAGGCGATCTTCGATCGGACACTGCATTATCTATTCCTCTCAGATACTTGTGAATTATCTAGAATGTTTCCCCGGGGAAACACTGTTTAGCGCATCAAGTGAACGTTCTAATCGAACAGGGGGCGGATCGGGTCGGTCACGCCGTCCCAACCAGCGGCGCCCTCGGCGATCTTGGTGAAGGCAGAGGTCTGGTTCTCGTCCTCTTCGACGATCTCGATCATGCACCCGAGCGCCGCCGAGGTATCGACGTAGCAAAAGCGCATCGCGCCGAATTTGCCGTCGATGGCCACGGCAAAGCCCTGGTCGACATAGCGCTGGCGGCAGGCGTCATAGTCGGCGGTGTAGATGCAGAAATGATGGAAGCCGGTCTGGCCCTTTGCGATAGTATCGCGATAGGCGCTGGGGCGGTCGCAATGCTGCTGGATCAATTCGATCTGGATGCCGCCTGACTGGGCGAGGGCCACCGAGAAGTCGATGCCGTCTGATGGTGCCCCGCGATAGGTGGCCTCGGCCAGTTCGATGTGCGGGACCATGAAGAACGGGCCAATGCCGGTGGCGGCGATCCACGCCTTGGCAGCGGCCTCGACGTCCTCGACGATGAAGGCGGCCTGCATGACGTGTGGGCCTACCTGGCCGGGGGTGATGGTGGTGCTGGTCATTGCTTTTCCTCGTCCCTTTTTCGCGCACAACTCTCCTGCGCCCCCGCGCAGGCGGGGGCCTCAGTCGGTTTACGCTATCATTCCGTAACAACACCGAGGTCCCCGCCCCAAAATCCCTTCAGGCGCGGGGACGCCAGTTTGTTTGATTATTCCCGCGCGGCGGTCGGATGCCCCAGAACCATGTCGTTCAGCTTCTCGTGGAAACGCTGCACCCGCTTTTCCTGACCCGGAAGCAGGCAGCCCTTGAAACCGCGCGAGTTGAGGCCCTGCTGCTGCGTGGTGCCGATCGACAGGTCCTGGTCCGCGACATAGCCGACCGAAACGCCATCGCCGTAGACTGAGTGCCGCGCGATCGCGTCATGCTTGAGCGGGGCCATGCCGACGGGCGTGAAGACTTCCTCCATCTTCGCGTTCGGCGGATAGAGGCACCAGTGCTGGAATATGCACTTTTCGGGGTCCGTCGGGTGCGGTTCGGTCCGCAGGATCTGGCACTGTTCGGGCGACATCGTGATCGTCAGGTTCGGGAAAAGCGTGCAGTGGAAGTAGTCCACCAGCTGCTGGTCGGTCATCGAGGAGTA
>JBKBUD010000089.1:0-8246 GCA_046290865.1 Novosphingobium sp. | reverse complement strand
ACCGAAACCGAGCCGTAAAGCTGGCCGGCGTTCGACGAAGCGCGGATGAGCACGACTTCCTTGCCTTCGACGTTGGCCGATTCGGCCTGGGCGTCGTCGCGGCGGGCGGCGTTTTCGGCTTCGATGCGGGCGCGGTTGGCTTCGAAGACCTTGCGGTTGGCTTCGTTGGCGCGCAGGGCCTTCTTGTTGGGAAGAAGGAAGTTGCGGGCGTAGCCGTCCTTCACGGTGACTTCGTCACCGATCGAACCCAGCTTCTCGATGCGCTCGAGCAGGATGATCTGCATGTTGGGCGCTCCTTACTTGACGATGTAGGGCAGGAGGCCGATGTGCCGGGCGCGCTTGATCGCCTGGCTCAGCTCACGCTGCTTCTTCGCCGAAACGGCGGTGATGCGCGACGGGACGATCTTGCCACGCTCGGACATGAAGCCCTGAAGCAGGCGCACGTCCTTGTAGTCGATCTTCGGCGCGTTCTTGCCCGAGAACGGGCAGCTCTTGCGGCGACGGAAAAACGGACGAGCCATGTCTTATTCCCCTTCGCGTTCGCGGCGGCGGCTGCGCTCGCGGTCGTTCTTGCGCATCATCACCGACGGGCCGGCTTCATGCTCGTCAACGCGGACGGTCATGTAGCGGATCACGTCTTCGTTGATCTGCGTCTGGCGCTCGAGCTCGGAAATGGCGGCGCCGGGAGCTTCGATGTTCAGCAGGACGAAGTGCGCCTTGCGGTTCTTCTGGATCTTGTAGGCCAGCGAACGGAGACCCCAGGTCTCGGTCTTGGTGACCTTGCCCTCGTTGCTCTCGATGATTTCGGTGGCGGTGGCGGCAAGCGCGTCAACCTGAGCCTGGCTCAGATCCTGGCGAGCCAAAAAGACATGCTCGTAAAGCGGCATGCTTTGTGCTTCCTTATCTCTCTAACCGATCGCTGGCTGATCCGCGGGATTGCGGGGCCCCTCCGGCTTTCTTCGTTTTCACAGGCCAGTTGCCGGTGAAGGGGCGGCGCTTAGCGATTCTGGCGGGGAAAGCAAGCCTGAACTTGGAACCCGATGGCTTGCCAACAGCACATGACTTGCGTTTAATCGATCCCTTAAGGGAGATGCAGATGCTGGTCAAAGTCGAACGTCACGGTCCGGTGGCGGTGGTCATGCTCAACCGGCCGGAGGCGATGAATGCGCTGTCCTCCGCATTGCGGGTGGAACTGGCGCAGGTCATGCGCGATGTCGATGTCGACGAGAGCATTCGCGCGGTCGTACTCACCGGAGCGGGCGAGAGGGCCTTCACGGCGGGCCTCGATCTCAAGGAGCTTGGCGCGGATACCTCGAACCTCGGCGATGCCAACGCGGTCGAGGCGGCGCGCAATCCAGTCAAGGCGGTGGAGCAGTGCCGCAAGCCGGTGATCGGCGCGATCAATGGCGTGGCCATCACGGGCGGGTTCGAACTGGCGCTCGCCTGTGACGTGCTGATCGCCAGCGAGAATGCGCGATTTGCCGATACCCATGCGCGCGTCGGCATCATGCCGGGCTGGGGGCTTTCGCAGAAGCTCTCGCGGATGATCGGCATTTCGCGGGCCAAGGAACTGTCGCTGACGGGCAACTTCATCGGCGCCGAACAGGCTTGCGCCTGGGGGCTGGTCAACCGCGTGGTCCCGGCGGACGAACTCCTGCCCACCTGCATCGCACTGGCGCAGGACATGGCCAGCATCGAGCCGCGCATGGCTGCCGCTTACAAGAAGCTGATCGACGATGGCTACGCCTTGCCGTTCGGCGATGCCCTGGCGCTCGAAGGCCAGGTTTCGCGTGCGATGAACGGCACGGTCGATGCGCAGGATGTGGAGGCGCGAAGGCGTGAGGTCATGGCGCGCGGGCGCTCGCAGGGATAGTCCGGGAAGGAGGGGCAAATGGAACGCAAGATGGTGGCATTGGGCGCCATTCTGGTCATGCTGGGAATGCTGACCGGGTTCGTGTCGGGCGCTCTGGCAAATCCGCGGATGGGGCTGGTGGCACATCTCGAGGGTCTGATGAACGGCACTCTGCTGATCGGGCTGGGAGCAGCCTGGCGGCACGTCCGGCTCGGCGCTGCAGCCGAGCGCTGGACCTGGGGACTGCTGCTGTTCGGGACAACGAGCAACTGGTTCGCCACGCTGCTTGCGGCGATCTGGGGCGTCGGAGGCCTGACGATGCCGTTGATGGCGGCCGGCCACACCGGCGCGCAGTGGCAGGAAATGCTGGTCGGCGGCCTGCTCTTTGCGCTGTCGTTCGCGATGGTCGGCGCGTTTGCGCTGATTATCCGGGGTGTGCTGGCGAAGCGGGATTGACCGGAGGTGCGGCGCTTTTCAATGGCGCGCCGCAGAACAGGATCGATGTGAGGTTGGTGGTGCGGACAGCAAGATAGCTCAGCACCGCCAGCAGCAGGACCGCGCCCGCGCTCAGCAGCCACTGCACTTCGGGCGGCAGAGGCAGCGCGCGCATCTGCGGCAGTACGACCATCGCCCAGACGAGGTGGAACAGATAGATCGCCAGCGCCCCGTCGACAAAGAAGGTCACCACGCGATTTGGCCCGCGTATGCTCCATGCCAGTACCCGGAACAGTGCCAGCGACATCAGGTAGGCCAACGGCAGTTCAAGCGCGCGCAGGGCGAGCGTTCCGGCCAGATCGGGATAGATCTCCTTGCCCAGCGCCGGACGGATCAGCGGATCGAGCGGGATATAGGGCACGAGCAGGAGCACGATGCTAAGCCCGATCCAGCGGCTGCGCAGTGCAAACAGGCGCTCGCCGATACGCCCATGCCACGCCAGCACGCCAAGCAGGAAGCCCGCGGCGTGGAACACGAACTGCTGCCACAGCAGTGTCTCGCTCGGCGCATTGGGGATCGGTGGGACCTGCTCGGTTGCATAGCGGACCAGTCCCCACGCACCGAGCAGGGCGAGCACGACAAGGCCGCCCGGTCCTGACAGCAGCATCGCCCGCTGTACGCGCTCGCCGGGGTTGAGCCAGCGCAGCGGCACGGCGGCATAAGTGGCGCAGAAGCCGAGCAGCACGACAAGAAACCACAGGTGGTCCAGTGCCAGCGGCTGGCCGAGGAACGACGGCGAGGTCTTGCCGAGCAGCGTATCCTGCAAGCGGTACTGCAGGGCACCCAAGGTAAGCAGGCTGGCGACGAAGGGCAGGCCGAGCCGCCGCGCACGCTCGACAATCCACGCCCGGGTGCCCTTGCGCTCTCGGATCATGCCGGCGAAGTACCCGGCCAGCATGAAGAAGGCGAACATGCGGAAAACGTGGGTGATCGAGGCCCATCCGCCGATCAGCAGCGATTGCTGGAAGTCGGTTGCCGCCGGGTCGCTCTCGAATATGGCCTTTGTCGCCACGTGGAACGGCAGGCCGAGCAGCAGCAGCAGCGCCCGGGCGGCGTCGAGGTGGTGCAGGCGTCTGGCGGGCGGCGTCATCGCCGGCGCTCTAGCGGGCGTTAGGCCGAAAGTAACCAGCCTTGTTTAAGGGGCATGTTGCACGCAGTGCAGCTTGCAGGACGAATGCCGGAATACCATGGCGGTCAGAGGAATCTTCAGGGGGCTTGTGCGGCAAGGCGGGGTCGGCGCCAGCCGGGCTTCCATTGCCGCGCCGGATGGTCCTGCTGACAGAGGCTTCACTCCTGCGCTTCGTCTCGAGATGATGGACGCTTTCGAGGACTCGGGCCTCGGATGGCTTTGGGCCACGGACGGAGAGGGGCGATTGCGCTATATCTCCCCCACGGTCACCTCGGCAGTTTCCGCCATGGTCGGCCGGCCCTTCACGACGATTGTCGAAACCGACGACGCAGCGCAGGAACAGTCGGCGCGGTCGCTCGCCTTCCAGCTTTCCGCACACACGCGCATTGCCGACGTTGTTGTCCGTATTGCTGTCGACAAGGAGGATCGTCGCTGGTGGTCTCTCACCGGCCAGCCTCACCAAGCGGAAGACGGAAGCTTCGCTGGCTACACCGGCTTCGCGCGCGACGTGACCCGCGAATACACCCGCAAGCGCGATGACCAGCGCGCCGCCGAGTACGACTCGCTCACTGGCCTGTACAACCGCCATCGCATGACCCGGCGGCTCGATTCCGTGCTGGCTGCCTTCCGTCCGGCGGGCCGCTGCTGCGGGTTGCTCATGCTCGATCTCGACAAGTTCAAGCACGTCAACGACACGATGGGCCATCCTGCCGGCGATGAACTGTTGCGGCAGGTGGCCGAGCGTCTCCGCAAGGTGATCGGTGACCGCGGCGATATCGGACGCCTCGGCGGTGACGAGTTCCAGGTCATCCTGCCGGATCTCGACGATCGCGGGCGGCTGGGTGAACTTGCCGCGAAGATCATCCAGATGGTATCCCAGCCCTATGCCATCGGCGGCAAGCGGGCGGTGATCGGCACATCGGTTGGCATTGCGGTTTCTCCACACGATGGCGACGACCGGGAAGCCCTCGTCGCCTCGGCCGATCTCGCGCTCTATGCCGCGAAGAACGGGGGGCGAGGGCAGTTCCGCTTCTTCTCCGCCGAACTAAAGGACGAAGCGCACGAGCGCACCGTGCTCAACCAAGACCTGCGCGAGGCTCTCACGCGGGACGAGCTAGAACTCCATTATCAGCCGGTCGTGCGCATTGCCGACAACTATGTCGTCGGGTTCGAGGCGCTGATGCGCTGGAACCACCCCGAGCGGGGGGCGATCCCGCCCTCGCTGTTCATCCCCATCGCCGAGGAGAGCAACCTGATCGTCCCGCTGGGCGAATGGGCGTTGCGCCAGGCCTGCGAGGATGCGGCGAAGTGGCCGGACAACGTGCGGCTGGCGGTCAACGTTTCGGCGGTGCAGTTCGCGGTGGCGGGCTTCGTCAATTCGGTCGCATCGGCCCTGGCGGTGAGCGGACTCGATCCGGAGCGTCTGGAGCTGGAACTGACCGAGACCGTGTTCATGCGCGACAGCGAAGCGGTCGACGATACGTTCGCGGCGCTCAAGGGCCTTGGCGTGCGCCTTGCCCTCGATGATTTCGGCACGGGCTACTCCTCGCTCAGCTATCTGCGCTCGGCGCCGTTCGACAAGCTCAAGATCGACCGGAGCTTTGTCGAGACCTGTGCTTCGAAGGACCAGAACAGCGCCAAGATCATCTCGGCCATCATCGGGCTTGCCGATGCGCTGGGCATGGATACCACTGTCGAGGGCGTCGAGGCGTTCGACCAGCTGGCTGTCGTGCGCCAGCGCGGGGCAAAGCTGGTGCAGGGGCACCTGTTCGCCCGCGCAATGCCCCTGACGGAAGTCGAGGCGAAGCTCGCCAGCGGCGATCTCAAGCTCGAGCCCAGCGGGCCGAAGCGCCATCGCCGGGAGCGGCGCTCGGTGTTCCGCCGGGTTACGGTGATCCACGAAGACCATCGCTACGAAGCGGTCATGCGCGATCTTTCACGGACCGGGGCACGGATCGACGGCCTTCTCGGCGTGCCGGTCGGCACCAGTCTGGTGGTGGATCTGGGCGGCGGGCAACTGGTCGTGTCGATGGTCGTGCGGTCAGAAGAGGCGGTCATCGGCGTCGAGTTCGAGCAGTCGCTGACCAGCGACGGAGCGGGTGGTCTGTGCACCCGTCATCGCGTGCCGCCCTCCACACTGGCGGCAGCGGCTGCGGCGGCCGAGCCGCAGGGCAAGCCGCGCTTCATCCAGGTAGCCGTTCCGGGATCGCGGGAGCGCACGTAAAAAGCCTCTTCGGGACCCTTGCGCTCTGCCGGTCGTTCCCGCACATCACAACCGCCTTTGCAATCCTCAAGGACGCTCACCACCCATGCCATCCGGCCTAGTCGCCCTGCTCGACGACGTCTCCGTCATCGCCCGTGCCGCCGCTGCCTCGCTTGACGACGTCAGTGCCGCCGCTGCCAAGGCCGGGACCAAGGCTGCCGGCGTGGTCATCGATGACGCGGCGGTGACGCCGTCCTACGTCACCGAGTTCACGCCCGATCGCGAACTGCCGGTGATCGCGCGGATCGCCAGGGGCAGCCTGTTCAACAAGCTGGTGATCCTGCTCCCGGCGGCGCTGCTGCTCAGCGCGTTCCTGCCGCAAGCGATCACGCCGATCCTCATGGCAGGGGGCCTGTTCCTGTGCTTCGAGGGCGCCGAGAAGGTCATCGAAAAGCTCGGTGGCGAAAAGCACGGGCAGACGCTTGAAGACCACCCCACCGATGCGGCGACGTTCGAGAACGAGCGCGTTTCCGGCGCGGTGCGGACCGACCTCATCCTCTCGGCCGAGATCATGGCCATCGCGCTGGCCGAAGTGGCGAGTGAAGGAATCGTCCAGCAGGCCATCATCCTTGCCGTAGTCGGCATTGCGATTACCGTCGCCGTCTATGGCGCGGTAGGCCTTATCGTGAAGATGGACGACATCGGCCTGCATCTGGCAAAGAAGTCATCGGCTCTGGCGCGCAGCACGGGTGCGTTCCTGCTGCGCGCTATGCCGGTGCTGCTGACGCTCCTCGCATCGGTCGGCACTGCCGCGATGCTCTGGGTCGGCGGCGGGATCATCTTGCACGGACTTGAAGTGCTGGGCGTGCCGGGGCCTGCAGGGATTGCGCATGCGGCCCAGCATGCCGTGGAACATGCCACCGGTCCGGTCGGCGGCATATTGGGCTGGTTGACCTATGCCGTGCTGTCAGCGTTCGTCGGCGTGGTCCTCGGCGGCATCGTCGCCTTCGTGGTCCATCAGATCGGCAAGGCGCGCGGCAAGCACTGACCCTGTCAGGCAGCGTGGCGGACCGGCGCCAGCTTGGGCACGTGCCCTTCGCGGTAGTGGCGGATGGCGAACTCGCTGACGAGCGTCTCAAATACCTCGTCGTGCAGGCGATGCTCGAACTCGAGCCCTGAAACACGGTCGCGACTCCAGACCACGAAGGCGAGCTTTGGCTGCAGACCCGGCAGCATCAGGTAAATCGGCTCGTCGACCCGCAGCTTCTCCAATCCCTCGACCCGCGCGCCATAGGGATTGAGGTCCTTAAGCATGACCGTTGACCGTGTTGCGCCGCGCTTGCAGCGCACGGGAAGCTCGATTCCTACGCGCGGGGCGCGGCGTTTGGCCTCCGTTTCGCCAGCTTCATTGTCGAGCCACATGTCCTGTCCTCCTGCTGCATTAACCACAGGCATAAGAACGACCGGATCGCGCGGACATTCAGGGGGGGCTGATGCTTTTGACGAGCACTGTGCGCCATTTGCAAACGGCTGCGCATTCTTTGCATTCGCGTCATGGAAGTTGGTTGCGCTGAATCAAGTTCGGCGGCCTGGCCAGTGCTAACAGTCCCCTCGACCTCAGGTACTGCTCAGGAGACCGACCGATGACTTGCGCCACACTCGCGGAAATAGCACCGCAAAGAACCTATGAAACGCGCGACGGAACGCGGCTCGACATCCGTCCCGCCTACGCCGAGGACGAGGCGGCGCTGGAAGCCTTCTTCGATCAGGTCAGTGACGACGACCGGCGGTTCCGCTTTCTGGCCGCTGCCCGCCATGTCGGGCACGAACAACTGGTTCCGCTGACCCATTGCGATCACTGGCGCACCGAAAGCTTCCTCGCCTTCGAGCACGAGACCGGCGCATTGGTCGCCTCGGCCATGCTCGCCTGCGACGCCGCGATGGACACTGGCGAGATCGCGGTTTCGATCCACGCCGCCTATCGTGGTCGCGGCATTGGCTGGGCCATGCTCGAACTGCTCGGCGAGGAAGCGCGCAAGCGCGGGCTCAAGAGTGTGATCTCGATCGAGGACCGTGACAATCACGCGGCGATCGAACTGGAGCGCGAACGCGGCTTCGTGCCTCGCGCCATCGAAGGCGATCCGCACCTCGTCCTGCTGGAAAAGCGCTTCGACTGAGCGCCTGCGTCAGGACAAACGGACTAGAATGTCGCGGGCAAACCCGGCGAGAGTATCGTCCCGGGCACCCATCACCACGATGCGGTCCCCGGGGCGAGCAAGCTCCACGATCCTGTCTGCGCAATCGGTGCGCGAAGGGACGTGTTCGGCCTGCCCGCCGTGCTCGCGGATCATCGCCACGATGCGCTCGGAACCGACAGAGCGGTCCACCGTGCCCCCGAAATAGACGGGATCGCACAGAATCGTGACGTCCTCGGGCGAGAGACGCGTGGCAAGGACTTCGGCCAGCTCGTGGCCCATCTGCCGCAACGGCCCATAGCCATGCGGCTGGAAGAACGCGATCACGCGGCCGGGATGGGCCTTGAGCGTGGCGAGCGTTGCCGCGACCTT
>JBKBUD010000005.1:0-68540 GCA_046290865.1 Novosphingobium sp. | reverse complement strand
CGGCGGGCGCTTAGCTCAGTTGGTAGAGCATCTCGTTTACACCGAGAGGGTCGGCGGTTCGAGCCCGTCAGCGCCCACCACCGCCGGACGCCCCCCACCATCGCCACACGCGCCACGACGGCGCAGGGCTTCGCCGGGCAGCTTTTGCCACCTGTTGCGCGCGGGCAAATGTCATGCGATTCTCGACGCATGGCCAGAGCGCGTCGCGCCATTCCTGCTGCCTTGCTGACGGTACTGCTCACCGGCTGCATCGGCTCGCCCGAGCAGCCCGTGCGCAAGCCATCGCGGAGCAGCACCGGCAGTTCGCTCAGCCAATCACCCCAGACCCGTGCCTGCCTTGCCAACCTTGGCACGACCCGCGCCAGCTTCGCGCCGTTGGCAGACCAGTACTACGGCGCAGGCTGTGCCACTCTTGGAACGGTCAGGCTGGCCTGGCTGCAGGGAGACGATGGGCGGCTCGACATATCGAACCTTGGCCCCGTTTCCTGCCCTGCGGCTACGGCCTTGCAAGGCTGGGCACGGTTCGGAGTGGACCGCGCCGCCCGCCAGATCCTCGGCAGCCCGCTCGCGCGGATCGAAACGATGGGCAGCTATTCCTGCCGCAACGTTGCCGGGACCAGCCGCCTTTCCGCCCACGCCACCGCCAACGCGATCGACATCGCCGGATTCCGCCTCGCCGACGGACGCCGCATCATCGTGGCGAACGACTGGAATTCACCCTCGCCGCAGACGCGCGCCTTCCTGCGCACGATCCGCGACAGCGCCTGCAAGCGCTTCGGCACGGTTCTGACCCCTGACTACAATGCCGACCACCGCGATCATCTCCATCTGGAACCGGGCGGGCTCAAGCCGTTCTGCCGCTGATCCGGCCCGCTCATGCCGCCACGTCGTCAAGCCCCGTGGCCTCGATGCGCAACCGCACCGCCTCGGCCGCATGGCGCGCGCCCAGCTTGCCCATCATCTTCATGCGGTGGATCTCCACGGTGCGCGGGCTGATGTCGAGTTCGCGGGCGATGGCCTTGTTGCTGCAGCCTTCCGCCAGCCGGTCGAGCACTTCGCGCTCGCGCAAGGAGAGGCGCGATATTCTCTGGCGCGCCTCGGCGGCGCGGGCACGTTGTGCGCGGAAGGTATCGGCCTCCCGTGTAGCCCGGGCAACCGCTTCGTTCAGGGGGCCGATCTGCGAGGGTTGCGCCAGGTAATCAAGCGCCCCGGCCTTGATCGCGACGACCACGGCCGCAGTCTGCGGTGCTTCGGCTATGGCGACGACCGGCAGCCAGTGCCCCGCCTGCATCATCGCCGCGATCAGCTTGCGTATCCCTTCGCCGACCGGTTCGTCCTGCGCCAGCACGAGGCCGCTTGTCGGCGCATGCGCCAGAAGCTCCCCTGCGTTCGCGTAGATTTCCGCGTGGTGGCCAGCAGCGAAGGCCAGCCGTGCGAGCTGCGCACGGCGGGCGGAATCGCTATCGAGAATGTGGAGTGTGACACGATCAACCATGGACAGCACTAGACTGCCACAGCCTCGACTTGGCCACCGAGGTTAGTTTCGGAATGAACCAGAACTTGCGATCCGGAGACGTTTGCTAAAGGGTTTTCCTTAGGAACAGCGCGTCCGTTACGGATCAAACAACTGCCGCGTTAACTGCAAACAGCTCGCCAAGTATCGTGGAAGTAACGGAAGGGATCTGGAGATCGACTCAGGGCCTGCCGGAAAAGCAAGCTCGGCTTAACCACGCCAGCAGCAATCAGGCCCCGCCCGGCTGCTCGCCACTTTCGAAAGTGTAGTCCGGCAGCGAGTGGAACGCCTGCCGCAGCGCCTCGCTCCAGCTTGACGAGATCGACTTGAAGTACGGATCGCTCGCCAGGATGCGGCGCTGGTGCAATGGTTCGAAGCGGTCACGCTCCATCACCAGCAGGTCAAACGGCAGCCCCACCGACAGGTTCGCTGCCACAGTGGAATCGAACGAGACCATCAGCAGCTTCACCGCATCCTCGAAGCTCATCGTCCGGTCATAGCCGCGCAGCAGGATCGGGCGGCCGTACTTGGTCTCGCCAATCTGGAAGAACGGGGTGTCGAAGCTCGCCTCGATGAAGTTGCCTTCCGGGTAGATCATGAACAGGCGCGGTTCCATGTCGCGGATCTGCCCGGCCACGATCATCGAAGCGGTAAAGCGCGGCCCTTCGGACTGCATGCCGCCATCCTGCCGCCCCTCGATCACGTTGCGCAGCAGCGTGCCCACTTGCGTCGCCACCTGAAACATCGTCGGCGCCTCGAGGATCGACGGACGCCGGTCGCTCGGCGCCTTGTTGCGCTCTTCCAGCTGCGAGATCACCGCCTGCGTCGTGGCAAGGTTGCCGGCGGTCATGATCGTGATCTGGCGCTCACCCGGCACCGACCAGTGATGCATCTTGCGGAACACCGAGATGTTGTCGACGCCCGAATTGGTGCGGGTGTCGCTCATCATCACGAGGCCCTTGTCGAGCACCATCCCCACGCAATACGTCATCACCCAGCCCCGCAAGATCGCTCGTTAAAGCAGCGCCCTATTGTTCCACACGCTGCTGTTCCACGGCAAGCTTCACGTGCATCGTTTCGTCACGCGCGCCGTATCGTATGCCGGTGATCGGCGCGGCATCCTGATAATCGCGACCGGTCGCCACGCGGACATAGCGGGCATCCGGGCTGATGCCGTTGGAAATGTCGAAGCCGACCCAGCCCAGCCCCTCGACATGGGCCTCCGCCCAGGCATGACCGGCGTCCTGCATGATCCGGTCGTCCATCATCAGGTAGCCGCTGACATAGCGCGCCGGAATGCCGAGCGACCGCGCCGCGGCGACGAACACATGCGCGTGGTCCTGACAGACGCCGCGCCCCGCCGCCAGCACGCCTTCGGCCGTAGTCGCAGCATCGGTATGGCCGGTAGCATACTCCACGCGCTCACGGATCAGCGCCGAAAGCGCATGCAGCATGGCCAGCGTATTGCCATCCTGCGGCAGCGCGGCCAGCAGCGCTCGCGTCTTCGCACCGGCCTTGGTGAGGTCGGTCGGTTCAAGGAACTGCCACATCGGCACGAAGCCGGAATGCTTGCCCATGATCCCGGCTTCGTCGTTCGTCGCGACCAGCCCCTCGCAGCGGATCGTCACTTCCTGCACGCCCGGATCGAACGAGATCAGCGCCACGTGATTGCAGTGGGCATCGTCGTACTCGCACTGCAGCTGCGCGCCCTCGAAGTGCATGTTCCATTCAAGCACGCGCTGCCCCGCCGAGGTCTTGGGCTTGAGCCGCAGGCGCTGCAGCCCATGGCTCACCGGCCCGGAAAACACGTAATGCGTGGTATGATCGATGGCGAGGCGCATGGAGTCCTAGTCGATGAAGCGGTAATCGCGCTGGATCTGCAGCGCCAGCGTGGTGTTGTTGCGGATGAACGTGCCGATGAACTCGTGCAGGCCCTGCTCGAAGATCGCATCGATCGTCGCCTGGTGGAACTGGCAATCGGCGTCGCGCAGGATTTCATGGCTGTGCATTTCGCCGCCATATTCTCGCGCGAGACTGGCGAGGTTCGACCGCAGCTTGGAATAGCAGAACGCCAGGCTGCGCGGGAAACGCCCGTCGAGGATCAGGAATTCGGCAATCCCGCGCGGGTCCATGCGCCCGGCATTGAGCCAGCGGTAGGCGCGCTCGCCCGCGACCGAGCGCAGCACGTTCTCCCACTGCACGTTGTCGAGGCTCGACCCGACGTAGGAGATCGAGGGCAGCAGCACGTAGTACTTCACATCGAGGATGCGCGCGGTGTTGTCGGCCCGCTCGATGAAGCTGCCCAGCCGCGCGAAATTGTAGATCTCGTTGCGCAGCATGGTGCCTTCCATGGCCCCGCGCACTTGCGTCGACTGCCGCCGCACAAGATCGAGCACATCCCCCAGCCGCGTTTCCGTGACAGGCCTCGCCAGCGCTTCCTTCAGCTTCATCCAGCCGTCGTTGACCGATTCCCACACCTCGCGGGTGATGCCGCCGCGAACCATGCGCGCGTTGGTCCGCGCCATCTCGGTCATCGCCAGCACGCTGCCGGGATTGTCCTTGTCGCGCAGGATGTAGTTGAACACGTGGCCGCCGGTGTATTCGCTGCCGTAGCGCGCCTCGTAGCCCGGCCGCAGCCCAAGCGTCACGATCAGCGAGCGCCACTCGTCCGAAGCATCGGAAGCATCGCGGGTCAGCGCCATGCGGAACCCGGCCTCGATCAGGCGCGAGATGTTCTCCGCACGCTCGAGGTAGCGGAACAGCCAGAAAATGCCGTTTGCGGATCTGCCTAACATTGGATTTCCTTAGGCATCAGTCGTCCAGTACCCAGCTGTCCTTGGTCCCGCCGCCCTGCGACGAGTTGACCACAAGCGACCCCTTCTTCAGCGCCACGCGCGTCAGGCCGCCCGGCGTGATGTCGATCCCGTTGGGGCTGACCAGCACGAACGGGCGAAGATCGACATGGCGTGGCGCCAGCCCCGCCTTGGTCAGGATCGGCACGGTCGAGAGTGAAAGTGTCGGCTGCGCAATGTAGTTTTCCGGCTTGGCGCGCAGCTTGGCCTCGAACGCCGCCAGTTCCTTGCGCGAAGAGGTCGGCCCGATCAGCATGCCGTACCCGCCCGATCCGTGGACTTCCTTGACCACCAGCTCGGCCAGATTGTCGAGCACGTACTTCAGCGATTCCGGCTCGGCGCAGCGCCAGGTCGGCACGTTCTGCAGGATCGGCTTTTCGCCGGTGTAGAACTCGACGATCTCGGGCATGAACGAATAGATCGCCTTGTCGTCGCAGATGCCCGTCCCCGGCGCGTTGGCGATAGTGATCCCGCCCGCGCGATAGACGTCCATGATGCCCGAAACGCCCAGCACCGAATTGGGATTGAACGTCAGCGGATCGAGATACTCGTCGTCCACCCGGCGATAGAGCACGTCGATCGGCGTGTAGCCGCGCGTCGTGCGCATCGCGATGCGCCCGTTCTCCACCCGCAGGTCGCTGCCTTCGACCAGCTCTGCGCCCATCTGGTCGGCGAGGAAAGCGTGCTCGAAATAGGCCGAATTGTAGATTCCCGGTGTCAGCACCGCGACGACCGGTTTCTTCCCATCGCAAGCCGGTGGCGCGCAGGCGGCAAGGCTGCGGGCAAGGCGGCGGGGATAGTCCGAAACCTCGCGCACCCGCACGCGGGTGAACAGTTCGGGGAACATCGCCATCATCGTCTCGCGGTTCTCCAGCATGTAGGAGACCCCGGAGGGCGTGCGGGCATTGTCCTCCAGCACCATGAAATCGTCCTCGCCCGTGCGGACAAGGTCGATGCCGACAATATGGGTATAGACCCCGCCCGGCGGCGTGAAGCCGACCATCTCGGGCAGAAAGGCCACGTTGCCCTTCAGCAGTCGCGCCGGAAGCCGGCCTGAACGGACGATCTCCTGGCGGTGGTAAAGGTCATGCAGAAAGGCATTGAGCGCCCGCACCCGCTGCTCGATCCCGCGGGAGAGCTTGCGCCATTGCTGCGCGGTGATGATGCGCGGCACCATGTCGAAAGGAATGAGGCGCTCTTCGGCATCCTCGTTTCCGTAAACATTGAAGGTTATGCCGGTGCGGCGGAAGAAGGCTTCGGCTTCGCTGCCCTTGCGCCTCAGCAAGTCGGGCGGTTGTTCGTCATACCACTGGCAATATCCAGCATAGGCTGACCGCACCGAGCCATCGGAATTGAGCATCTCGTCATACGACGAGGGCGATGTTGTTTTCATAGGCACATCCCGTCTGCACCCAAGCTTGCATAACGAATCCGCTTTGCCAAGCGGGCTTATGCTGCACCTGCGAAATATATTTGCACGGCTTTGAAAGTGGTCATCCGGCAAGCATTTCCGCTTGCCTCCGCTCCCGCGGAATGAGACTTAATCGCTCAACTAAAAATGTCGGGAGTACAGCGATGCCACAGGTCCACAAGCGCACCTGCCACATCTGCGAGGCCAACTGCGGCGTGCTGATCGAAGTCGAGGGCCGCAGCATTCTCTCGATCAAGGGTGATCCTGACAACCCTTTGTCACGCGGGCACATTTGCCCGAAAGGCACGGCGCTCCAAGACCTGCAGGAGGACCCTGACCGCCTGCGCAAACCGATCAAACGCGTCGGCTCGGACTGGCACGAGATCAGCTTCGAGCAGGCCTTTGCCGAGATCGGCGAGAAGACCCGCGCGATCCTCGCCCGCGATCCTGACAGCACCGCCGTCTATGTCGGCAACCCCAACGCACACTCCTATGGCAACGCGCTCAACATCGGCTTTCTCGAAAAGGCGCTGCGCACCCGGAACAAGTTTTCCGCCAGTACGGTCGACCAGATGCCGCACCAGGTCGCGAATCTGCGGCTGTGGGGCCACGCCAGCATGTTCCCGATTCCCGATGCCGACCGCACGCAGACACTCGTCATCCTCGGCGGCAACCCCATGGCGTCGAACGGCTCGCTCTGGACTGTCCCCGATTTCCGCGCCCGCATGAAGGACCTGCGTGCCCGCGGCGGCGAGCTTGTCGTGATCGACCCGCGCCGCACCGAAACCGCAAAGATTGCCGACCGCCACCTGTTCATCCGCCCGGCCACCGACGTCTGGTTCCTCGTTGCGCTGCTTAAGGCCATCCTGGCGCGCCAGCCCCACCGCCCGGTGCAGGATTTCGTCACCGGCCTCGATGACGTCGGCGCCCTGCTGGAGCGCTTCGACAGCGCGGCCTGCGCCGCCGCCAGCGGCATCCCCCTTGCCGAAATCGAGCGTTTGGCGGACCGCTTTGCCGCAGGTCCTGCCGCGCTCTACGGCCGCATGGGGACGGCGACGCAAGCCCGCGGCACGCTCAACGCCTGGCTTATGTCCTTGATAAATATCGCATCCGGCCAGCTCGATCGCGAAGGCGGCTGGGTCTTCGGGCGGCCTGCGGTAGACACCATCAGCGTCCTGCCCCCCGGCTCGATCGGCAAGTACACCTCACGCGTCTCCGGCCACCGCTCGGTCCTCGGCGAGTTCCCCGCCGCCGCCATGGCCGAGGAGATCGAGACACCCGGCGAGGGCCAGATCAAGGCGCTGTTCGTTGTCGCCGGCAACCCGGTCCTGTCCACCCCCAACGGCTCCCGCCTGGCCAAGGCTCTGGAATCGCTGGACCTGATGGTCTCCATAGACATCTACCGCAACGCCACCAGCGCCCACGCCCACTACATCCTGCCACCCTCGGGCCCATTGGAGCGCGACCACTACGGCCTGTTCCTCCTGCCCATGGCCGCGCGCACCATCGCGGTCTATTCGCCGCCGACCTTGCCGCAGACCGAGGGCACCCTCCACGACTGGGAAATCCTGCGCGGCCTCGCCAGCGCGATCAGCGGCGAACCGGTCCAGGCCCCCACCCCGCGCGAGGCGCTTGACGGACTTCTCCAGACGGGACCCTTCGGCCTTACACTCCAACAAGTGGAAGCCGCGCCTTCGGGCATCGATCTGGGTCCGCCGCCCACCGAACAGTTGCCCGCCCGCCTGCGCTCTGCCTCGAAGAGTGTGGCCTGCGCTATACCAGAGTTCATGGTTTGCCTCGGAGAGTTGGAAATTCCCGCCAGCGAGGTTTCGGAGGGTCTGAAACTGATCGGCAGGCGCCATTTGCGCACCAACAATTCGTGGCTCGCCAACAGCCGCCGCCTGATCAAGGGCCCGGATCGCTGCACCGTGATGATCCACCCGACCGACGCCGAACAGCGCGGCATCGCCGATGGCGCGACCGTAAGGGTCCGCTCAAGTGCCGGAGAAATAAGCCTTTCCGCAGAAGTCACCGAGGACATGATGCCCGGCACCGTCTCCATCCCCCACGGCTGGGGCCACGCCCTCCCCGGCGTCGCCATGGCCAACGCGCTCGGCAAACCCGGCGTCAGCGTGAACGACATCACTCTGAACGAAGTGGACCCGCTGTCCGGCAACGCAGCGCTCAGCGGGATCCTGGTGGAGGTGGCGGCGGCTTAAAAGTTTGCCACCAACCGCTTCAGCATCGCCGCAACATCAGGATGCGCGGCGAAGCCCAGGTGCGTGCAACGCATTGGAATCGCAAGATCCCTTTCCCCCTTGCGGCCGCAGGCGGAGCGAGGGGAAACGATACCATCGCGCGCGCTCCACAGCGCCACGGTCGGCACCGGCGGCTTGGCCGACATGTCCTGCCCGATCGGCGGTGCATCCACGGAATGCCCCGCAATCAGTTGATATGCCCGCCAGGCGTTGTTGGCGCGGCGGTCTCCCGAGAACGGCGTGCCCATCGTGACGACCAGCCGCACAGCTTCGGGATGACGCTTGGCCACCTCGCGCGCAAAGACGCCGCCGAGGCTCCAGCCGACCAGCACCAGCGGCTCGCCTTCCTTGCGCGCCATGGTGAGGACGCGCTCGCACAGCCGCTCGAAACGCTCCTCGGTGGGGCCGAAGTTGAAGCCGAGGCCCCAATCGCTGACGCGATGCCCGACGGCTTCGAGTGCCAGGCGCAGCGGCTTCATCCGCACGGGATGGGTGCCAAAGCCCGGCAGCAACATCACTGGACGCGATGCCACCGCAGGCTCGTCCTGTACGCGGATCTGCCGCGAGGCCTGCCAATGCTCCACCGGGGTACGCAACTCGCCCAGAAGCGCCTGCCATTTGGGTCCGCGCGCCTCGGCGGGGCGTGGCTGGAATGCCAGGCTCCCGCGCCGCGCAATCTCCTGCCGCAACAGCGCAAGGCGCGCAGTTGCCTGCCCGATTCCCGCCGCACGTTCCTGAAGATCGAACATCATCGCCATTGCCTGCGCGCTATCAGCCTAACCGCCGCTGAACGCCAGCACGGTGCGATTGTTTCAAATTCGCGTCAAGAAAGTGACTTGATTGGCGGTCTCCCTCCACCGTGATGCTCAACCCTGCTCGTCGCCCTTGCAGTCACCCTTGTGCTTTGAAACGAGACCCATCTGCATGACCATCGCCTTGCCGTTGGGTGCGGTGCCCTGCATGTCCATGGTCATGTCGTAAGTGTCGGGGCTGTAGGTTCCGGCCAGCGTCATCTTCGCCGAATTGCCGGCATCCTCGCCGGTACCCTTGCAGGTCATCGTGGCGTCGATCTTGCCGTTGCCCATGGAGAAAGTGTCGTACTTGCAGTCCTCGCCCTGCTGGCCGAAGAACCTGCCGTCGGGCTTCTCGGCCTCTTCCTTGGTCAGGCACGAGGCGAAAGTGCGGCTTTGCCCCAGCATCTTCTGCATCGCGGCCTTGGCTTCGGGGGGCATGCCTTCCACCTCGAACTTCTTGAACTGCATGGTCAATTCCCAACGCCCGGGATTGAGCTTCATGCCCGCATCCGCCACCGACTTCGCCACTTCGGCGGTGCTGGCGTTCTTCTTTTCGACAGTGGGACCCTGGTTGCAGGCCGCCAGCAGGGTCAACGGAATCAGGGCAATTGCAGCACGCATCGGCGTATCCTCTCTCGTTCCGGACAAGAGGCTAACACCTCGTCCCGAAAGCGCCAGTGCGCCCCATCACTCCGGTTGAACGGACGCGGTTTGTTCCCCATATCCAGGGCATGGCCGAACTCGTTATTCGCAGGGGACTCGAAGAGCCCGACACTTCCGGCACCTTCGTGCCGCACCGCCCCGCTCGCCCCGACAAGATCGAGGGCGGCAGGCCGTTCAAGGTCGTCTCCGAATACCAGCCCGCAGGCGACCAGCCGACCGCGATCGCCGACCTTGTTGCCGCCGCACGCGATGGCGACCAGACGCAGGTGCTGCTCGGCGTCACCGGTTCAGGCAAGACCTTCACCATGGCCAAGGTGATCGAGGAACTGCAGCGCCCTGCCCTGATCCTCGCGCCCAACAAGATCCTCGCCGCGCAGCTCTATGGCGAGATGAAGAGCTTCTTTCCGGAAAACGCAGTCGAGTACTTCGTCTCCTACTACGACTACTACCAGCCCGAAGCCTACGTCCCCCGGTCCGACACCTACATCGAGAAGGAAAGCTCGACCAACGAGGCGATCGACCGCATGCGCCACTCGGCGACGCGCTCGCTGCTCGAACGCGATGACGTGATCATCGTGGCATCGGTTTCGTGCATCTACGGCATCGGCTCGGTCGAGACCTATTCGGCGATGATCTTCGACCTCAAGGTGGGGCAGAGCGTCGACAGCGGCGAGATCATCCGCAAGCTGGTGGCGCTGCAGTACAAGCGCAACGACGCGGGGTTCGCGCGCGGCAACTTCCGCGTGCGCGGCGACAATCTCGAGATCTTCCCTTCGCACTATGACGATACCGCCTGGCGGATCAGCTTCTTCGGGGACGAGGTAGAGGAGATCGTCGAGTTCGATCCGCTGACCGGCAAGAGCGGGTCGAAGCTGAACAACGTGCGCGTCTATGCAAACTCGCACTACGTCATGCCGGGGCCGACGATGCAGCAGGCGGCGCAGGCGATCCGCTTCGAGCTGACCGAGCGCCTCAAGGAACTGGTTGAGGAAGGCAAGCTACTGGAAGCGCAGCGGCTGGAGCAGCGCACCAACTTCGACCTGGAGATGATCGCAGCCACCGGATCTTGCGCCGGGATCGAGAACTACAGCCGCTTCCTGACCGGACGCCTGCCGGGCGAACCACCGCCGACGCTGTTCGAATACCTTCCCGACAACTGCCTGCTGTTCCTTGACGAAAGCCACCAGACCGTGCCGCAGATCGGCGCGATGGCGCGAGGCGACCACCGCCGCAAGCTGACGCTGGCCGAGTACGGCTTCCGCCTGCCCTCGTGCATCGACAACCGACCGTTGCGCTTCAACGAATGGGACGCGATGCGTCCGCAGACCATCGCGGTCTCGGCAACGCCGGCGCAGTGGGAGATGGAGCAGGCGGGCGGCGTGTTTGCCGAACAGGTGATCCGCCCCACCGGCCTGATCGACCCGCCGGTGCTGATCCGCCCGGTCGAGGACCAGGTGCAGGACTGCATCAACGAGTGCAAGCTGACCGCCGCCAACGGCTATCGCACGCTCGTCACCACGCTGACCAAGCGCATGGCTGAGGACCTCACCGAGTTCATGCACGAGGCGGGGCTCAAGGTGCGCTACATGCACTCCGACGTCGAGACGCTGGAGCGCATCGAACTGATCCGCGACTTGCGGCTTGGCGTCTATGACGTGCTGGTGGGGATCAACCTGCTGCGCGAGGGGCTCGATATTCCCGAGTGCGGGCTGGTGTGCATTCTCGATGCCGACAAGGAAGGCTTCCTGCGCAGCGAAACCTCGCTGATCCAGACCATCGGCCGCGCCGCGCGCAACGTGGATGGGCGCGTGATACTCTACGCGGACCGGATGACCGGCAGCATGGAACGCGCCATCGCCGAGACCGACCGCCGCCGCGCCAAGCAGGAGGCCTACAACCTCGAACACGGCATCACCCCGCAGACCATCAAGCGCAACATCCACGACATTGTCGCAGACACCGCGAGCCGTGACGGCGTGCTGGTGGAAATCGATGCGGACGGGGCGAACAACCTCGTTGGCCACAATCTCCGCGCATACATCGAGGAGCTCGAAAAGAAGATGCGCGCCGCGGCGGCGGATCTGGAATTCGAGCTGGCCGGGCGGTTGCGTGACGAGATCCGGCAGCTGGAGGCCTCGGAGCTCGGCTTGCCGGAGGGTGAGCGGAAAGCGCCGATTGTCGGGCGGAGCAACGAGGGCAAGCCGGGGACGCGGAAGACGCGCTATGGCAAGAGCCAGAAGACGAAGTGGGGGAAGTGACCTAACTCCCCACTTTCGCCAGAACGGTGGCAGCTATGATGTCAGGTTGCGGCAAGACCGCCTATTCGTGATGCCCGAGGAAGGTGTCGCATGGGCGAACAGATTGACAACGACGACATTGTCTCATATAAAAGACAAACGCAGGTTGTCCAAACTGCCCGATTCCGGGACTGGATCGACGGTCTGCGCGATCGGCGAGCGCGACTGCGAATTGATGACCGCTTGATGCGCTTAGCCGCTGGAAATGCCGGGGACACGAAATCGGTTGGAGACGGTGTTCAGGAACTGCGCCTGCATTTCGGTCCGGGCTATCGGATTTACTACGTCTGGCAAGGCGACGTGCTGATCATCTTGCTGAACGGGGGCGACAAGGACACGCAATCGCGTGACATCGCGTTGGCTCGGAGAATGGCAAGGGAAGCTGGTAATGGCATTGAAGGTTTACCCATTTAACCCTGCCAATCACCTCGAGACCGAAGAGGATATCCTCTTCTACCTTGAGGCAGCGATGGAAGGGAACGACCCCAAGCACATCGCCGGGGCGCTAGGTGACATCGCTCGCTCCAAGGGCATGAGCGAGATTGCCCGGAAAACCGGTTTAGGTCGTCAGGCCCTCTACAAATCTCTGTCGGAAGACGGTAACCCCACGCTCGAAACACTGGTGGCGGTCCTTTCGGTGCTTGGGCTTGAATTGACCGTCCAGAAGCGGGCCGCCTGATACTGTCGTGAAAAATCTGTTCGTTGCCATCGCGGCCCTCACCCTCGCCGCTTGCTCCAAGTCACCCGCGATGCCGACTCGCGAGGGTGCGCCTGACGGTGCCGTGCGGATGGCCATGCCTGAGGACGAGGCCTTGCCAGGGGTGCGTGATGGAGATTCGCAGGCGTCCTGGGCCGGCGGATCGGACGGGCTTTCGGTGCGTTATGGGCATCCGGGGGAGCCGCCGCTGGTTTCCATCGCCTGCCGCGAGGGCGTGCTGACGGTGACCCGCCATGCCGCTGCACCGGTGGGGGCGCAGGCATTGTTTGCGCTCGTGGGGAGCGCGGGGATCATGCGGCTGCCGGTGGACGCGACCTCCGTTCCGGGACAGCGGGGCTACATCTGGCAGGGCACGATTGCCGCCGACGATAGCCGCACCAAGGTGCTCGGCGGGTCCTATAACGGCACGCTGCCCGGCGCGGGTATGATCAAGGTTTCGGCCGGAGCGCCGGTGCGCGATCTGATCGGCAGGTGCCGCCGCTCTGCACCGGCATCCGCGCCGGAGCCTGTCGCCCCGGCGCAGGTCGCCGAATAGGTCAGACCTTGCCGAACTTCGCTTCGTAGGCAGCGGTATCGCCGCTGGCGAGGAGCTTTGCCTGTTCCACCCAGTTGTCCCGCGTGGCACGGCCAGCGAAAGTGCCGAGCTGGGCGTCGATCTTCGCGATATCCTCGTCCGTCCAGGCAGCGATCTGGGCGTAACTGGTGACTCCAAGCGAGGCGAGCAACGCCTTGAGCTTGGGGCCGACGCCCTTGATGCGGCCAAGGTCGTCACCAGCGGCGGCAGGAGCCGGAGCGGGCGTTGCCTCGATGATCTCTTCTGCTGCGGCTGCGGCGACAACTTCCCCAACCCCGGCCATGGTGCCCACGCCCGGCGGCGGCGTAACCAGCGCGGCAGCACTCGGCGCGTCGATCAGCGCCGTGTTGCGCGCCGCCTTCTCCGCGCCATCCGAGAGTACGTCGGTGTATTCGCGCTTCTTCGGGGCAGGCTTGGTGCGACCCCAGACCCACCACACCACGAACGCGACGACAAGAACGATGCCCGCCAGCAGGATCTGGTTGGCTTCAAACATTTCCAGCATCTGCTAACCCCTTATGGCAGATTAGGCCGGTTGCTGCTTGCGGAACAGCACGCGGTCCTCGGGTCCGAACGCGCGAACCCACAACATGTAGCAGTAAATACCCAGAATAGCGGGAATTCCAACGGCAAGCTCGGCCCATTCCGGAACCCAGGTCATCGCCACGCCCACCGCAACGGCCGGCAGAATCGCCCACGCCAGGCCCCAGCGCCAGTTGCTGATCGAGTGGCCGAGAATGCGGGTCAGCACACGCGACTTTACCGCCGAGGAGAGACCGAGCGAGATCGCGAGGGCCAGCGCGGCAGCCGCGGCGACGTACATCGGCCCCGGCGTCACCTGCTTGGCCACGAGGATCAACGCGATGGTAAGGACCGCCTGCAGCGCAATCGTGGCGAGGCTGATCCACAGGTTCCGCATGCGGGCGAGGTAAACCAGCGCCGCCTCGCTGACCACAGCCTTGGAGGCGACGACTTCTGCGACGAGCAGGAACACCAGCGCTGCGGTGCCGGAAACGAAGGCCGGACCGCCAAGGCCCATCAGCCCCTCGCCCGGAATGCCCAATGCCAGCGCGATGCCGATCTGCGCCGCGCCGATCCAGAAGCCGACCTGGCAGACCTGCTTGGCAATCGCGGCGTAGTCCTTGTCCTTGACGCTGCGGGTGATCACGGGTCCAAGCACCGGTTCGAAGCTGGTCTTGAGCTTCTGCGGAAGCGAGGCGATCTGCTGGGCGAAGTAGTAGATGCCGACCGGCGCCTCGCCCACGAAGAAGCGCAGGATGAAGACGTCCAGCTTGCGGGTGCCCCACTCCACGGCGTCGGCCCCGGCGAGAGGAATGTTGCGGCGGGCAATTTGCCACAGCGGACCGGGACGCGGCTTCCACGCGCGTGGCAGACCGTAGGTGCGCAGCAGGACGAAGACCGCCACGCCCGTCGCGGCCCAGACCGAAGCGAGGTAGGCAAGCGTAAGGCCGGAACTCGGCCAGATGAAGTAGAATGCGCCTGCCGCGATGGAGATCGTCCAAGGCTCGACCACGGAACGGGCGCGAACCGTTGTCGCCACGTCAAAGCGATAGGCAAGCGCAGCCAAGGCAAGGTCGCCCAGAGCGAGGCCGGGGATCGACAGCACCAATAGCCGGTCGGCCAGACTGAAATTGCCGCTGGGGTACATCGAGTGCGGGAACAGATAGATCAGCGCGCCCATGCCGAGCGCCAGCGACATGGCCAGCAGCACGGCATCGCCGACGACATTGGCGGGGTGCTCGTCGTTTTCGGCAAGGCGCTGGGCAAGGCCGCGCTTCTGGCCGAGCGTTGCCAGCATTCCGGCGAACTCGACCATGACCAGCGCCGAGGCGAAGCGGCCCATCGCGGGCGCGCCATAGAGGCGGCTGGCGATGAACAGGAACGGGATGCGCGCGAGCAGGCGCAGCAGGAAGCCGAGGAAGTTCGTCCGGCCACCCTTGGCGAGCGCTGCGATATCCTGCTGCGGGGGCTTGGGGGTTTCAGACAAGGACGGCTTCCGCCTTCAACGGGCGCGAGAGCAGCCCGGCCACGACATCGCGCGCCGGGGCAGCGCCTTCGAGCAGCGTCACCACCGCTTCGACGATAGGCATGGAGATGCCGCGATTGCGGGCGATTTCGGCAAGGACCGGTGCTGTGAAGGCGCCTTCGGCTACCGAGTTCTTCGCGCCCAGCACGTCAGCCGCGCGCGCCCCCTCACCCAGCGCCTTGCCGAGCGAGAAGTTGCGGCTGGAGGTGGAGGAACAGGTCAGCACAAGGTCTCCCAACCCGGAAAGACCGGACAGGGTTTCCGCCCGCGCGCCGAGCGCAAGCCCGAAGCGCTGCATTTCGGCAAAACCGCGGCTGATCAGCGCCGCGCGCGCGTTCTG
Source organism: Novosphingobium sp. (assembly GCA_046290865.1). Taxonomy (GTDB): domain Bacteria; phylum Pseudomonadota; class Alphaproteobacteria; order Sphingomonadales; family Sphingomonadaceae; genus Novosphingobium. Next base: position 53,073 of record JBKBUD010000005.1, on the reverse strand, counting down.
GCCAAGGCCGAGGCCATCAACGACGCCGCAGGCGATGGCGAGGACGTTCTTCACCGCACCGCCGATTTCGGCACCGGCCACGTCGTCGGAGTAATAGGGGCGAAAAGTCGGGCGAGCGATGGCGGCAGACAGCCGCTGCCACTGTGCTTCGCCACCCACGCAGGCGAGCGTGACGGCGGTGGGCAGGCCGGCTGCCACCTCGTGCGCGAAAGTGGGGCCGGAAAGCACCGCGATTTCCACGCCGGGCGCTGCGGCGCGGGCAACATCAGCCATCAAGCGCCCGGTCCCTGCCTCGATGCCCTTGGAGCAGAGCACGACATCGCCGCTCTCGCGGCCCATCGCGCCCAGCACGCTGGCGAGAAACTGCGCCGGGGTGACCATCAGCAGCACCGGCAGCGTCGCCATTTCCGCGAGATCGCTCGTAGCGCGGATCGAGGGGGCGAGCCTAGCGGAGGGCAGGAACAGGCTGTTGGTACGCGCGGCGTTGATCTCCTCGACCAGTTCGCCCTCGCGCGCCCAGAGCAGGACTTTGCGACCATCGCTTGCCAGCATCTGGGCGAGCGCGGTGCCCCATGCGCCTGCGCCAACGACACCTACCTGAGCGGTCATGCCTTCACCCCTGCGCCGCGCACCGGCGCGGCATTGTCATCCAGCGGCCAGCGCGGGCGCGCCGCCACGTCGAGCGGGTCGGTATATCCCAGAGCGAAACGCTCTGCGCCAGCCCAGCCGATCATCGCGGCATTGTCTGTGCACAGTTTCGGCGGCGGGGCGACGAGCGGCAGGCCGTGTTCGGCGGCCAGCGCCTCGAGCGCGCCGCGCAGGGCAGCGTTAGCCGCGACGCCACCGGCGACGACCAGCGCGGTCATGCCCGGCGCGGCAGCGGCAAGAGCGATGCGCGTGCGGTCAACCACGCAATCGAGCGCGGCCTGCTGGAACGAGGCGGCGATATCGGCATCGGCATGGATGTCGGCATCCTTGGCCCGCATCACCGCGCTCTTGAGTCCGGCGAAGGAGAAGTGGGGCTCACCACTGCCGACCAGCGGGCGGGGAAGCGGCACGGACTTCGGATTTCCCTCGCGCGCAAGGCGCTCGACTGCAGGCCCGCCGGGATAGCCGAGGCCGAGAATCTTGGCGGTCTTGTCGAAGGCCTCGCCCAGCGCATCATCGATGGTGGTGGCGAGGCGGCGATACTGGCCGACGCCCGCGACTTCGAGGATCTGGCAATGCCCGCCCGAAACCAGCAGGAGCAGGTAGGGATAGGAAAGCGAAGGATCGGCAAGACGTGGCGAAAGCGCGTGGCCTTCGAGGTGATTGACCGCCACCAGCGGCTTGTCCGCCGCCATCGCCAGCGCTTTTGCAGTGACGAGGCCGACCATCACCCCGCCGATCAGGCCGGGGCCTGCAGTGGCGGCGATGGCATCGACATCATCGAGCGTCATGCCCGCATCGGCCAGCACGGCTTCGACCATCGGCCCCACCACTTCGACATGCGCGCGCGCCGCAATTTCGGGCACGACGCCTCCATAGGGGCGATGCTCTTCGTCTTGCGAAGCAATGCGTTGCGCGACGATGCGCGCGGCCAGCGTCGCGCCATTGCCGTCGATCACCGCGGCGGCGGTTTCATCGCAGCTGGATTCTATGCCAAGGATCAGGGCCATCTGGGCCTTTCCTCTAGTGATAATCGCAGGTACGGCAAGCAAAGCATGAACACAGCCACTCCCCAGAAGCCGCTAAGGCTCGGAACCCGCCGCTCCCCGCTCGCCATGGCGCAGGCCGAAGAGACGCGCGACAGGCTGTGCGCGGCCCATGGTTGGGACCAGAGCATGGTCGAAATCGTGCCCGTCACCGCGAGCGGCGACAAGATTCTTGACCGCCCGCTGGCCGAGATCGGCGGCAAGGCGCTGTGGACCAAGGAACTCGACGCCTGGCTATTCGAAGGCGAGATCGACTTTGCGGTCCATTCGATGAAGGACGTGGAGACCCTGCGACCTGAAGAATTCTGCATAGCCGCCGTCCTTCCTCGCGCCGACGTGCGTGACGTGCTGGTTGGCGCGCCCTCTATCCACGCAATCCTGCCCGGAGCGCGCGTCGGCACCAGCGCGCCGCGAAGGGCCGCGCAGATGCTGCACGCGCGGCCGGACCTCAAGATCGTCGGCTTTCGCGGCAATGTCGCCACGCGGCTGGCGAAGTTGCAGGCGGACGAGGCGGACGTGACCTTGCTGGCGGCTGCGGGCCTGCAGCGTCTGGGCGAAACTGGCGTCGGCACGCCGCTGTCCGAATTCGAATGGCTGCCTGCCCCGGCGCAGGGCGCGATCGGCATCGAATGCCTGGTGGCGAGCGAGGACGTGCGTGGCTGGCTTGCTGCTATCGACGACAGGCCGACGCATCAGGCTGTGCTGGCCGAACGCGGCTTGCTGGCGGCGCTGGGCGGCAATTGCCACAGCCCGATTGCGGTGCTGACCAAGCATCACGAAAGCTCGCTCACCCTGCGCGCGGCGATCTTCAGCCCGGACGGGGCCGAGCGGGTCGAGGCGAGCGAGACGTTTGCGCCCGCAGACGCTGAAGGTCCGAAGCGGCTGGCGCATCGCCTGCTTTCGCAAGCGCCGGAATCCGTGACGGTGCATTTCTCCGGCGAATGAGCTTGCCGCTGGTGGTGATCCGGCCCGAGCCGGGGAATGCCGCGACCTGTGCGGCCGCGCGGGCCTTGGGGCTGGAAGCCGTTGCGGCGCCACTGTTCGAGATCGAGCCGGTGGGCTGGGCGGTTCCAGAGGGGCGCTTCGACGCCATCCTTGCCGGCAGCGCCAATGTGTTCCGCCATGGCGGAGCGGATCTGGCCAGATTCGCCGACGTTCCGGTGATCGCGGTGGGGGAGACTACGGCGGCAGCGGCACGGTCTGCCGGGTTTGCCGTGGCGCGCATGGGCGAAGGCGGATTGCAGCCGGTGGTGGCCACACTGCCACCGGGAAACTACATCCGAATCGCCGGTGAAGACCGGGTGAAGCTGACGCCGCCCAACGGCGTGCGAATCGTCACGGTTGTTACTTATGCCGCGCGCAAACGGGCGGTTCCGGACGCACTTCGGGCGCGGCTGGAACGCGGTGCGGTGGTACTTTTGCACTCCGGCGAGGCGGCCCGCCATTTCGCGCAGGAATGCGAAGCCCTTGGAATCCGGAAGCAAAGCCTCCATCTGGCATGCTTGGCCCCACGCATAGCGGAACTCGCTGGCAATGGCTGGGGCACAGTCGCAGTGGCAGCCGGCAGGACCGACAAGGAGGTTCTGGAACTCGGCGCGCGGATGTGCCAGACAGTGTGACTTCGGGGCGACAGGACAAGCGAAAACGCATGGAGGATCTGGCTTACAGCACGCGCGGGCCAAGCCCGCGAAGGAGCGGGATGGGCGGTCGTGGCATCGCCGCGCTGGTCGCCGGATGCCTGCTCGCAGGGGCAGCCGGAGCGGCGTGGCTCGGCTGGCACAATGGCCTGATCGACGTGCGCATGGACAGCTCGGGCCTGCCACAACTGGTTACCTCCCCCACCACCGAACCTGCCCCGGGCCCGTCCGCAGCCGAGACCGCCGCAGCGCAAGCCCAGATCGGCGCGCAGATTGACAGCACCGCCGCCAAGATCGCCATGCTCGAACAGCGGCTGGCCGAACTCAACCAGCAGGCGATTGCCGCCTCAGGCAACGCCACCCACGCCGAATCGCTGCTGCTCGCCTTCGCCGCGCGCCGTGCGCTGGAGCGTGGTCAACCGCTTGGCTGGATCGAGGCGCAATTGCGCGCGCGCTTCGGCACCACGCAGGGCGCGGCGGTGGACCGGGTGATCGCGGCAGGCGCCGCGCCGGTGACGCTCGCCCAGCTTGGCGAACAATTCGAACTGCTCGCGCCCGAGCTGGTCGGTGGCAAGGCCGATGAAGGCACGTTCGACTGGCTCGGTCGCCAGCTGTCCGACCTCTTCGTGATCCGCCACGACGATTCCCCCTCGCCCGCGCCTGAAAGCCGCCTGCAACGCACTCGCGCCTACCTCGCCGGCGGCAAGATCGAGGCCGCTGCGGCTGAAGTCGAAAAGATGCCCGGCCACGACGCTGCCGCCGACTGGCTGGTGCGTGCGCGTGATTATTTGGCGACGCAGCGGGCGCTGGATCAGCTTGAGGCTGCAGCGCTGATGGGCGCGCAGCCTGTGAGCGCGCCTGCGCAGACGGTCGCGCCAGAGCCGACGGCCAGCGCTTCGCCTGCAGTGCCACCGCTGCCGCCGGCAGGGTCAACGCCGCGGATTTGAGGGTGAGGTAGCGTTAGGACGCGGAAAGCTACACTGCTATACTCGTATCTCACCCAGACGGCAGGTAGTTCAGTCAGAACATCGCACGAGGATGCTTTATTGCACGCTGGATAGTTGGCGAAGCATTTGCAGCCTGATACGTAGCTCAAATGGATCGATCACCAATCAATCGGCGCGAGATTGTGACAGCGGCCACATTCATCGCAGTTCTCATTACTGGAACCCTGTTGCTTGGTCATGACTTCATCGGAAAGTTCTGCTTTGCACTGGTCCCAATCATGATCGGTGTTTGAGCGTTAAAGACTGGCAGCTTCTCGCTTGTCTTTGGCAAACATTACCTGAGCCGCACATCGGACGCCACGGGCTATTGGATAGCTATGGCGCTGTGTCTTGCCGTTGCGGGCGCGCAGGTATGGTTCGCCATCGACGATCTGATCCTCCACCCTGCCCGATAAGCGCTTTTGGCTTTGGAACCGGTGGCACCGTCGTCAAAGGGATGGTCCGTCAACCGGATCATGCAAACCCAAAACCCGTCGTCCCGGACTTGATCCGGGACTTGGCTTTTCTTCTTCGGCGCTGGGCTGGAAGGAGAAGCCAAGCCCCGTGTCGAGCACGGGGCGACGATTGGGGTGGAGACGGTAAGGGGGGCGCTATGCCGCCCAACTCACGCCGCGCGCAGGAGCTTCGGCAGGTCTCCGCTCATGCCACGTGCTTCGTCCATGAACCAGCGCTTCAGCGGCGCGGCGCGTTGCACGCCGGCCATGCCCAGACGCCGCACCGCCGAGGGCAGCTTGCCGGGGATGCCGAACAGGCGGGTGAGGACGTCGGTGGCGGTGGCGACCATGAAGGTGTCGGCGGCGCGCCAACGTTCGTAGCGGGCGAGGAGTTGGGCGTCGCCGACGTCGAGGCCGAGGCGGACACCATCGGACAGCACCTCGACCAGCGCCGCCACATCGCGCAGGCCGACATTGAGGCCTTGCCCCGCAATCGGGTGCATGCCGTGCGCGGCGTCGCCGACCAGCGCCAGCCGGTCCTCGACGATCCGCGCAGTGTGGTGGAAGTTGAGCGGATAGGACGTGCGCGGGCTGGCGAGTTCGATCTGGCCGAAGATGCCGTCCATCCGGCTCGCCACCTCGTTCAGGAACATCGCCTCGGGCATGGCGAGCACGGCGGCGGCGTCCTTCTCGGCCACGGTCCAGACCAGCGCCGAGCGGTGCTTGCCGCCTTCATCTAGCAATGGGAGCAGCGCGAAGGGGCCTGCCGGGTAGAACACTTCCCAAGCCACGTTGCCGTGCGGCTTTTCGTGCGTGAGGCCGGCAATGATCGCGCGGTGGCCGTAGTCCCACTTGGCAGGCGTGAACCCGGCCTCGTCTCGCGTCGGGCTCTTGCGGCCCTCAGCTGCGACCATGAGCCGCCCCTTCAGAATACGGCCATCCTTGAGCGTGACCGACACGCCGTGCTCGCCGCGTTCGCGCGCCACGACGTGGCTGTTGGGGTGGAAGGTGATCGCCGCCTCCCGCGCCGCCACACCATACATGGCGATGCGCAGATCGCGGTTGGCGTACATGCGGCCCAGTGAACCATCCCCCTCGCCCGGCTTGAAGTCGATCCGGCCGGGCTTCATCCCGTCGGTCACCGCGATGGATTCGATCGGGCAGCCCTTGGGCGCCAGTTCCTCGGCCATGCCAAGGTTGGTGTAGAGGTTCCAGCTGGCGGTCGAAATCGCCGAGGCGCGGCCATCGAACCCTTCGGCGGTCTGCGCCGCAGGGTCCGAATTGTCGACCACGTGGGAGGTGATCCCCGCCTTGGCGAGGCCGATGGCCAGCGTCATCCCGACGAGGCCACCACCCAGAATAACGACGTCAGCCTGCGACTCGTTCACTTCGATGCTCCACACGTGTTTGCCGTGCCACCATCAAGGTCCAAGCACCGTCCGTCAAATGCCCCTTGGGGGGTCTTGAGGCCGATCAGGGCGGCGAGGCTGGGTGCGATGTCCACGGTTTCGACCCCGCTCGGCTGTTCGAAGCCGGTAAGCCCCTTGCGCCAGAACAGGATCGGCACGCGGCGGTCATAGTCCCAAGGGCTGCCGTGGGTGGCGACATAGCCGGGACCGGGCGCCGGGATCGGCACGATACCGCGCTTGAGGAACACGACGAAATCGCCCGAATGCAACGGGTTGTACGAAGCGCGGGCACGCTCGGCCAAGGTCCAGCTTTCGGGAGAACGGTTCGGCATCGGCGTAGCGGCAATCTCGGCGGCGGAAAGCACGGCCTCGACCTGGGGATCGGCTTCGAGCAGGGCCTTGGCATCATCGACCAGCTTGCCTTTGGTTCCGGCATCGAGATCGCGCCGCAGCCAGTAATCGCCCGAAGGCCCATCCGACAGGATCAGGTTCTTGGGTTCGAGGCCATACTTCTTGCCCAGCGTGGCAGAGAGCGCCTGCGCCGAAACCGCGCTGCCGACGCGGGCGGACTTTTCCAGCGCCTGTTCGTGAAGGCGTTCGGGGATGTCGAAGCCGCCGTGGTCGGCGGTCAGCACCACCGCGTAGTCGATGCCGCGCTTGTCCAGGCTGGCGAAGAAATCGCCCAGCGCAAGATCGAGTTGCGTGAGCTGGATACACATCTCCGCGCCTTCGGTGCCGGTGGCGTGGCCGACATAGTCGGTGGCCGATAGGCTGATGGCGAGGAGATCGGGCACGGTGTTGCGGCCCAGCTTCTGTTCGTCGACCAGCTTGACCGCAAGGTCGAGCGTGGCGCGATCGAGGCGGGGGGAGACGCGGAACTGTTCGGCCTCACCGGCCTTGAGCGCAAAGTGGCCGGTGCCGACCGTGATGCTGCCGGCCTGAACCGGACGGTCCTGCCGCGCGCACCACGCCGGGAGCGGGAACGCAGGCGCGCCCTTCTCGAGCAGCTTGGTCACTTCGGCATTCTCAGCCACTGCGGTGGCGCCCAGTTCGCGCCCGGCCAGCGTGACGAACTGCTTGCCCTTCCACCAATAGACCTGATCGATGTCATGCCCGCCCATCATCAGCGCGCCGCGGTCCTTGCCGGAAACCGCGATGTTGCGCGCGGCCGGATTGGCCTTCTTCATCCACTCGCCAAGAGTCGGGACGAGCAAATTGACCGGCGAGGCAACATATCCGCCGCCGCCCGCCAAACGCTTCGAGACGTCCTCGGCACAATAGACGACCTTCGCGCCAGTGGTGACGGTCTGGTCGATCCACGAGTTGGCGATGATGCCGGTGTGCGCGGGGCGGTTGCCAGTGAGGATGGTGGAGTGGCCGGGGCAGGTCTCGGTCGCGGCGTGGCTCTGGAAGCCCGAGGGGAACACCGCGCCTTGCGTCAACCGGGCAAAGCCGCCGGTGAAGCGTTGGCGATACTGCGCGAAGAGGTCAGCCGAGAACTGGTCGATCGAGATGGCGACGAGGAGCTTGGGCGCGCCTGCGGGAACCTGCTGGGTGACAGCGGCAGCGGGGGCGGCATCCTGCGCTGCCAGAGGAACGACGGGGGCGGCGCAGGCCAGCAGAACGGCGGCGTAACGGGTCAGGGTCTTCACGCGAAACATACTCCTGTGGGCACGTACTCTGGACTCGAAAGCAGGCCAGCCGTAGGACGCCCAAGAGCGCTACGCATGGCCCGCCCGGCGCTCCTGTTCAAGGGGCCAGATGGAACCGGTGACGCCCCTGATGCCGATACGCGAACTGGCCGGGATCAAGACCTTGCGCATCATAGCCATGTTTGTGACGGCGATATGGCTTATGGTTTTCGCGCCCGCGCAGGCCGCGCCCAATCACATGCGCGCCAGCCTGATTGCGGAAGGTCCGGCGGAACCCGGTGGCACCGTCACGCTCGCCCTGCTGATGCAGCCCGAGCAGGGCTGGCACGGCTACTGGTCGAACCCCGGCGACGCCGGTTACGGCCTGACGCTCGACTGGACCTTGCCCAAGGGCGCCACCACCGGCGCGATGCAGTTTCCTGTGCCACAGACGCTGGTGATCCAGGGCCTGATGAACCACGTCTACGAGCATGATTACGTCGTGCTGGTGCCGCTCAAGCTGCCTGCCGATGCCACCCCCGGCACGCTGCTGGCGGTCTCGGTCAAGGCACAGTGGCTGGTCTGCACCAACGAGATCTGCGTGCCCGAACGCGCCGAACTCCAGAGCGCGGTTACTGTCGGTTCAGGCCCCGCAGACAAGCGCTTCGAAGCATGGCGCGCTGCACTGCCCGCCCCGCTCGATCGCCCCGGCACTTTCGCGCTGACAGGCAAGACCCTGCGCCTTGCCCTGCCCTTCCCTGCCTCGGCGCCGCTCGATGCGCCGCACCTCTTCTTCTCCACCGAGCGCCTGATCGACTACGCCGCGCCCCAGCGCTTCTTCCGCAATGGCGACGTGCTGATCGCCGAAGTGCCGCTGGCGAAGTCCCCCGGCCCCGCCGACAAGGTCGAAGGCGTGCTCGCCATGGGCAAGGACGCAGGCGGTATCGCCTTCACCTCCGCCCCCGGAGCCGTGCCGACAGGCGGCGACGAAGTCGGTGGCACAGACGGATTTTCCGTCGCCACGCTCGGCTTCGCCCTGCTCGGCGCATTCCTCGGCGGGTTGATCCTCAACGTCATGCCCTGCGTCTTCCCCATCCTCAGCCTCAAGGCGCTGGCGCTGGCACGCGGCAATTCGCACGACGCGAAGAGTGAGGGCCTTGCCTACACCGCAGGCGTCGTGCTGGCCTGCCTGCTGCTCGGCGGCGTGATGCTCGCCCTGCGCGCAGGGGGTGAGCAGGTCGGCTGGGCCTTCCAGTTGCAGGAACCGGGCGTCGTCGCCGTGCTGCTGCTGCTGGCGGTGGCGATCACCGCCAACTTCGCCGGGCTCTACGAACTCCCCGGCCTCTCGGTCGAGCGCGGCGCGGGCAAGTCAGGGGCATTCGGCACCGGCCTCCTCGCCGCCTTTGTCGCCACGCCCTGCACCGGCCCGTTCATGGCCGCCGCGATGGGCGCTGCGCTGGTCCTGCCGACATGGGCTGCGCTCGGCGTCTTTGCCGCGCTCGGCCTCGGCCTTTCGCTGCCGTTCCTCCTGCTCGGCTTCGTGCCTGCCCTGCGCCGACTGCTGCCCAAGCCCGGCAAGTGGATGGAGCGCTTCCGCCGCTGGATGGCGCTGCCGATGGCGCTCACCGCGCTTGCACTCGGCTGGCTGGCCTTGCGCGTGGGCGGAGCGAACTTCGCTGCCGCTTCAACGGCTCTGGCCGCCGCGCTGATAGTGCTCCTCGCCTTCGCCGGACAAGCACAGCGACGGGGGCGCGGCGTCATGGCGTGGACCTTGCCCGCAACGCTCGCGCTTGGTGCGACCGCGTTCGCCGCCACCCCCCACCTCGCCACGGCGACTGCTGCCGATTCCGGCGGCCTGCTCGCCGCCAGGCCCTTCTCCGAAGATGCACTGGCGCAGGCCCGCAAGTCCGGAAAGCCCGTCTTCGCCTATTTCACCGCAGACTGGTGTCTGTCCTGCAAGGTCAACGAGGCAGCCTCGATCGACCGTGAGACGACCAAGGCCGCGTTCGAGAAAGCCGGCGTCGTCGTCCTCGTCGGTGACTGGACCCGCCGCGATCCGGCGATCACCAGATTCCTCACCGCCCAGGGTGCCGCCGGTGTCCCGCTCTACCTGTGGTATCCCGCAGGCGGCGGCGATCCGCGCCAGCTCCCGCAAGTGCTGACTCCCGAACTGCTGGCGGGGCTACCCACCAACTAAGCCCTGCATACTCTGCGCTAGAGTGACTGCCCGTCATCGACCGAGATGAAAGTCCCCGTCACCTGCCGCGATGCGTCAGAGGCGAAGAACAGCATCATGTCGTCGAGCGCCGAAATCTCGGTCAGCCGCTTTCGCGGCCACGAGGCGACCTGCGCCTTGCCGCCTTCGCTGTCGAACCAGTCGCCGTCAATCTCGGTGCGGATGTAGCCCGGCTGGATCACGTTGACGTTGATCCCCATTCGCGCCCACTCGCGCGCAAACTGCCGCCCGAGGTGCTGCACCGCCAGCTTGGTCGCGGCATAGGCGCTGTCACCCTGCGCGGTCATCTGCGCGGTGATCGAACCGGTCAGGATGATCCGTCCCTTCTCCGATTGCCTGGACCCTGCGGCGATCATCCGCCGCGCACCCTCGCGCGCAGTCAGATACACCCCGTTGAAATTGGTATCGACCACGCGGCGCATTGCCTCGGCAGGAATATCAATCGACCGCCCCGGCTCGACGATCCCGGCATTGGCCACCACCACATCGGGCACGCCGAGACTGGCCTCAGCCGCATCGAACGCCGCGATGATCGAAGCCTCGTCGGTCACGTCGAGCGCGACGGCCAGCGCCTTGCCGCCGCCCGCCACGATCTCGTCCGCCAGAGCCGCCACCCGCTCCACCCGTCGCGCCCCGACGACCACCGCCGCGCCTGCCGCCGCATAAACCTGAGCAAACCGCGCCCCCAGTCCGGACGAAGCCCCGGTAATCAGCGCAACGCGGCCTGCGAGAGAATAGCGTGGGGTATCCATGAAGCGTCTCCTTTGGAGACGGAGCGTTTAACCGAATGATTAAGCGGTGCAAGATCCAACCCGCGATCCTCCCCTTTTTCACGAAGTGCAAAAGGGGAGGTGGCATTCGCGGCAGCGAATGACGGAGGGGTAAAAGCCCCTCCACCACCAGCTACGCTGGCGGTCCCCCTCCCCGTTTGCACCTGCGGTGAAAACAGGGAGGATGGGTATCAAGCGTCGCGCCTCCCCCTCTCCCAACCCTCTCCCCTGAAGGGGAGAGGGCTATGGCGTATCCGCTTCGTGAGCCGCCGCCCCGGACCAAACGCCTTTGCGAACTTGAGCAGGAGCTAATTCCCGCAACCGACCGTAAGCTCGACTGTTGCCACTGGACGAAAACCCTGATCAAGGCCTGAAAAATCAGACGGTATTCGATGGCGATCTGTGACAAACGACATTGCTCGGAAGGGTGTGCCCCGTGCCCGTAAGAACGTGCGTATGGATTGCTGGCGCTGCCAGCGAAGTGCCTTCTCAGATTTGCGAGATGGGTTTCCACCGTAAAACGTGACCAGCACCCGGTCTTGATTGTTGATACCTCGCATTTCAGCATAGTCTGCGAGGACGCGCTTCGAAAATGGCGTCAACTGGTCGGTGCGCCCAGCAAATGCGATTGCCATGGGGCCCGTGTAACATGCCTGAGCAGGATTTGCCGAAAGAAAGGCCAACGCCACGACAAACCCGGCCATCATGTTTCGGAACATCTTCATGCCATTCTTATGCGAGCAGAATCTTAACGTCCGCTAACTACCCAATTCCGCCCCTCAATCCAACCACCACCCAACCCTCGTCATCCCGGGCTTGACCCGAGATCCCGCTTGTTCTTCCCAACACAGCGCGGAAAGAAAGCGGGACCCCGGGTCAAGCCCGGGGCGACGATGGTCGATGGTTCAATGCAGGGGGCAATCCCGCATCCTCAAAACTTGTTATCCCGCGGAAACCCGTTCGGCGGCAGCCGCCCTGCAGCCCCGCGCGCGACCTTCCACGGCAGCAGGTCCTTCTCGACCCGCGTGCGCCCGCTTTCGCCGCCCATGGTCCATGACAGTCCATCCTCCAGCCGCAGCGTGATCACGTCGGCCATCTCGCCGTCCTTGTAGCGCTGCAGCGTCACGCCCTGCCCCTTGGCCAGCAGCGGCACTTCCGACAGCGCGAAGATCACCAGCTTGCGGTTCTCGCCGATCACCGCGACGTGGTCGTGCTCCGCTGCAATCTCGCGCACCACCGCCAGCTTCACGCCGGGCTTGGTCGAAACCACCCCGCGCCCTTTGCGCGTCTCGGCCAGCAGTTCGTCCATCTCGGCCGCAAAGCCACGGCCGGTGTTCGCCGCAAGCAGCAATTGCCCCTTGGGCTTGTGCACTACCACGCTGACGATCTGCGCTTCGGGATCGATGTCGACCATGGTCCGGATCGGCTCGCCAAAGCCGCGCGCGCCGGGCAGCTTGTCCGCACCCAGCGTGTAGAAGCGCCCGTTGTCCACTGCCACCAGCAGCTTGTCGGTGGTCTGGCAATGCAGCGCGAAGGCGGGACCATCGCCTTCCTTGAACTTGAAGTCGCCATCCAGAGGCACATGCCCCTTGGCCGCCCTGATCCAGCCCTTGGCGGAAAGGATCACCGTCACCGGCTCCTTCTCGATCATCGCGTCCATGCTGAACTCACGCGTTGGCGCAGCTTCGGCAATGGTCGTGCGGCGACGTCCGAGCGGCGTATCCTCGGCATAGTCCTTGCGCAACGCATTGAGATCGCGCTTCAACCGTGTCCGTTGCCGCGCCGGGCTGTCGAGCAGCTTCTGCAGTTCCTCCTGCTCGGCCAGCAGTTCGTCGCGCTCCTTGCGCAGCTCCATTTCCTCGAGCTTGCGAAGTGAGCGCAGGCGCATATTGAGGATCGCTTCGGCCTGCCGGTCGGTCAGCTCGAACTCGGCCATCATCACCGGCTTGGGCTCGTCCTCGGTGCGAATGATCTCGATGATCCGGTCGAGGTTGAGGTAGGCGATGATATAGCCGCCCAGCAGTTCCAGGCGGTTGGCGATCTTGTCGAGCCGGTGCTGCGAACGGCGCAGCAGGATGTCGATCTGGGCAATCACCCATTCCTGCAGCACCAGTTTCAGGCCCAGCACCCCCGGCGTGCGGCGCGAATCCAGCACGTTGAGGTTGAGGCCGAAACGGTTCTCCAGGTCGGTCAGCTTGTAGAGCGATTCCTTGAGCAGTTCGGGATCGACGTTGCGGCTCTTCGGCACCAGCACCAGACGGATCTGCTCATCGGACTCGTCGCGGATGTCCTCGAGGATCGGCAGCTTCTTGTCGGCGATGAGCTGCGCGATCTGTTCGATCAGCTTGCTCTTCTGCACCATGTAGGGGATTTCGGAAACGACCAGCTGCCACTGTCCGCCGCCGAGCTTCTCGATCCCGGTCTCTTCCCAGTTGCCCGCCTCGTCGCGCCCGGTGGAGAACCGCCCGCGCACGCGGATCGCACCGCGCCCGGTTTCATAGGCGTGCGAGATGACCGCCGGACTGTCCACCACGATGCCGCCGGTCGGCAGGTCGGGGCCGTGGAACACTTCCATCAGCTGGGCGTGTTCGGCATGCGGATTGTCGATCAGCAGCAGCGCGGCGTCGATGATCTCGGCGACGTTGTGGCTGGGAATGTTGGTCGCCATGCCAACGGCGATGCCGCTGGAGCCGTTCGCCAGCAGGTTCGGGAACAGGCCGGGGAAGATCTCCGGCTCCTCGTCCTCGCCGTTGTAGGTCGGAACGAAATTTACGGTGCCTTCGTCGAGCCCCGCCATCAGTTGCATCGCCGTCCGCGTCAGGCGGGCTTCAGTGTAACGGTAGGCAGCAGCATTATCGCCATCGATATTGCCGAAGTTGCCCTGCCCCTCGACCAGCGGATAGCGCAGCGACCAGTCCTGCGCGAGGCGGACCATCGCGTCATAGACCGAGGAATCCCCGTGCGGGTGATACTTGCCGATCACGTCGCCCACCACGCGCGCCGATTTCTTGAAGGCGTCGGTGGGGTTCAGCTTCAGTTGCCGCATCGCCCAGAGCAGGCGGCGATGCACCGGCTTCAGTCCGTCGCGCAGATCGGGCAGCGAGCGCGCAGTGATCGTGCTCAGCGCATAGACGAGGTAGCGCTCCGACAGCGCGGAATCGAACGGGGCATCGACGATTGCGTCGAAAGGATCGGGCTCGGTCGTATCTGTCGCCATGGTTGGAACGTCCTAGCAACACGTCCGCCAGAGCGAAAGTCACGGAACAACCACAGTCCCCGGCTATTCTTGGGGGAACCCCCTTCCCACATCAAGGAGCATCCCATGACCAAGCGCGTGCTGATCGTCGCGACCGACGGATTCGAACAGTCCGAACTCGAAGGCCCGAAGAAGGCTCTGGAAGACGCCGGGATCGAAACCGTGGTCGCCAGCCTCAAAGCAGGCTCGATCACCGGCTGGAAGGACAAGAACTGGGGCGACGCTGTCGCCGTCAACATCACGCTCGATGAAGTGGACGCCAACCAATACGATGCCCTACTGCTTCCCGGCGGCCAGATGAACCCCGACATCCTGCGCATGAACGACCGCGCCGTCGACATCGTCAACGACTTCGATGACCTCGACAAGCCGATCGCCGCGATTTGCCACGGCCCGTGGCTGTTGGTGGAGGCCGACATCGTCGACGGGCGCACGGTCACCGGCTGGCCCTCAATCCACACCGACCTCGGCAACGCCGGCGCCGACGTGGTCGACGAGGAAGTCGCCGTCGACGGCAATCTCATCACCAGCCGCAAGCCCGAAGACATCCCGGCCTTCTCCAAGGCACTGATCGAAATGCTGGCTGACGACTGAGGCGCCAGCCAAACCGACCGCAGCTCAGGCGACCGTAGCATTGTGTTTCCCGGGGGTTCACCCCGCCCTCGGGAACCGCTAGGGTCGTATCAGATGAAACAGCTTAGCCTTACAGAACAAGCCATCGTTGGGGGAATCGATGCCGCTGCCATGCTCGCGCAGGTGGAGGCATGGTGTCCGCTCAACACCGGGACCGGCAACCTCGCCGGGCTTGCCGCACAGTGGGACTTGCTGGCCGATGCCTTTGCGGCCCTACCTGGAGACATCCGCAAGGTCGATCCTGCGCCGGTAACGGCAGTGGCCGCCGATGGGCGAGAGGTCGAAACCGCAAACGGCGCGCACTTCGTCCTGTCGGTCCGGCCAGATGCGCCACGCCGCTACCTGCTCACCGGCCACATGGACACGGTGTTCCCGCCCGCCCATCCCTTCCAGGCGCTGCAATGGCTCGACGCCGAAACGCTGAACGGCCCCGGCGTTGCCGACATGAAAGGCGGCATCGCAGTGATCCTCGCTGCGTTGCAGGCATTCGAGCAAAGCCCCGCCGCAGCATCGGTCGGCTACGACGTGATGATCAATTCCGACGAGGAGACCGGCAGCCTCTCCTCCGCTCCGCTGATTGCCGCGCTGGCGCAAGGCAAAGCGGCCGCGCTGACTTACGAACCTTCCGCCCTCCCCGATGGCACACTCGCCGGAGAGCGGCCGGGGAGCGGCAACTACAGTGCCGTCATCAAGGGGCGTTCGGCCCACGCCGGGCGCAATCCGCAGGACGGTCGCAACGCGATCATCGCAGCGGCAGACATGGCGCTGAAGCTGAAAAGTCTGGAGCGGCCGGGTCTGTCCATCAACCCGGCGAGGATCGATGGCGGGAGCGCCAACAACGTCGTGCCCGACCATGCCATTCTGCGCTTCAATGTCAGGCCTCGGCTGCCGGGAGTTGCCATAGAGTTCACCGAGAGTCTGCGAGAGTTGGTGCAGAGTCTCGAAGAGTTGCACGAGGTCGGAATCCACCTCCACGGCGGCGTTTCGCGCCCTCCCAAGCCGCTCACGAAGCAAGCCGAAGCACTGTTCGGGCTGGTCCGCGAGTGCGGAGAATTGCTTGGCCAATCAATTCGTTGGCAGGCCTCGGGCGGGGTCTGTGACGGCAACAACATCGCCGCCTGCGGCGTGCCCGTGGTCGATACCATGGGCGTGCGCGGCGGGGCGATCCATTCCGATCAGGAGTTCCTGATCGTGCCATCCATGGCCGAGCGCGCCGCCTTGTCCGCGCTCGTCCTGCATCGCCTTTCCGGGGGAAATCAATGACATTCCGCATCCGCGCCGCTCGCGCGACCGATCTCCAACCGCTTTATGAAATGGCCAAACTCACCGGCGGCGGCTTCACCAACCTGCCGCCCGATCGCAAAGCGCTGACGGCGAAATTGTCTCGCGCTTCAGAGGCTTACGGCAACACCGAAGAGGGCGATCCGAAGAACCCCAAGGACGAACTCTTCGTTCTGGTGCTTGAGGATACGGCGACCGGCGAAGTGCGCGGTACGGCGCAGATCTTCACCTCGGTCGGTCACCAGTGGCCCTTCTATTCCTACAGGATGGCGACACTTACCCAGCATTCTCAAGAACTTGGCCGCACCTTCCGCGCCGAGATGCTCAACCTCGTCACCGATCTGGAAGGATCGAGCGAAGTCGGCGGCCTGTTCCTGCACCCCTCGGAACGTGCAGGCGGCCTCGGCATGCTGCTCGCCCGCAGCCGCTACCTATTCATCGCGATGCACAGAAAACGCTTTGGCGACAAGATCTTGGCTGAGCTTCGCGGAGTAATCGACGAGCGCGGTGGATCGCCATTCTGGGACGGCGTCGCCGGCCGGTTCTTCGGCATGAGCTTCCAGGAAGCCGACTATTTCAATGCGATCAACGGCAACCAGTTCATCGCCGACCTGATGCCCAAGCACCCGGTCTACATCGCCATGCTCCCCGAAACCGCGCGCTCCGCCATCGGCCTGCCCCACCCCTCAGGCCGCGCGGCGATGCGCATGCTCGAGGAGGAAGGGTTTGCCTACGAAGGCTATGTCGACATCTTCGACGGCGGCCCGACGATGACCGCCCGGACCGACCGTGTCCGCTCGATCTGCGAGGCGAAGGAGGTGCCGGTCGCTCACATTCGCGCGCCCGAGGGAAGCGGCAGTGCGAGCAAGGCGCTGGTGGCGACAGGCAAACTCGCCGAGTATCGCTGCACCTTTGCCGAGATTGCCGAGACCGATGAGGGCCTTACGCTCGACCCCGTGGCCGCCGCGGCGCTTGGCGTCAGCGTGGGCGACAAGGTCTGGTTCGTGGGTCGCTAAGGAAAAGACATGCCTCTCGTTGAAATCAACTTCGACGGCCTCGTCGGCCCCAGCCACAACTATGCGGGGCTGAGCCTGGGCAACCTTGCCTCGGCCAACAACGCGGGAGAAGTGTCCTACCCGCGCGCGGCAGCGCTCCAAGGCTTGGGCAAGATGCGGCACAACATCGGGCTTGGGCTGACGCAGGGTCTGTTTGCGCCCCTGCCCCGTCCCAACCCGGTGCTGCTGCGCGCGCTTGGCCTTGAAAGCATTGACGAAAGCGACGCGGCACAGCGGCGCTTGCGGGCAGCCGCATGGTCCGCCTCGTCGATGTGGACGGCCAATGCCGCAACCGTCAGCCCCGCGCCCGATACGGAAGACGGGCGCTGCCACCTGACAGCAGCGAACCTCGTGACGATGCCACACCGTTCACAGGAATGGCCCGACACGGTGCGCCAGTTGCGTGTGGCCTTCGGGAACAGCGCAGCCTTCGCGGTGCACGACGCGGTGCCGCCGTGCTTTGGTGACGAGGGCGCGGCCAATCACATGCGCATGTGCGCCAGCCACGATGCACCGGGGCTCGAGATCTTTGTCTACGGCACGACAGGCGGGGCGTTTCCCGCGCGACAGCAGGAACAGGCGAGCCGCGCGGTGGCGCGACTGCACGGACTCAATCCCGACCGTTGCCTGTTCGTGGAGCAATCCCCCGATGCCATTGCGGCAGGGGCCTTCCACAACGATGTGGTCGCCGTGGCCAACGAGCGGGTGCTGTTCACGCACGAACAGGCCTTCGCCGATCCCGAAGGCACATATGCCGCGATCCGCGCGAAGCTGCCCGAGGCCGAGATCGTGGTGGTGCCGGCGAGCGTCGTCAGCCTTTCCGACGCAATCAGGAGCTACCTGTTCAATGCGCAGCTGCTGACGCTGCCGTCCGGCGAGATGGGTCTGGTGATCCCGCTCGAGGCATGGGAGACGCCTTCGGTACGCGGTTGGCTGGAAGGCCATGTCGCCTCGAACGGGCCGATCCGCAAGGTGCTGCCGGTGGACGTGCGCCAGTCGATGGCCAATGGCGGCGGGCCGGCCTGCCTGCGCCTGCGGGTTGTCGCCGATCCTGCCACCGTCGATCCGCGCTTCCTGCTGGACGAGGCGAAGATCGCGGGACTCGAAAAGGTCGTCGCAGCGCACTGGCCAGAGCAGATCGATCCCGCTGATCTGGGCAGGGAATCCCTCGCCCAGACCATCATTGCGGCACGATCCGCGCTGCTCGAAGCACTGTCCTTGCCGGAACTCGCCTGACGCCTCCTGCGTATCCTCGCAAAGGGTCGCTCCGCAGGTTGTCGCTTCGCTTTACAGTGAAGATTGGATTAACCAGACTATTGCCAGCATTTCATGATCTGGCACGATGCTTGCGGAGAGATTCTTCAACAGAGGATAAAGCTTCGGATGCTTCGCAAGATCGGTCGCCTGTTCGTGATCAAGACCCGCTTCGAGGCGTTTGCGGTGATTTACGCGCTGGCGCTGGGCGCGGTCGAGCGCGGTCATGCCTATCTCGGACAATACCCCGGTGTCCCCGGCAAGCTGCTGTTCGCAGCGGCAACCGGCGCGGTGTTCATTGCCGGGGCGAAGATTCTGGATTCGCTGCGCATGGAACAGCGGCTGCAGGAGCTTGAGCCGCCGCGCGAAGGGTAGTGCCCGCGTCCTTCGACAGGCTCAGGACGAACGGGGTGCCGGGGGGCAGAGAATGCGTCACCCTGAACTTGTTTCAGGGTCCATTTCTCCCACAACGCAGTGCATGAAACACACCAGAGCCTGCAAGCACAGTGAGAATGCGCAGACCACCGCGTCAACCGACAGATGGACCCTGAAACAAGTTCAGGGTGACGGACTGTTTACGTAAGACGCTGGATTAGAAGAGTAGGGCGATTCTGTTGCTAGGCTCGCCCCCAGCCCCCGGTTTCCGATTCTGTTACCCGGTTCGGTCCGAACCGTGCTCTAACCTTATAACTTCAGGGCGTTAGCCCCTAGA
The DNA here is from genome assembly GCA_046290865.1 of Novosphingobium sp. GTDB lineage: Bacteria > Pseudomonadota > Alphaproteobacteria > Sphingomonadales > Sphingomonadaceae > Novosphingobium. The sequence continues at coordinate 34,064 of JBKBUD010000005.1, read as the reverse complement.
ATTATGCAGCGAGAGCAAGTGCTTCGTTGTCGTTGGCACTTGTGAGTTTTGAGCCTTGAACGGGTTACTCAGCCCGGGCAAAAACAGCGCTTTTCAACACACGTCGATCCTAGTTCGGCCCCATCAACACCCTTGCGACAACAAGGCCCGCATCCCGAAGAATACGGTAGTGATGGTGGAGCCGCCGGGTACCGCCCCCGGGTCCGCTGTGCCTATTGCACGCCGCAGTTTATCACCATAGCCGGTCGAAACCGGCAGGGACCCATATAGGGATGCGCGCGCAAATGAAAAGGGCTTGCGCGATGGTCCCGCGCGGCATTGTGGCGCGGGCATAATGGACCCCGGCCTGCGCCGGGGCGACGTGTCCACAACCCAACCCAGAAATCGTCACCCCGGCGCAGGCCGGGGTCCAGTTGCTTGATCGCGGCTCCCTGCCGAGGGGCCATGGATTCCCGCCTGCGCGGGAATGACGATAGAGGGAGGATCAGCCCTTGGCCTTCAGCGCATCGCGGATTTCGGCGAGGAGTTCGACCTCGGTCGGCCCGGCAGGCGCGGCAGGCGCTTCCTCAGCGGGTTTTTCGAAGGCCTTGTTGATCGCCTTGACGAGCAGGAAGATGATGAAGGCGACGATGACGAAGTTGACCGCCTGGGTGATGAAATCGCCATAGCCGATCATCGGCACGCCTGCGGCCTTGAGGTCTGCGTAGCTTGCTGGATCGCCCTTGTAGTCTGCCGGAACCGGCCCGAGGCGGACGAAGTAGCGAGTGAAATCGACACCGCCGGTGATCCAGCCGACGATCGGCATGATCACGCTTTCGGTCAGCGAGGTGACGATCTTGCCGAAAGCGCCACCGATGATCACGCCGACTGCGAGATCGAGCACATTGCCCCGGGCGATGAACTTCTTGAACTCTCCGAACATGCCGACCACTTCCCCCTTCACGTTCTGACTGACCATGATCCCTTTTCCGTTGGTTGCCACTCAGCGCGGAACGTCACAAGTGCCAATCGGTTGCAAAGCGGGCACATCTTGAACCGCGACGGCGGACCGCTATCTCTGCTGCATCACTCAAGGGGAACTCACGTCGATGGCCGCTACCCGCTTCACGCAGATCGCATTCGCCACCGTTGCCGCTGCCAGCCTGTCGGCCTGCGGGATCAACTCGGTCCCCGCCGCAGAGGAAGAGGCCAAGGCGCGCTGGGCCGATGTCGAAAGCTCCTACCAGCGTCGCGCTGACCTGATCCCGAACCTTGTCGCCACGGCCAAGGGTGCTGCGGTTTCGGAAGAGCGCATCTTCACCAACGTTACCGAAGCGCGCGCCAAGGCCACGTCGATCAACATCACCACCGATGATCTGTCGAACCCGGAAGAGTTCGAGAAATTCCAGAACGCGCAGAACCAGTTGACCCAGGCGCTGGGCCAGCTGCGCACGGTGGTGGAGAACTATCCGCAGTTGCAGAGCCAGGCGCGCTTTGCCGACCTGATGGTGCAGCTGGAAGGCACCGAGAACCGCATCGACGTGGGGCGCAAGCGCTACAACGAGGCGGTGCAGGCCTATAACACCACGATCCGCACCTTCCCCGACGCGATTGGCGCGAAGCTGATTCATGGCGCCAAGCCGATGGTGCCGTTCAAGGCGGCTGCCGGATCGGAAGTGGCGCCGACGGTGAACTTCGACATGAACGCGCCTGCTCCGGCGGCTTCGGGCAAGTAAGATGGCGCGCCCCCAAGGGGCCATGGCGCGGGCTTTCTGGCAGGCTGTTGCGCTGCTGCTCCTGCTGGTTGCGGGCGCAGCGAACGCGGCAATGCCCGCGCGGCCTGCGGGGCCGGTATTGGATCAGGCCGGCATCATTCCCGATGCCGACGAGGCGGCGCTGGCGCAAAAGCTTTCTGCCTACAACGCGCAGACCGGACGGGCGGTGGTCGTGGCGACGGTGGCCTCGCTCGACGGGCAGGACATCGAGAGTTACGCCAATACGCTGTTTCGGAGCTGGGGCATAGGCGGCGCCAAGACCGATCAGGGTGTCCTGTTCCTGATCGCGCCGAATGACCGCAAGGTGCGGATCGAGGTCGGCTACGGGCTCGAGGAGTTCCTTCCTGACGTCCTCGCCGGGCGGATCATCTCGGGCGCCGTTACGCCGCTCTTCAAGTCGGGTGACTATCCCGGCGGCATCAATTCCGGGGTTGATCAGATCCTGACGCAGCTGAACCGCACGCCAGCTGATGCCAAGGCGGTGGCTGAGGCCGCGAAGGCTGGGGCGCGCGCGGAAAGCTCGGGCGGCGGATCGACCATCGGCAGCGCGATCTTCTGGGTCGTGCTGATCGTGGTGATGATTGCCGTGTTTGGTCGGCGCAAACAGGGTTACGTGCAGCGGCGCAGCGGGATCGATCCCGGCATCGTGCTGTGGGGCCTCAGCGAGATCGCTCGCGCCGCGTCTGACAATCGCCATTCGAGTGGTGGCTGGGGCGGTGGCGGTGGCTCTGATTGGGGTGGCGGCGGAGGCTTTGGCGGCTTCGGTGGCGGTGATTCCGGCGGCGGCGGGGCTTCGGGGGACTGGTGATGGCAGAGCTTCCACCGATGACTGACGCGGACCGCCAGCTTGTTTCGGATGCCGTAGCGGCCGCGGAAATGCTGAGCGCGGGCGAGATCGTGACGATCGTGACGCAACGATCGGATACCTACCGCGATGTCGCGCTCGCCTGGAGCGCGCTGGTGGCTTTCGTGGCTCTCTGCGCGCTGGAGATCTTTCCGGGGTTCTATCTCGGTGTGGTCGAACGTGTGCTCGGACTGTGGGCGTTCGAATGGAGCCCGCGCGCGGTGCTCGGCCTTGCGCTGACGGTGGCGACGCTCAAGTTTGCGGGCACCTGGCTGATCCTGCGCTTCACTCCGCTAGGACTGTGGCTGACGCCGCGCCGGGTGCGCAATGCGCGGGTGCGCGATCGGGCGCTGACCTGTTTTCGCGTCGGCGCCGAGAGCCGCACTTCGGGGCGGACGGGCGTGCTGATCTACCTCAGCCTTGCCGAGCATCGCGCCGAGATCATTGCCGATGCCGCGATTGCCTCGAAAGTCTCGCCCGAGACATGGGGACATGCGATGAAGGCCATGCTTGATCCGCTGCGGCAAGGCCGGATGGCCGAGGGCATGGCAGCGGCTGTGGCCGAAGTGGGCAAGGTGCTCAGCCAGCATTTCCCGCGCGACGCCAATGACATCAACGAATTGCCGGACAGGTTGATCGAAGTATGAGTCTTGAAGAAGAGTTCCGCGACCATCCCGAGCAGGTCCACTGGCAGGGCCGCTTCATCGTGACCAAGACGCGCGGGCGGTGGGAATACGTCTCGCGCAATCGCAACATCAAGGCGGCGGTGATCCTGGCCATTGAGGGCGGACACGTGCTGCTGGTCGAACAGTTCCGTGTGCCATTGGGCCGTCCGTGCATCGAACTTCCGGCCGGGCTGATTGGCGACGAGGCGGGTGCCGAGAACGAGGAAGCAGCAGCGGCCGCCGCGCGCGAACTGGAGGAAGAGACCGGCTATAGACCGGGTCGGATCGAATCGCTCGGCGAGTTCCATTCTTCGCCGGGCATGGTCACCGAGGCCTTCACGCTGTTCCGCGCACGCGATCTGGAAAAAGTTTCCGAAGGCGGCGGCGTGGAAGGCGAAGGCATCACCGTACACCGGGTTGCCCTTACGGAAATCGAGAGCTTCCTGAGCGAGAAGCGTGGCCAAGGCTATGCCATCGACGTGCGGATGCTGCTGCTGCTCGCGCCGGGGATCATGGGCTGACATTTCCAAGGCTTGCGTGATCGCCTGCAACTTGCTTCGTTGACGCAAACGGAAAGCAGGAGAGCGACACGATGGGCAGGGTTCAGGGCAAGAAGGCACTCGTGACGGGCGCGGCGCAGGGGCTCGGCGCGGCGCATTCGTGGATGCTGGCGCGCGAGGGCGCACGGGTCCTGCTGACCGACATCAACGGCGATGGTGCGGCGGCGCAGGCCGAGGCAATCAATGCCGAACTTGGTGCCGGAACCGCCTTTGCGATGCGGCATGACGTGACGAGCGCCGACGAGTGGGACGCGGCGATGGCGCTGGCAGCCGAGAAGCTCGGCGGGCTTTCGGTGCTGGTGAACAATGCTGGCGTTGGCGTGCGCGGCAATATCGAGACCTGCACGCTGGAAGACTGGCATCGCGGCTTTGCGATCAACGTGGATTCGGTGTTCCTCGGCTGCCAGAAGGCAATCCCGCTGCTGCGCGACAACCAGCCGGGTTCGATCATCAACATCAGTTCGATTGCCGGCCTGATCGCTTCGGACACCATGCCCGGCTATAATGCGAGCAAGGCGGCGGTGTGGATGCTGACCAAGTCAGTTGCGCTCTATTGCGCCAAGCGCGGCTGGGACATCCGCTGCAATTCGGTGCACCCGACGTTCGTGGACACGCCGATCCTCGACGGCATCGCCACAAACGCCAACATCGAGAAGGACGTGGTGATGGGCAAGCTCGCCCGCCAGATCCCGCTTGGCCGCGTGGGCGAGCCGAACGACATTGCCGCAGGCGTGCTCTATCTGGCGAGCGACGAGAGCCGCTTCATGACCGGCGCGGAACTGAAGCTGGACGGCGGGATTTCTGCGATGTGAAGCAAAGAAAAGGCCCGCCGGAGCATGCCCGGCCGGCCTTTTCCTTTTCATTTTGCCGTGAGCCTCAGAACACCACGACCGAGCGGATCGACTTGCCGGCGTGCATCAGGTCGAACGCGGTGTTGATTTCCTCGAGGCCCATGACGTGGGTGATCATCGGGTCGATCTCGATCTTGCCGGTCATGTACATGTCGACGATCTTGGGCACGTCGGTGCGGCCCTTTGCGCCGCCGAATGCGGTGCCGCGCCAGTTGCGGCCCGTCACGAGCTGGAACGGACGGGTGCTGATTTCCTTGCCCGCTTCGGCCACGCCGATGATGATCGAGGTGCCCCAGCCGCGGTGGCAGGCTTCCAGCGCGGTGCGCATCACTTCGGTGTTGCCGGTGGCATCGAAGGTGTAGTCCGCGCCGCCGTCGGTCATCTGGACGATCTTCGCCACGGTGTCCTCGCGGCTGAGCCCCTTGCTGTTGAGGAAGTCGGTCATGCCGAACTTGCGGCCCCATTCCTCGCGGTCGGGGTTGATGTCGACGCCGATGATCTTGTTCGCCCCGGCAAGGCGCGCGCCCTGGATCACGTTGAGGCCGATGCCGCCGAGGCCGAAGACGACGACGTTGTCACCCACCTGGACCTTGGCGGTGTTGACCACCGCGCCGACGCCCGTAGTGACGCCGCAGCCGATGTAGCAGGCGGACTGGAACGGGGCATCCTCGCGGATCTTCGCCACCGCGATCTCGGGCAGGACGGTGAAGTTCGAGAACGTGGAGCAGCCCATGTAGTGGAAGATGGTCTGGCCCTTGTAGGAGAAGCGGCTGGTGCCATCGGGCATCAGGCCCTGCCCCTGCGTGGCGCGGATCGCGGTGCACAGGTTGGTCTTGCCCGAGAGGCACGATTTGCACTGGCGGCATTCGGGCGTGTAAAGCGGGATCACGTGATCGCCGGGCTTTACCGAGGTCACGCCGGCGCCGACTTCGCGGACCACGCCTGCGCCTTCATGGCCGAGCACGCTCGGGAAGATGCCTTCGCTGTCGAAGCCATCGAGCGTGTAGGCATCGGTATGGCACACGCCGGTCGCCATGATCTCGACCAGAACCTCACCGGCCTTGGGGCCTTCGAGATCGAGTTCGACGATTTCGAGCGGCTGCTTGGGCGCGAACGCTACGGCGGCGCGGGTCTTCATGGCAATGCATCTCCCGTTTGGAATGGCGGCGCGTTAGCATAATTGCTAAGCCGGTGTTAAATCGCCCGATATGATAAACACTGTTGCAAGACGAGAACAATGAGCAATCGCTGGGACGGCATAGATGAAGTGGTGGCCGTGGCCGATACGGGCACCTTCGTAGCTGCGGCAAAGCGGCTCGCAACCTCGACCTCGCACGTCAGCCGGGCCGTGGCGCGGCTTGAGCAGAGCCTTGGCGCGCAGTTCTTTCACCGCACGACGCGCGCCGTCAGCCTGACGGATACCGGGCGAACGCTCGTCGACCAGTTCCGCCGCCTGATTGCCGAGCGTGACGAGGCGATTGCCATGCTCGATCTGCAGGGCGAGCCACAGGGGCACTTGCGCATCACCTGCCCGACCGCACTGGGGGAGCGCTTCGTCGCGCCGATCGTGCGCGCCTATGTGCAGGAGTACCCCAAGCTCTCGGTGGACCTCGACCTGTCCAACCGCGTGGTGGAGCTGGTGTCCGAGGGGTACGATCTTGCCATCCGCACCGGCACTCTCCCCGACAGCCGGCTGATACGCACGCAGATCGCGGCGCGCGGTATCGTGACCTGCGCATCGCCCGACTACCTGGCAACGCATGGAACGCCACTAAGCGTGGACGATCTCGAAGCACATGATTGCATTCCGGCCACGCTCGACATGTGGCGCTATCTGGTCGACGGGGAAGTGCGCACCGTCCGGCCACGCGGGCGCTGGCGGTGCAGCAATGGAACGGCGGTGTTCGATGCGGCGATGGCCGGCATCGGCCTGTGCCAGTTGCCCGAATTCTATGTCAGCCGTGCGATTGCCGAAGGTTCGCTCGTGGAAGTTCTCCCCGCGTTCAGGCCGGAGGACGATCCGATATGGGCCGTCTATCCGCAACGCCGACATTTGCTTCCCAAGGTGCAGCGGCTGATCGAGAAGCTGCGGCGTGAACTGGTTCCGGCGATGGCGAGGGGCTAGAGCTTCAAGGTAGCGCAAACATCCGGGTAATACCTATGCAGACGCCATGACATCGCTGACAAGCATGGCTAGACCGGCGCGTCAACGATCCCGTAGCGGTCGGTCGAGGAGAGTGAAGTGTCAGGTAGTTCGCCCGGTTCCGGTTCGCAGAAGGCCGCGTTTGCCGCAGTCACCGTGCTGTTCTTTGCATGGGGCTTTATCACCTCCCTGATCGATCCGCTGGTCGCCGCAGTGAAGGGCGTGTTCACCCTGACCACGCTGGAGGCACAGCTTTCAGCTTTCGCATTCTTCATCGCCTATGGCTTCATGAGCCTGCCCGCTGCGGCGATCATCGGCCGCATCCGCGCGGTGCCGGCGATCCTGCTGGCGCTGGTGACGATGGCGATTGCCTGCGTGGTCATGCTGTTTGCCGCCAATGCGGCGTCCTATCCGCTGGTGCTTACGGGACTGTTCATCCTCGCCGCCGGGATCACCGTGCTGCAGGTGGCGGCGAACCCGCTGGCCGCTGCACTGGGCAAGCCCGAAGGCAGCCATTTCCGCCTCACCCTGTCGCAGACGTTTAATTCGTTCGGCACCTTCCTCGGCCCGGCGCTGGGAGCATCGCTGTTTCTCAAGGGCGTGGAAGTTTCTGAGGGCACTGCACTGACCCCCGAGGTGCGCGCTGCCGCACTGGCGGGCATCGACCGCGCCTATTTCTGGATCTGCGGCTTGCTGGTGCTGCTGATCGGCTTCTTCTGGATTAACCGCACGCGCATCTCAGCGGCAGCTCCGGCGGCTGCACCGACCGGCGGAATCGGCGCTCTGCTGCGGCAGGCCTTCGCCTCGCGCTGGGCCGTGCTCGGCGCGGGCGCCATCTTCATCTATGTCGGCGCCGAAGTGGCGCTGGGAACGCAGATGGCGCTGTTCCTCAACAATCCCGCGATCTGGGGCATCAGCCTCGAGCAGGCGGGGAAGGCGGTATCGTTCTATTGGCTTGGCGCGATGGTCGGCCGCGCGATCGGCACGGTTCTGCTCGCCCGCTTCCAAGCGGCGCGACTGCTGATGGTCTTTGCCGTGATCGCAGCAGCGCTGTGCACCTGGGTCATGGTGATCGGCGGGGTTTCGGCGGGTTATGTCGCGCTGGCCATCGGCCTGTTCAATTCGATCATGTTCCCGGTGATCTTCACGCTGACGCTCGAACGCTCGTCCGCGAGCGAGGAAGCGACGTCAGGCCTGCTGTGCACGGGCATCATCGGTGGGGCGGGGATTCCGCTGGTGGCAGGCGCGGTGACGGACCATGCGGGCATTCTCGTCTCCTTCATCGTGCCGCTGGTCTGCTACGTGCTGCTGGTGATTTTCGCGGCAAGCGCGGCCAAGGCACCGGCGCTGCGCAAGGCCAGTGGCGACAGCCTGCACTGATCCCCTCGCCTCGACGCACAGGACCTTCGATCGGTCCCGGCCCTGCGGCCGGGGCCGATTTTTTTGCCTCCGGTTCATGAGGTTGCCGTAGCGTCGGGGTCGCGACGGCCGCTGCAATCGCGCTTGCCCCCTTTCCCTTTACGTAAACTTCCACTAGCTCTTCGATCACAAGAGTCGGGACGCAAGGCGTCCGGGAGAGAGCATTGGAACCAGGCACCAGCATCAGCGACACCACGACCGGACCGGCAATCGGCCTGCTTGCAAGAGGCATGGCGGCCAACGGCTCCGCATTTTCGTTGCGTGGCGTGGACGGGTGGCTGCAGGGGCGCACAATGTACGGCGGTGCCTCTTCCTTCCTCGCCTACGCCGCCGCACACCATGCACGGCCCGACCTCCCGCCGCTGCGAGGAGCACAGATCAGCTTTCTGGCGCCGGTTGGCTCAGACGTGGACATCACCGTCTCCAGCCTGCGCGAAGGCAAGAGCGTCGCCAACATCCAGACCGACATGACGAGTGGTGGAACGCTCGCCCACCGGGCAGCGTGGGTATTCGGCAGTGCGCGGGCCTCGAACGGCAGCGTGACGCCTGCGCGAGCGGAGAACTTCGTTTCTTACGCCGACGTGCCCGAACTCGGCTCTCCCGAAGGGCTCCATTTCATCAGCAAGTTCGAATTGCGCCGGGGCGAGGCCAGGGAAGACCGGCGACCCGGCGTGGTCCGGCGCTGGGTGCGGTTGAGGGATCGCGCCGGTCTCGACCCGGTCGGCGAGCTCGTCCTGATAGGCGACACCCTGCCTCCAGGTTCGATGCGAGCGATGGAGCGCAAGGGGCCGATCAGTTCGATCAACTGGTCGTTCACCCTGCTGGGCGACGCGCCCGAGACACAAGACGGCTGGTGGCTGCTGGAGACGGCATCGAACCACATGGCCGACGGCTTCAGCAGCGAGACGCTGCGTATGTGGAACGCCGACGGCGTGCAGGTGATGCACGGCCTGCAGAGCGTTGCGATTTTTGGCTGAGATCCGGTTTGAAGGGGACTTTGATGCAACTGGCCGACGCGCAATCGCTGGGGTTCGAGCCTGATCGGCTGAATCGGATCGGCACTTATCTCGACGAACACTACATCGCCAGCGGGCGTCTGCCCGGGCTTGACGTGCTGGTCGCGCGCGATGGCGAGGCCGTCTATCGCCACACCAGCGGGCGGGCACGGCAGGACGGCACACCCATGGCGCCCGATACGATCTGCCGCATCGCCTCGATGACCAAGCCGCTGACCTCGGTGGCGTTCATGATGCTGGTCGAGGAGGGCAAGATTGCGCTCGACGATCCGGTGACCAAGGTGATCCCGGAATTCGCCAACCTCGGCGTCTATACGGGCGGCGGGGGCGAAATGGACTTCTTCCCGGCGCGCCCTGCCCCGGTGATGCGGATGATCGACCTGATCACCCACCAGTCCGGCCTCACCTACGGCATCCAGAACCGCACCAATGTGGACGCGGCCTATCGCAAGAGCCGGCTGGACGGGCACGCCAGCCTGCCGGGCAACGACCACTTCGTCGAGGAACTGGCCAAGCTCCCGCTGGAGTTCGAGCCGGGACAGGCGTGGAACTATTCCGTGGGCACCGACGTGCTGGGCGTGGTGGTGGCGCGGCTTTCGGGCATGAGCCTTGGCGAGTTCCTGCGGACGAGGATCTTCGAGCCGCTGGGCATGGTCGATACCGGTTTCCACTGTCCGGACGAGAAGGCTCACCGGCTTGCCGATGCCTGGGCCTATCAGGCGGGCCAGCCGCCGCAGCTGTTCGATCCCGCCGAGAAATCTGGCACGCGCCGGGTTCCACGCTTCGAGAGCGGTGGTGGCGGGTTGCTGTCGACCACCGCTGACTACCACCGCTTCTGCCGGATGTTGGTGGGCGGCGGTGCCGCGGACGGCGCGCGCATCCTCAGCCCCAAGACAATCCAGCTTATGACGGCCAACCACCTGCCCGGCGGCGCGGACCTCACGCAGGTTTCCAAGGCCCTGTTCAGTGAGGCCTACAATGCTGGCGCGGGCTTCGGCCTGGGCTTCGGCATGACCATCGATCCGGCGCGGGCACTGGTGCCGGGGTCCGCAGGGGAATTCTACTGGGGTGGAATATTCTCAACCGCGTTTTTCGTGGACCCGGTCGAAAAGGTGCATGCGGTCTTCATGACCCAGCTCTACCCCTCGTTCATCTACCCCATCCGGCGTCAGTTGAAGACGCTGATCTACAGCGCGCTGGCCACCAGCCGCGCCTGATCCAGCCATAGGAGAGAACACGATGTCAGACCCCATTCCCGGTGCCAAGGAACACATCGACGCCGCCCGCAAGCTGGCCGCGACCATCGACGACATTCCCGCTGACACGCAATTGCTCCCGATCAATCGCGTTGGCGTCATCGGCGCCGGCACGATGGGCGGCGGGATCACGATGAACTTCCTGACCGCGGGCATCCCCGTGACCATCGTCGAAATGACGCAGGAAGCCCTCGACCGTGGCGTTGCCACCATGCGGAAGAATTACGAGAACACCGTCAAGCGCGGCAAGATGGAGGCCGCCGATGCCGAAGCCGCGATGGGCCGACTGACGCCCACGCTGGACTTTGGCGCACTCGCCGAGGCCGACCTTGTCATCGAGGCGGTCTATGAGAGCATGGACGTGAAAAAGGACGTGTTCGGCAGGCTCGACAAGGTGGCCAAGGCGAGCGCGATCCTCGCTTCCAACACCAGCTATCTCGACATCGACGAGATCGCCAGCGTCACCTCGCGGCCGGAATCGGTGATGGGCATGCACTTCTTCTCGCCCGCCAACGTGATGAAGCTGCTCGAAGTCGTGCGCGGCAAGGCGACCGGCAAGGCACAGCTGGCCACCGTGATGGCGCTGTCGGTAAAGATCGGCAAGGTGCCGGTGGTCTCGGGCGTATGCCATGGCTTCATCGGCAACCGCATGCTCAGCCCCCGTCAGGCGCAGGCCCATGCGCTGATCATGGAAGGCGCGAACTACTGGGACGTGGACGAGGCACTGCTCGAGTTCGGCTTCCCGATGGGCCCTTGGCAGATGGCCGACCTCGCCGGCGTCGACATCGGTTGGCACCGCGACCCGAACCGCATCGAGACGCTGCGCGATGCGCTCTGCGCGGTTGGGCGCTGGGGCCAGAAGACCAAGAAGGGCTTCTACGACTACGACGACAACCGCCAGCGTACGCCATCGGACGAAGTAAAGGCGATCATCGCCCAGTTCGCCGCCAAGGAGGGCAAGCCACAGCGCGAGATCGGCAAGGACGAGATCCGCGAGCGCCTGCTCTATCCGATGATCAGCGAAGGCGCGCTGATCCTCGAGGAAGGCATTTCGCAGCGCGCCAGCGACATCGATACGGTCTGGCTCAACGGCTATGGCTGGCCGGCATGGACCGGCGGGCCGATGTTCTGGGCCGACCATATCGGGCTCGATACGGTCGTCGCAGGCCTGAAGAAGCACGGTCTCCCTGTGGCTCCGCTGCTGGAGCGCAAGGCCGCTGCGGGCGAGAAGTTCAACTGAACGGGAGCGCGGCGATGCGGATCGAGGATATCGTCGAGAGCGAGTTCACGCCGCTGAGCGACATACTGCGCGCCCATGCCGCAAGGCGGGGCGACGCGGTGGCGCTGGCTGACGAGAACCGCACTGTCGGCTGGGCGGAAATGAACGCCCTGCTCGACCGCATCGCCACCGCCCTCCAGCGCGAGGGCGTGGATAAGGACGAGCCGGTCGCCATCGCGGCGATGAACGCGGTGACCACCGGCCTCGCCTTCCTCGGCGCGATCCGGGCAGGCGCGGTAGCGGCGCCGCTGACTTCGACCGCAACGCCCGAGACGATCGTGGCCATGCTCGAAGACAGCGGCAGCCGGGTGCTGCTGCTGGACAAGGAGATTTCGGACAGGCTGGCAGGGCTGCAACTGCCCGTCGGGGTAAAGCGCATCGCGCTCGATGACAGCGACGCCGGCGAGCCGTTCAGCCGATGGATGGCGGAAGAAGGCGCAAAGCCCGAGGAGCGCACCCCCGCCCCCGGCGATCCGTTCAACATCATTTATTCCTCCGGAACCACCGGCGCGCCCAAGGGCATCGTGCAGAGCCACAAGATGCGCCACGAATATGCGCGGCGCACGATTCCCGCAGGCTACGGTGACGATACGGCGGTGATCTGTTCGACCCCGCTCTATTCCAACACCACACTGGTCAGCTTCCTCCCTGCCCTCACCGCAGGCGGCAAGGTGGTGCTGATGCGCAAGTTCGATGCGCGCACATTCCTCGAACTGTCGGAACGCGAGCGGGTAACCCACGCCATGCTCGTGCCGGTCCAATATCGGCGGATCATGGAAGTGCCGGACTTCGACAGCTTCGACCTTTCGTCCTACAAGCTCAAGTCCTGCACCTCCGCCCCCTTCCCGGCATGGCTCAAGGCCGATGTGCTGAAACGCTGGCCCGGCGGCCTCACCGATGGCTATGGCATGACCGAGGGCGGCGCGACTGCGATCCTGCTGGCCCACCTCTACCCTGACAAGCTGCACACCGTGGGTCAGCCTTCGCCCGGCCATATCATCAAGATCATCGACGAGGACGGCAACGAGCTGCCGCAAGGCGAAGTGGGCGAGATCGTGGGCCATTCGCCGATCATGATGAACGGCTATCACAACAAGGCCGACAAGACCCGCGAGGTCGAATGGCATGACGCAGACGGCCGACGCTACATCCGCCACGGCGATGTCGGCAAGTTCGACGAGGACGGCTTCCTGATCCTGATGGACCGCGCCAAGGACATGATAATTTCGGGCGGGTTCAATATCTACCCGAGCGACCTCGAGGCCGAACTCACCCGCCAGAGCGCGGTCAAGGAAGCTGCCGTCGTGGGCGTGCCTTCCGATGCCTGGGGCGAGACGCCGCTGGCCGTGGTGGTGCTTGCCGATCCCTCGGCCGATCCGCAGGCGATCCTTGCCGAAGCCAACAGCCGCCTAGGCAAGACCCAGCGCATTTCCGCCATCGAAGTCACCGACGAACTGCCGCGCAGCCCGATCGGCAAGGTGCTGAAGCGCGAACTTCGCGACAGGTTCGGCGGCAACCCCATCCTCGCCGCCACATCCCTCGAAAAAACATCCCCAGCAGGAGCTTGAAACCATGCGTGACGCCGTAATCGTATCCGCCGCCCGCACGCCCATCGGGCGCGCCTACAAGGGTGCATTCAACGCAACGCCGGGCGCCACGCTCGGTGCGCTGTCGCTGCAAGCAGCGGTGGCTCGCGCCGGGATCGATCCGGCAGAGGTCGACGACGTGCTGTGGGGCGCGGCGCTGCAGCAGGGCGCGCAGGCCGGCAACATCGCCCGTCAGGTCGCGCTGCGGGCGGGCCTGCCGATCACCACTTCGGGCATGAGCATGGACCGCCAGTGCTCTTCGGGCCTGATGACCATCGCCACTGCCGCCAAGCAGGTGATCATCGACCGCATGGACGTGGTTGCCGCAGGTGGCCAGGAATCGATCAGCCTCGTCCAGACCAAGGACATGCGCGTCGCCCCGGACAAGAGCCTGATGGCGATGCACAAGGCGATCTACATGCCGATGCTGCAGACCGCCGAGATCGTGGGCCAGCGCTATGGCATCAGCCGCGAAGCCTGCGACGAATACGCCCTGCAATCGCAGCAGCGCACCGCCGCCGCGCAGGCCGCCGGCAAGTTCGATGACGAGATCGTCGCGGTCGACACCTCGATGGGCGTCCAGAACAAGGAAACCGGCGAGATCACCTTCCAGGACGTCCACCTGACCAAGGACGAAGGCAACCGGCCCTCGACCACCATCGAGAACCTTCAGGCGCTGAAGCCGGTGATCGAAGGCGGCATCGTCACCGCAGGTAACGCCAGCCAGCTTTCCGATGGTTCATCCGCCGTGATCGTGATGGAAGCGGAAATGGCCGCCAAGCGGGGCCTCGCGCCGCTCGGTCGCTATGTCGGCATGGCGGTTGCGGGCACCGAGCCCGACGAGATGGGCATCGGCCCGGTCTTCGCCATCCCCAAGCTGCTGCAGCGCTTTGGCCTGAAGATGGACGACATCGGCCTGTGGGAACTGAACGAGGCCTTTGCCGTGCAGGTCCTCTACTGCCGCGACAAGCTGGGCATTCCCAACGACCTGCTCAACGTCAACGGCGGCTCGATCTCGATCGGCCACCCCTATGGCATGACCGGCGCACGCTGCACCGGCCACGCCCTGATCGAAGGCAAGCGCCGGGGCGCGAAGTACGTCGTGGTGACGATGTGCGTCGGCGGCGGCATGGGCGCTGCCGGGCTGTTCGAAGTTCTGTAACACGCGCTCCTTCCCCCTCGATGGGGGAAGGATGCCGAAGCTTACGAGCTTGCTCGCTAGCGAAGGCTGGATGGGGGTGATCAGGCGCAGTGCTTGGTCACCCCATCCAATTTCGGCTAGGCAGACAAGCTGCCAAGCCTGCGTAACCTTCTTCCATCGAGGGGGAAGGACGGTTCTTGCTCCTTCGTGGCCCCCGGCCTACCCTTTGAGCATGAACCAGAATGACAACGAACGCCCTTGGCCGCAGGCCGGGCGCGAGAGGCTGATCTATCCCTCGCCAGTGGGCTGGAAGGGCACCGACTTCGTCGACAACGAGGCCGAACTGCTCAAGCTCCTGAACCCGAAGACGGTGTTCATGATGGGCGACAATCCCGCCCTGCCCCGCATGCCCGAGCGCCCGCGCCTGCTCGATTTCTTCCGTTGCCGCTTTGGCGACATCACCGTGCGCCACCTGCTGGTCAGCGCCAAGCGCGCACTGGATGACGGGTTGCCGGAAAAGGTCGTGCTCGCCTGCCTGCTGCACGACATTTCCAACGGCTGCCTGATCCGCGCCGACCACGGCTACTGGAGCGCACAACTGATCGCGCCCTACGTCGATCCGGAAGTGGCGTTCGCGGTGAAGTACCATCAGGCGCTGCGCTATGTGCCGGACGAGAGTGTCGGCTATGCCTACCCCTACAGCTACCACAAGTTCTTCGGGCCCGATTACGAAGTGCCCGAATACCTGCTGCGCGACGCCGAATACGCGCGCGGCCATGAGTGGTACATGACCGCGCGACAGGTCACGCTCTATGACACCTACTTCTTCGACGACTTCCCGGTGGTGGAGCCGGAGGCACTGGAAGGCGTCATCGCACGGAACTTCCGCGAGCCGGAAGAGGGGCTGGGGTTTGACGGGTCCCCCACGGCGCACATGTGGCGGACGATGATCTGGCCGAACAACTTTTTGTGAGGAGTGGGGGTCATCACTCGAGTTAAAAGCTGCCCATCCAGATACGACGCTAATTTTGGTCGTTAACGCCCGGCGGTGGACCTTCAGCGATGGCTCGGACTAACGGTCAATTGCCATGGAAACTCAAAGGCTACCCTTGGGAACCGACAACATTAAAGAGTCAACGTGCTCTCACTCTGTGATCAAGCATTCGAGTTGGGAAAAGGTTGCATCTTCAACAACTACGCGAAATCCGTTCCCCGGCGGACCTCCGTCGGTGATGAGATCAAGGCATCCCCTCGTACTCGTAAATTGCATGCCACACCGCTTTCGTCCGTCCGCTTCGCAGGTGACCATCTCCGGATAACGCAGACATGTGGAAACCTTCAAATTGACGCATCCCACAGCATGTGGTGACCACCCGCGATATATGAGCAGTGTCCGAGCATGTTCGTAATCCATTCCTTCCAACTGAATAGAGCTGAACGGAATTGAGGGGCTTAGCGTGGAATCTTGCGTAACCAATGCGGCTAGGGCTAACGAAAGCGCACGAACGGTCATCGCGGCAAAAATATTAGCATGCCGCAAGCTCGTCAATGACTGTATGACTACTTTTCTGCGTGAACGCGCACTTGTAGAAATTGCGGTAGCAGTCGGTTTCTTGAGAACCCGGAACGACCAAATTCCACGCCATTTTCGCCATTTCACCCTCCTCCACCTTAAACCCGCCGTCACCCCGGACTTGATCCGGGGTCCCGCTTCTTCTGGCGGTGCGCTAACAGGGAAAGGCGGGACCCCGGGTCTTCGCCCGGGGTGACGTTGAACTTAGATAGGCGACAAATGTGATCCTCCCTATTTTTCCGAAGGACAAACGGGGAGGGGGACCGCCCGCGCAGCGGGTGGTGGAGGGGCCGTTACCCCTCCGTCAGCGCTTCGCGCTGCCACCTCCCCGTTTGCGCTTCCAGCGAAAACAGGGAGGATCAGGGTGATGCGCCCGCCTCAACCTTCCCCGCACGCCCGGCAAAGCCGTGCATCCCCAGCCACCACTGCAGCGCGATCACGCCGCCCTTGGCGGGCTGGAGCAACCCCACCAACAGCACCAGCGCCATCACCGCGACGATCAGCATCATCGCCCAGCCGGGCAGGCCGGTGTGCAGGCCGAGTTCGATGATCACCGGAGCCATGATGTGCCCGGTCAGCAGGATCGAGATGTAGGGCGGAAAGTCGTCCGCTGCGTGAAGCGTCCAGTTCTGGCCGCACAGGCGGCAGCGCTCGACCGGCTTGAGGAAGCGCGTGAACAGGTGCGTGCCGCCGCAGCGCGGGCACTTGCCCTGCACCCCCCGCCACACCGCTCCGCCAAGCCCTTGCGGGAGCGAGGTGCGGTCGAGCGGGAGTGCGGCCTCGGGCATGTGCGCCTACTTCGCGAAGGGGTTCTTGGGGCTGCGCAGGGTCAGGCGGATCGGCACGGCGTCGAAGCCCAGTTCGCGGCGGATGCCGTTGACCAGATAGCGGCGATAGCTTTCCGGCAGCTGATCAAGCCGGGTGCCGAACAGGACGAAGCCGGGCGGACGCGTCTTGGCCTGGGTGATGTAGCGCAGCTTGATGCGGCGGCCGCCGGGTGCGGGCGGCGGATTGGCGGCGAGCGCGTCGTCAAACCAGCGGTTGAGCGCGGCGGTCGGCACGCGCTTCGACCAAGCGGCGCGGATCTCGAACGCGGCCTTGAGCAGTTCGTCCAGCCCCTTGCCGGTGCGGCCCGAGATAGCGAGCAACGGCACGCCGCGGACTTGCGCGAGGCCGTCGTCCAGCGCCTTGCGGATGCCTTGGAACAGGCCTGACGGGTCTTCGGCCACATCCCACTTGTTGATCGCGATCATCAGGGCGCGGCCCTCTTCGAGTACCATCGAGGCGATCTTGAGGTCCTGATGCTCCAGCCCGCGCGTGGCATCCAATGTCAGCACGACGACTTCGGCAAAGTCGATGGCATGGCGCGCATCGGCGACCGACATCTTCTCGAGCTTCTCGGTGACGTTGGCCTTCTTGCGCATGCCCGCCGTGTCGATCAGGCGGACCGGGCGATAGCCCTCGCGCTCAGGATCGAACCACTGCCAGTCGATGGCGATGGAATCGCGGGTGATGCCGGCTTCCGGCCCGGTGAGCAGGCGGTTCTCGCCGAGCAGCTTGTTGATCAGCGTGGACTTGCCGGCGTTAGGGCGGCCGACGATGGCGAGCTTGAGGACGGATTCGGGATCGAACTCCTCCTCGTCGCCTTCTGCTTCGGCTTCTTCGTCCTCTTCGACCTGCTTGGGCTCAAGATGCGGGCGCAGCGCTTCGAACAGGTCGGCAAGGCCCTGGCCGTGTTCGGCGGAGAAGGCGACCGGTTCGCCAAAGCCCAGCGCGAAAGCGTCATAGATGCCGGGATCGCCCTGACGGCCCTCGGCCTTGTTGGCCATGAGCACGATGGGCACGCGGCTCTGGCGCAAGTAGCGGGCGATTTCCTCGTCGAGCGGGGTGACGCCCGCGCGCGCGTCGATCACGAACAGCGCGACATCCGCGCCCACGAGCGAGGCTTCGGTCTGCTGGCGCATGCGGCCGGGCAGCGTGTCGGGATCGAGATCCTCCCAGCCCGCCGTGTCGACGATGGTGAAATCCAGCCCGAGCAGCGTCGCATCGCCGAAGCGACGGTCACGCGTCACGCCGGGCTGATCGTCCACTAATGCAAGCTTCTTGCCGACAAGGCGGTTGAACAGCGTCGATTTGCCGACGTTCGGGCGTCCGATAATGATGACCTGAGGGCGCATGGGCCTCCCGTGGCTGTTTGTGCGCCGAAAGGCAAGCGCGGGGATCGAGTACAGCTTTTGTTTAGCCGTCCGTTAACCAAAGCCCCCCATATGAAATTTACCTGAAGTTTCTAATCGTAGGCACGATGAGAGGGTTCCGGATCATTGTCGCGATTGCTGTTGCGCTGCCGTGCGGTACGGCCATGGCCGATGCCGTGGACATGCCGGAAACGCGCGCAGAAAGAGGCTTTTCCACGTCCTCGAGCGACGGTGACGGTGACGAATCGCCTCTGCCCTATCTGCAATGTGTGCCCTATGCCCGGGAGGTCAGCGGCATCCAGATCCATGGCGATGCGTTAACCTGGTGGAACCAGGCCGAAGGTCGCTATGCGCGCGGCCACCGCCCCAAGGTCGGCGCGGTGATGAGCTTTGCGCCCTATGGCCGGATGGAACTGGGCCATGTTGCAGCCGTCAGTCGCGTGATCGATTCGCGGACAGTGCTGCTGCGCCACGCCAACTGGTCGCCCATCGACGGGCGGCGCGGGCAGATCGAGGACAACGTGCGCGCGGTTGATGTCTCGGAAGCCAACGACTGGTCGGAAGTCCGCGTCTGGTACGCGCCGATCGGCAACCTCGGGACGACCGCCTGGCCGGTCAACGGGTTCATCTATCCCGAGAAGCCGGGCAAGCGCGAGCGCCTGACCGTGCTGGCTTCCGCCGACAAGCCCAAGGCGGCGCAAACACCGCGCTCTGCCATTGGCGCGGACTTTCTCAAGGGCATCAAGCCGGAAGTTACGGTGAAGGAATCGCCCACGCGGCGCGAGCTTTCGTATCGCTACGATGCACCCAAGGCGGCGACAGCAAAGCTGGTGGCCAGCGCCAAGCCGACACGGAAGCCCTGGCTTGGCGATGATCCGATCGGCCGGATCATCGCCGCGAAGACGCGCTGACCGTTACAGCGACTTGATGATGGCCGAGAAATCGAGGCCCGCATTGCCCGCATCGGCAAAGGCCGAATAAAGCTCTTCCGCGCGCTGGCCCATCGGCACATCAGCCCCCGCATCCTTGGCCGCGGCCATGGCGAGCTTGAGGTCCTTGAGCATCAGCGCAGTGGCAAAACCGCCCTGGTAGCCGTTGTCGGCAGGGCTCTGCGGGCCAACGCCGGGGACCGGGCAATACGCGGTCATCGACCAGCACTGACCCGAGGCCTTGGACGAGATGTCGTAAAAGGTCTGCAGGTCCAGCCCGAGCTTTTCGGCCATGGCGAAGGTCTCACACGTAGCGACCATCGAAGCGCCAAGCAGCATGTTGTTGCAGATCTTCGCCGCCTGCCCTGCCCCGCTGGCTCCGGCATGGATCACCGCCTTGCCCATGGCAGCAAGGATCGGTTCGGCGCGGGCGAAGGCCTCGTCGCTGCCGCCGACCATGAAGGTCAGCGTGCCACCATTGGCCGCGGCAATCCCGCCCGAGACCGGCGCATCGACCATGACATAGCCCGCAGCATCGGCCGCCGAGGCGACTTCACGCGCGGTGGCGACGTCGATGGTCGAGCAATCGAGCAGCAGCGCCGTAGTCGGGGCCTGGCCGATCACGTCGGCGTTGTAGACCGACTTCACGATGGCGCCGTTCGGCAGCATCGAGACGACGGCGTCTGCGCCCTGCACCGCTTCCTTGACCGAGGTGTAGGTGGTGCAGCCGTTTTCCTTCGCCCGTTCGAGCGCCGCTTCGGCAAGGTCGAAGGCGTGAACGTCGTGCCCTGCCTTGACGAGATTCGCGGCCATGCCGCCGCCCATGTTGCCGAGGCCGATGAATGCGATCTTCATGGGATTAACGTCCCTTCCACACGCCGGGGCGCTTTTCGATGAAGGCTTTCATGCCTTCGGCCTTGTCCTCGCTGGCGGTGAGGATCTGGAACACGCGGCGCTCGAACAGGAGGCCCTGGTCGAGCGTGGTCTCGAACGCGGCGTTGACCATTTCCTTGTTGGCGACGGCGGCCATCGGCGGCATCGCGGCAATGGCTTCGGCAGTCTTGAGCGCATCGGCGAGCAGGTCTGCCAGCGGCACGACGCGGGTGACGAGGCCCGAACGCTCGGCCTCGGCAGCATCCATCATGCGGCCGGTAAGGCACATGTCCATCGCCTTGGCCTTGCCCACCGCGCGGGTCAGGCGCTGCGAGCCGCCCATGCCCGGCGCGACGCCGAGCTTGATCTCGGGCTGGCCAAACTTCGCGTTTTCCGAAGCGATGATGAAATCGGCCATCATCGCGAGTTCGCAACCGCCGCCGAGCGCGAAGCCGTTGACCGCCGCGATCCACGGCTTGCGCGTGGTCTTGACGAGGTGGCTGGTCCACTTCGAGAAGAAGTCCTCGTTGTAGAAATCGGCAGCGGGCTTGTCGGCCATTTCCTTGATGTCGGCGCCGGCGGCAAAGGCCTTCTCACCCGAACCGGTCAGCACGGCGCAACGCTGCGAGGCGTCAGCCTCGTATGCCGCAAACGCTTCGATCAGCTCGGCAAGGACCTGCGAGTTGAGCGCATTCAGCGCCTGCGGGCGGTTCAGCGTGATGAGGGTGACGGCACCCTTCTGTTCGACGAGGATCGTTTCAAAGCTCATAGCGGTTTCCATTCGTCAGCAGCGCCCAACGGCGCGAAAATCTGGTCGAGCAGGTCGTCGGTGACGCCCTCTGCGGTGGCGGGCGACCACTTCGGCGCGTGGTCCTTGTCGACAATGACGGCGCGCACGCCTTCGGCAAAGTCCGGCAGCACGAGCACGCGCGCGCCGATGCGGTATTCCATCGCCATGTTGGCAGCGAAGTCCGGCAGGGTCAGGCTGGTGGCGAGCTGGCGCAGGGCGACCTTGCAGGTCTGCGGGCTCTTGGTGTGCAGCGTCTTGAGGGTTTCGGCCGCAAAGTCCGAACCGTCGGCTTCGAGCGCGGCCAGAATGTCCTCGTAGCGGTCCGAGGCGAACAGACGGGCGATGTCTGCCGCATGCGCCGCAATCTTCGGCTCAGGCGGGACCGTCGAAAGCTCGCGCAGGATCGCCGGAATGCTCTCCGGATCGGCAGCGATGCGCGCCTTCGCCTCAGCCAAGTTCGCAGATGGCAGATAATGCGTGGCAAGCCCGGCCCAGAGGCATTCGGCGCCGTCGAGCCGCGCGCCGGTCAGAGCGAGGTACTGGCCGAGGCGGCCCTTGAGGCGCGACAGGAACCAGCCACCGCCCACGTCAGGGAAAAGGCCGATGCCGGTCTCCGGCATGGCAAGCTTGGTGTTCTCCGTCGCTACGCGATAGCTGGCCGGGCCGGCAATGCCCACGCCGCCGCCCATGGTGATGCCATCCATGAATGCGACCACCGGCTTGCCGTAGGTCATGAGCAGATGATTGAGCTGATACTCGTCGTGGAAGAACTTGCGACCCGATGTGCCGCCATCGTTCAGCGCCGAATTGCGCAGGAAGGCGATGTCGCCGCCCGCGCAGAACCCGCGCGAGAGCTTCGGATCGCCATCGGCTGCAACCTGATGGTCGATCATGACGACCGACACGCCGCTGTCGCCCCGCCACTCGAGCAGCGCGTTCGTCATGGCATGGACCATGTCGAGCGTCAGCGCATGGATCGCGCGGGGCCGGTGGAGCGAGATGACGCCAGCCGCGCCGTTGCGGGTGGCGAGAACTTCGTCGGTCACTTGAGCAGGTCCCTTCCCACGATCATGCGCATGACTTCGTTGGTGCCTTCGAGGATGCGGTGGACGCGCAGGTCGCGCCAGAACCGCTCGATCGGATAGTCGCGCAGGTAGCCGTAACCGCCGAACATCTGCAGCGCGCGATCGACGATCGACGAGCCATTGTCGGTCGCCAGCTTCTTGGCCATGGCCGAAAAACGCGTCTTGTCCGGCGCGCCGGAGGTCACCTTGGCTGCTGCCATGTAAAGCAGCGCGCGGGCGGACTCGAGGTCGGTCGCCATGTCGGCCAGCACGAACTGGGTGTTCTGGAATTCGGCGATGGCCTTGCCGAACTGCTTGCGATCCTTGACGTAGCCGATCGCCTCATCGAGGCAGCGCTGCGCACCGCCCAGCGAACAGGCACCGATGTTCAGACGCCCACCGTCCAGTCCCGCCATCGCGAACTTGAAACCGTCGCCCTCGGCTCCGACGCGGTTGGCGACGGGCACTCGCACGTTGTCGAAGATGACCTGGGCCGTTGGCGAGGCGTTCCAGCCGAGCTTCTTCTCGGGAGCGCCAAAGCTCACGCCGTCCATGTCCTTGTCGATCACGAGGCAGGAGATGCCACGTGCGCCATCGTCGCCAGTGCGGACCATCGTCACGTAGATGTCGTTCACGCCGCCGCCCGAGATGAACTGCTTGGTGCCGTTGACGACATAATGATCGCCATCGAGGCGGGCCGTCGTCTTGAGCGCCGCAGCGTCCGAGCCCGAGCCGGGTTCGGTCAGGCAGTAGCTCGCCATCTTGTCCATGGTGACGAGGTCGGGAAGGTAGCGGCCCTTGATCTCCTCACCGCCAAAGCAGTCGATCATCCAGGCGGCCATGTTGTGGATCGAGATAAAGGCGCTGGTGGCGGGGCAGCCATAGGCCATCGCTTCCATGATCAGTGCGGCCTCAAGACGGCCAAGGCCGATGCCGCCCGATTCCTCGCTGACGTAGATCGCGGCGAACCCAAGTTCGGCGGCGGCCTTGATCGTCTCGCGCGGGAAAGTGTGGTCCTCGTCCCATTGCGCGGCAAAGGGCGTGATCGCATCGGCGGTGAAGCGGCGCGCCATGTCCTGGATGGCGATCTGGTCTTCGGTCAGCGCGAACTGGTCGGTCATCTCTCTCTTCCCGTCACACGGTTTAACCGTGCCCTTAAACTGAAGCGTGGGCGGCGGATATGGTCCGCCACCCATGCTGTCCAGACCTATCCGCAGGAAATGCGGACTATCGTGTAGTCATCGTCGTAGGACACCGTCAGCCGGTCGGCGCGATAGTCCATCGTCACGGCCGAACGCGGCGGCACCCAACGCAGCGTGCGCGCCCCGGTCAGGCGCAGAAGCTCCGCACCGCTTGCGGCACTCGCCTTGTGGCCAATGTGCGATTGAACCTGTGCGGCGTCGCAAGTTCCTTGCGGCATGGCTGGCAAGTCCTGCGGCGGCGGGGTGCCTTGCGTGCAGGCCGAAAGGCCGACCACGGCAAACAGGGCCACGAGCTGCAATCTCATCCCCGGCCCCATCACTTGCACCGCATGTGGCGACGCGGACCTTCCGGCGCGTCTTCGGCGAATTCGGTCAGCACCAGCGTCTTGCCGCCATCCTCGAGCTTGTAGCTGGCCTCGCGCTGCCACTTCATGCCCTCGCCCTCGTAATCGAACACGGCGCGGACCTCGGTGGGGGTGGCGATCTTGGCGCTGGTCAGGTCGGCCACGGATTCATAGAACTTCACCGACTTCTCGCCGATGGTCACAGCGCCCTTGTCGGCCCCTGTCGTCGGATCGCAGTCCGCCGGGCTCATCGCCCATTTTCCACGCATTGCTGACGGGAACACGGCTGCAGTGGCCAAAGCGGCTTCGCTTGCACCGGGTGCAACAGGCGCCGCCATGGCCTCGCTCTCGCTGACCATCGGCGCAAGGCTTGGCGTCGCCGAAGCACTGGGCTCGGGCGACGGGTCCGAACAGGCGCTCAGCGCCAGAGGGAGGACAAGAAGGGGGAGGACGAGATGCTTCATCGGGAATGCTCCGGTGTGGTTGATGGCAGAACCAACGCACACCGGAGCGATCCTATCCTGAAGTACTGGCTCAGCCCATCGTCGGAATGACGAAGGCGTTGCCGCCGTCCGGCGAACCATCGGGCCAGCGCTGGGTGATGGTCTTGACCTTGGTCCAGAACTTCACACCTTCCATGCCGTGCTGGTTGGTGTCGCCGAAGGCAGACCGCTTCCAGCCGCCGAAGGTGTGGTAGGCAACCGGCACCGGGATCGGCACGTTGATGCCGACCATGCCGACATTGACGCGGGCAGCAAATTCACGCGCGGCGTGGCCGTTGCGCGTGAAGATGGCGACGCCGTTGCCGTACTGGTGCTTCGAAGGCAGCGCGACCGCTTCCTCGAAGTCCTTGGCGCGGACGATCTGCAGTACCGGGCCGAAGATCTCGTTGTGATAGCTGTCCATGTCGGGGGTGACGTGGTCGATCAGCGTCGGGCCGACGAAGAAGCCTTCCTCATGCCCCTGCAGCGTGAAGCCGCGGCCGTCGACGACGAGCTCGCCACCTTCCTCGATGCACTTGCCGATCCAGCCTTCGACCTTCTCCTTGTGCGCCTGGGTCACGACCGGACCGTAGTGGGCTTCGGGATCGGTCGAGACGCCGACGCGCAGCGCTTCGATCGCCGGGATCAGCTTGGCGCGCAGCTTGTTGGCGGTTTCCTCGCCGACCGGCACGACGACGGGCAGCGCCATGCAGCGTTCACCAGCCGAACCGAAGGCCGCGCCACACAGATCGTTGACGACCTGGTCGAGGTCGGCGTCGGGCATGACAATACCGTGGTTCTTGGCACCGCCCATAGCCTGCACGCGCTTACCAGCGGCAACGCCACGGTTGTAGACGTAGTGGGCGATGTCCGACGAGCCAACGAAGCTGACCGCACCGATTGCCGGGTGATCGAGAATCGCGTCGACCATTTCCTTGTCGCCATGGACAACCTGGCAGATGCCCTCGGGCAGGCCTGCCTCGATAAACAGTTCGGCCAGGCGCACCGGCACCGAGGGATCACGCTCGGAAGGCTTGATGATGAAGG
The DNA here is from genome assembly GCA_046290865.1 of Novosphingobium sp. Taxonomy (GTDB): domain Bacteria; phylum Pseudomonadota; class Alphaproteobacteria; order Sphingomonadales; family Sphingomonadaceae; genus Novosphingobium. Next base: position 9,051 of record JBKBUD010000005.1, on the reverse strand, counting down.
CGTTGCCGGTGGCGATGGCGATGGCCGACATCCACAGCGGGATCATGCCGGGGAAGTTGAAGGGCGTGATGCCCGCGCCGATGCCGATCGGCTGACGCATCGAATAGACGTCGATGCCGGGGCCTGCGCCTTGCGTGTATTCGCCCTTGAGCACGTGCGGGATGCCGCAGGCGAACTCGACCACTTCGAGGCCGCGCTGGATGTCGCCCTTGGAGTCGGCAATGACCTTGCCATGCTCGGACGAGAGCATGTGGGCGAGGCTGTCCATGTTCGCCTCGACCAGTTCCTTGAAGCGGAACATGACGCGAGCGCGGCGCTGGGGGTTGGTCGCAGCCCAGGCGGGCTGCGCCTTGAGCGCGGCCTGCACGGCGCGCTCCAGCGTTTCCGCGGTGCCGAGCGCGACTTCGGCCTGCACGCCGCCGTTGTTGGGATCGAAGATCGGGCTCTTGCGGGCAGGCGCGCCGCCCGGGCCGCCAACGATGAAATGGTCTACGAGACGCATGGGAAATCCTCTTTCCAGATACTTGCAGCGGGTGATGCGCCTCGCGGCGATTGCAGGCAACAAGCGAATGTGCGAGGTCTGCCTGCAAATTTGCAGGTGACTTCATGCAGTCGAGCGACTGGAACGATTTTCAGGCCTTTCTTGCGGTGGCGCGCGCAGGACAACTGGCGCGGGCGGCGGCGAACATGGGCGTCGACGCCACCACCATCGGGCGAAGGCTGCGGCGATTGGAGACTCGCGTCGGGGCGACGCTGTTCGAACAAACGCGCGAGGGGCAGGTCCTCACCGAGGCTGGCGAGGCGATGCTGGCCGAGGTCGAGGCGATGGATCAGGCCGCCAGCCGCATCGCCGAGAACGCCCTGAGTGTAGGGGGAGTTGCGGGTAACTTGCGGGTGAGTCTGTCCGAAGGCCTCGGGAGTTGGATTGTTGCCTCTGCCCTGCGCAGCTTCGTCGAAGCCAACCCGCGCCTGATGGTCGATCTCGTTGCTTCGTCGGGATTTCTCAGTCCTTCCAAGCGCGAAGCGGACCTTGCAGTCACGCTTTCGCGCCCTCGCGCGGGGCCGGTGATCGCCGGAAAGCTCTCGGACTACACCCTGCGGCTCTACGCCACGCGCGGCTATCTCTCGCAGAAGGGCTGGCCGGAAAAGCCTGCAGAGCTGGCGCAGGGGCATCGCCTTGTCGGCTATATCCCCGACCTGCTCTACGCCCCGGAACTGCGCTATCTGGCTGAAATCGAACCGGATCTGACTGCCAACCTGCGCTCGTCCTCGATCATCGCGCAGCACCGCATGATCGCCGCGGGCGCCGGCATTGGCGTCCTCCCCTGCTTCATCGGCGATTCGGACAAGTGGTTGGTCCCGGTCCTCCCCGAAGCCCGCGTAACCCGCTCATTCTGGCTGGTAACGCACAAGGACACGCACAATCTGGCGCGTGTCCGGGCCTTCAAGGAATGGCTGACCGCGCTGGTGGCGCGGGAGCGCGGGCGGCTGCTGCCAAGGTAGCAGCGCCCGCGATGGCCTCAGGCCTTGGCGACCGGCGCGTCCTCGCCGAGGTCTTCGTACCAGGCTTCGACCGGGCCGTTGAGCTTGATCGTCAAGGGGTTACCCTTGCGGTCCATGGACTTGCCGGCTTGCACGCGCACCCAGCCTTCGGAGATCGAGTATTCCTCGACGTTGTTGCGCACCACGCCCTTGAAGCGGATGCCGACGCCGCGGCGCAGCTTGTCCGCATCGAAATAGGGGCTGCGCGGGTTGATCGCGAGACGGTCCGGCGGCACGTCGGGACCTGCGGTTTCGGGCTGAATGGTTTCGTCGCTCATGGAGGGCGCAAATATCTTGATTGCCCCACTTGTCAATCGAAGCGGAGCATCGTAGAGGCCCGCCCCTGTCAAGCGGTCGGAACGCCGACCTCTTCTGACGGGCGCGTAGCTCAGCGGTAGAGCACACCCTTCACACGGGTGGGGTCACAGGTTCAATCCCTGTCGCGCCCACCACCTAAAACCTTGATTTTAGGTGGATTTTTTGAGGACCCGCCCTGACGGTGACGCCCTCTTACATCCCAGATTCTCGTTCAAAATCGGCCAAATCCGTACAATCCAAGTACAGTGCCGGTACGTATCGTTTTCATGAACTTGCCGTCGAGCAGCACGCTTGGATGATTCACCTTTAGCGCTTGAGCAGAGGAACTACACCCTCGTCGACCGAACTGCAGCCGCACGCTGAAACTGGCGAAAGTTTTGCGACCATTTTTGTCGTTATCGCGATGCAACGAGTGGGGTGAAGAGTGCCAGGTGAACTTTTTGAAGTCGGAGAATGGCGACGCCGATTGACCCTTTCAGCATGGCAACGAGGGCCATTTTCGAGTTGCGCTTTTGTCTTTGCGGCTCGAGCCCGCAAGCCATGAAGATTTTGCGACGCCACAGGGCAAAAGGCATGTTTTCGACAGGAAGCCCCCACACACAGCCGGTCGATAGCCTGGTTTCTGGACTCATCGGACATCAGCACCTCACTTTCGACTTACATAAAGTCGGGATTACCGCCCGCCAAGCCGAGCACCGTCTGGTGAACGCTCAATTGCCCCTGTCCGCACGTATAGTAAACCAAGGTGGTGCCTCTACCAAGACAGCTCACTTAAATAGAAGTTTGGTTTACTGTTATGCAAAACCTGAGGCGACTCCCATGCTTAGTGATAAACCTTATCGAAGAGTCGACCTACTCTAAGCAGGCAGAGTTCCACGTCTTGATCAAACACGATTAATCTAATAATTTTCAGCGGCTTAGATTGCTACACACGAAAGGGCCCTAATAATGAATCTCAAATCGCTTCTAGAGAGCACCATGAAGGACTGGGAATGGGAAGACGAGGTTGAAACCAATGACGATGGCAACGTCCATACCGTAGCCACGCCTTATGTTATCGACGGAAACTCGTACAGAATGTTCCTTGAAGGTCATGATCGCTCGCAACTCATTAAAATGTACCTTTATTCTCCGGTGTCTATTCCAGAAAAGCGCCACGACGACGCTTGCGTGGTACTCAATCGCCTGAACAAGAATGTGTATTCTGGTTTCCTTGACCTGATAGGGGAAAATGTAAGGTACCTGCACGTTGTGGATGTGGAAGGTTGCGAGCCGGAGGTTCAACTCGTCAGCAACATGCGCGCCTCAGCCGGCAACGCCTTCCGTCCGGCAATCACACAAGCTTTGGGCGCACTAGCATTCACAAAACTCTCGCCGAAAGAAATAATTGCTCAGTACGAAGCGCCAGATGACGAAGCGGAGAGCACCACGGATTAAATGTTTCACTATCCACCACGGCTTAAATCTTAATATTTGTCCGCCGCATGCCCGATTTAATACCATATCCCGTCGGGCATTTTTCGCTAGGGAATTTTAAATGCCGTCAATGAGATACAAGCTGATTATTGAGATCGAGGGGTCGGCAGTTTTTGCTGAAGAACTGGGGTCCGAGGCTGTGAGCGGCCTCATTGGGAGGCTGCCAGATACGAGCGAGAACAAAGAGCTCTTTGGGTACCTCGCGAAATCGGCTTCCTCCGAGATTCGATCTGACATCGCGTGTAGGGACAACCTGATGGAAGAGACGGTAGAATACCTTTCGAAGGACTCTTCGGTCGACGTGCGCCGCCGGCTAAGTGGCCAAACGCCCTTCCGCGAGTGGGCCAGTACCGAACTTCTGCTTGAATACATTAACGCAGATATCGAATGCGCGAAGATTATTGCCTGCAGTGTTGGCGAATACAGTAACGCCGACACAAATAAGATCGCCGCTGAGCTTTGTAAACATCCGGACCCTGATGTTCGAAACACATTGGCGGGCAACTGGGGTACCCCCAAAAAGTTTCTCAAGCAGCTTGCCTCCGATTCCGACGCAAGTGTTCGCAGCTCTGCAAAACAAGCACTTGATTAATGCTTAGCAGAGGGGGATTCCCCCTCTGTTTACCTTCGATGTTTGACGCCATCAGGTACTTCTAAATCTTCAATTTCCCATCACCCCATACCATATCTTTGACGAATATTTCGGGTTGAGGTTTCGGTCGTTTGCCACCCGCTCTCGCTTGCGATTATTATGTGGCATTCCTCAGCTTGATTTTGGTCTTGGCCTCGGCTCTAGCCATTCCGGCGAGCTGGGCCTCATGGACCTTGGTGGCGATCTCTTCTGCGTGGGTATAGGTCCGCTTCATCAGGTTAACGTCGGACCACCCACCGAAAGCAGCAGCAGACTTTTCATCGATGGCGTGACGGACGTTGAGTTCCTGCCCGAAGCCATGGCGTCCGGCAGAGTGGAACGGGATGAACTCGATCTTGGCCTTCTCGATAGCCTTGTTCCAAGCCTTTCGAGGTGACGAGCGCTCAGCATAGCCAAAGAGTCTTCGGTTCTCGTCCTTGTGCTCCCATCCCCTGGGATAAAGAAAAGGTGGCAGCTCTTTGAGCTCAGCCACCAGCCAATCGGGAATGTCGAGCCAGCGGTCTCCCATCCCCTTGGCTCCAGGGATGCAGAGCTTCTTGTTCTCGGCATCGAAATGCTTCGGGTGCATTTCCATCGCCTGAGAGATTCTGGCGCCGGTCGAGAACATGGTCAGAGCCAGTGCCCTGACACGTTGCTCAGCATGTTCGCAAAATTGCAGGATCCATTCCCACGAACCAGGGAGATACTTGGTCCGGCCGGTGGATCCTCGACGCTTGTCCTGTCTGGCTCGTTCCTGTCGGTCGTAGCCCTTGATCTTGATCGGCGCACACTTGCCGAGATCGTGGGCATTGTTGATGACCGATCGAATGGGAGTGACCACCTGACGGGTCCATGTGACAGTCCCAGCGTCGGGGTAGAGCTGCTTGCCCAGATCTCGAACCATCTTGGGCGTGATCTCGACAACCGGCTTGTCGCCCCACTCTTGCAAGATGGCGAGCAGGTAGTTGGCTGTCTTGGCATCAGCTTCGTAGAGAAGGCAGGCTTCAGCGAATGTGAACGCAGCTGCCTCCTCTTTGGCTGCTGCCTCGGGACCGAGAATGTGCCGGCGGATAACTCTCGCCTCCTCTTGGCTACACCATTCCCGGGCACCGGCTTCGCTCAACGCCTTCGTGCTGTATCGCTGATATTCCGTGATTGGAGTACCATTGTGCTCAATCCGCCCTCGGGCCCACCATTTCCCGTTCCTCAGATATGGCTCAAGCGGCATGGCTAACCTCCTTCCTGCTAAGCAGATGCATCCGACAGAGAACCTTGCCAGTCGTCAGGCCGATTTCAATATCTCCTTGAAAAAATTGATTATTGCCACTGAACGCAACTTTGGCGATGGTGAGTGAGAGTATCTGAAAGTTTGTCGGCCTAAACTCTGCCAGAATCTTCGCTTCTGCAACGTTGCCGAGCCCCAGCCTCTGCAATCGAAGATTTGCCAACTTTGCAGCATAAATTTCCAACTCGAGTAGCACTGACTTACAATCTGTGGGCGCCAACCGTTGACAGAGAACTCCTTGGCGGGATCCCCCAATCCTTCACGAGATTACAACCGGGGACCATGAGCCTTTCGAACTTTGCTCAGCCACTTCGCAATTCCGAGCGGCAAATCCATATTTAGCATGCTCAGCTGCAAGTCTGTGCATGACAAGGTGCCATTCTATCTCACCCGAATCGAACTGAGTGCGAACACTCCTCAAGAGTGTCTCGACAATCTTCGGGAATCCTCAGAACTGTTTGGACACTCTCCGAGAATCCCTCCACTGTTTGAGAGTTCACGGAGGGTGAAGCGGACTCTACACAGCTCTAGACGAGAAAATTTCGGCCAATACGGTGCATTTTTCACCATATTGGTGATATTTGGCCGCTACCACCTCGATTCAGCCCGATTATGGCTTGCCCCTCCTTTGCAAGAAGCACCCCTTTTGCTCGGGGCCACATTCCGGCCCATGCTGCCAAGGTGTGCCCCGGCGATTAACCCTGTCAGATGACACTCGCTTTCCAGTGGAACCGGGATCTGAAAATTTTTTCAAAAGACCCCTAGACAAGTCATTGTTTTATAATCATAAACAGCCTCATGAGCTACTTGGCGCTCCCTTCATTCCTCTCTTATTATATAGAGAGAGGGAAATGGGGGAGGTATGTCTAAAGAGATGAGATCTCTATAGACCAATTAAGACTGGGGGATCCAAACGATTCCTATTTCCAAGTACTACCGTCGCTTCCCTCTCAGCTTTGGTGAGAACTATGGGGTCGCTCCATCTCCCTGGTTCGTGTCTTCGGTAGCTGGTCGCAATCGCTATCACTTTAGAATATTTATATTAATTCCTCCCCGTTGGTTCTGGTTGGACTGCTATCGGCTCCTTAGGCACAACCACTTCGCTGCGCTGCGTGGTTGTGCCTGGGCCTTCGCAGTCCAAACCAGAACCAACGGGGGAAAGCGGATTAAGGAGAGGGAATGGAAGTAATGTTCCTTCTCTCCCTGGTTCCAGCCGTAGGCAATCCCGGCAAATGAGTTCCTTAGCAGATTCCCATGATAGGAGTTGACGAGCAGATGCGATCAACGGCCCAAGTTCCTCATGCCATTCATGGAAATCCGAACAACCCTATGCAACCGGAGGTCTTGGCTGCAGCACCAAGGTGTGGCGCAAGGACTCGAAGTGGCACGCCATGCATGTCGCCTGTTGTAAGGGGCAAGCGGAGATGCCGGATGCATGGTGGAACCAGTAAGGGAGCTCCCAAAGGTAACCGGAATGCGTGGAAACACGGAGACAGGTCAGCAGAGTCCGAGCGGCTTCTGAAGGTCGTTCATGGGGCAGGACGAATCTTGAAGATGGTCAACCGGGTCAAAGCTGGGGCTGAACTTTCAGCAAGCGAGCATGACCTGCTTCTCCAACTCAAGCTGGAGCGTACTCTTCTCCCTGGTTCAGAAAGGTCAGAAGATTGAGGCTAAGCCCCTGCCACAGGCAGGGGCTTAGCGTTCACCCACTCACATCAGCACGTTGGATTTGCCGGTGGATGGCCATGCAGGCCTTCGCATAGTTGATAGCAGATCGAGAGCCAGTGAAAGCTGTGCCGGTGATACGTTCGTAGGTCTCGGGCAAAGTTGGGGGCCTCTCGGCAATGGGATCAGTGCTGAAATTTCGCTCGGCAAAGGCCATTGGCAGTAAGGTCTTTTCGAGCGACATGGTGCAGTACATCTCGCACGGCGGGAACCAGATATCGCCTGTAGCTCGTGCACCAGCAATGCGCATCACCTGGCTCAGAAGATGCACATCGTGGCCGACGATACAGTCCACCTCGAGGGCGTGCTTTCTAAACCAGTCAAAAACATCGTCCGGTTCCTGGCCTATCCTTCTGGCCAAGTCCAAGGATATGCCATGGTTCTTGTAGGCGCCGGTCGTCAGCTTCGCTGTCGGCCCCGGTTTCACGAAAGTCGAGAGCTGTTCGACTATGGCGCCTTGTCGGTCGAACATGACAGCCCCGAAATCCAGCAGGTAGGGCTGCGATGGGTTATTTAGCTCAAGCAAGGGCTTGGGCCTGCAGGTCGCAATGGCATGGACTGCAAGGTACATTGATGCATTTCCTTTTCTGGTTGAAGAACCAGGAAAAGAAGTTGCAGTCCGCTTTCGTCACTTCGCTTTTCATGACTGTGTTTCTCCCTGGTTCGAAACGGAACCAGGGGCCCCACAAGCAATTCCCTTGCTGTGTTTTCGTTCGGCGACGAAACCACAGGCAATGGCCGGCTTGGAGTTGGGGTGAGGTGTTGGTGTTGTAGGAAGCCCACCCAGGGGGGGGGGAGGCTTCCCAATCATCCGGTTGCACCCACGAAATGGCGACAAACGTTGTTGTGCATTCCTGCTGAATGCGAGCGAGAGAGTTAACTGGTGCCGAAGAACGGGCATTGGAGACTTCGCCTACTTCAGCCCATCCCTCTCTTCTAGCTTGTGGGATGCCTGGTTGCTGCGAAGGCCGTCCACTCAGCCCGAAGCGCAGCGAAGGGCTGATGGTAACGAGCCGAGAGCAGTAACCGGGCATCCCGCAAGCGATAGGCATCATACCTTAAAAGATGATCGTCGTTCATTTGGTCATGTGAAGTCGTTCCCCTTGGGTCAATCCACCCTTACCATCCCGGCGCCATGCTGCCTGCGGCACATGGCTTGGGTGGACGGGTAGCTTGACCCAAGGGGAAAGGCTCAAGCTCAAAAGCAGTATGAGCGTGAGCTCGACATGCAATGCGGGTGTCGCGATAATGGTCTGTATGGGCTGTAAGAAACCTAGCCTGCAGTCACAAGCCTAAGAGCACAGCGGTCAATCTCCTCATTATGAATAAGAAGGTTTTTCCACCTTGGCGGTATGTTACCAATGCCATAGCGTGCACCTGCCAATTGACCGGTCACGGCACCGACAGTGTCCGCATCATGCCCGAGGTTCACAGCCGTGATCAGCGCGTCCTCAAAACTCGTAGTGCTCCCGACAGCCCAGATTGCGGCCTCAAAAGTATGAACCACAAAGCCAGATGAGCTGATAGCATCACCTGACTTGCCTTTCCATTGACCCGCGAGAATAGCAGCGATCTGGTCTGGCCAAGCCTCGCCTGCGGCTGTTGCGATTGCGTCCTGCCACGGCACGCCGATGATCAATTCACACATGATCCATGCCATTGCTTCGCAAGCCGCAGCTGATAGATCCGATGCGTGCGTGGTAAACGATTGGGATCTGGCGATAGCCCTTGCCTTCACGGGATCAGCCCAATGCCTGCAAGGAACGGGGGCAGTTCGCATTAATGCGCCATTGCCATCCGATCGCCCCTTAACGACCGGCGCGGTCAGCGCTCCTGTCCGGCGGTAATGACCAAGGACCGCAAACGTATTCTGTCCAACACCAATGCATTGGCCAGTGCTGGTATTCTCGTTCTCGTAGATCCATCTGAGGAAACGATCGAGAAGATCCTTCCGGCTCCTCGACGTTTCAAGTGGATTTGAGGAGTTCACCGAGTGGTGCTGCGATCAGGTAGATCATGGAGATGAAGGTGTGTACGTTTCGGTAGCCCCTTGCTCTGGCCCGTGCGGCCTTGA
>JBKBUD010000088.1:0-8481 GCA_046290865.1 Novosphingobium sp. | reverse complement strand
GAGGAACTGGAGAACATGGTCCTGACCCTTCAGGGCCTTGCCGAGAACGATCCCGCCTTCAAGGGACGGTTCAATATCGGCATGAACCGGGCGCGCCGGGGCGATGACGCGATCGATGCCCGCCTCGATGCCTCGCCGGTGTTCGGCAAGGCCACCCGCTATGCCTATGGCAGCGCGGGCGTGCAGGTCTTCGTTGAGACCGACCTGATGTGCGCAGGCCAGCTCGGCGAGAACATGTACCTCGAATTCGACTACGTTTTCCCGGACAAGCAGAGCCACATCCTCTCGGTGGTCGAGCTCTGATCCTGCAAGCCGGGAGGTCAGGCGGCGGCCCGCTTCGCCGCCACCTCCCACTGCAGGCGCAGCGCGGTGAAGCCCATCACCGATCCGCCGAACACCGATCCCGCCGGTTGCTCGTCGGCCAGCCTGAACTCCGGAATGCGGCGCAGCCACTGCTGCAGCGAAACCATCACCTCGCGCTTGGCCAGGACCGAGCCGATGCAGCGGTGCGGGCCGACGCCGAAGGTCAGGTGCACGTTCACCTCGCGGTCGAGATCGATCACCTGCGGCGCCTTGAACACGCGCGGATCGCGGTTGGCGACGGTGTTGGGCAGGACCACGCGGTCATTGCGGCGCAACTGCACGCCACGGTACTCGCAATCGTGCGTGACCCGGCGGAACAGGTTCGACACCGCATTGATCCGCATCAGCTCCTCGATCCCGCGCAGGAAGCCGTCGGGATCGTCGAGCCGGTCGCGGAAGTGCTTTTGCGCAGCCGGGGTTGTGGCGAGGTAGCGCCAGATATAGGCCATGGTGTTGGTCACGGTGTCGAGGCCCGCCACGAACAGCAGGAACCCGCAGTTGAGGATGTCCTCCCACGGATGCTGCGCGCCATTTTCATCGCGCGCCATCACGATCTGGGTGGCGATGTCGTTGCCGGGATTTCGCTCCTTCTCGCGGAACAGTTGGTCGAGCAACGCATAGATCTCGCCGATGTTCTGCGCCCGCGCTGCGGGGTCGGTGCTGCGGAAGAAGGTGTTGGCCAAGGCGAGAAACTCGTCCAGTCGCTCCTCGGGCAGACCGAACAGGTAGAGGAAGGTTCCGGTCGGGTAACGCTCGGCAAAGTCGGTGATGAAATCGCAGGCACCCCGCTCGGCAAAGCCGTCGATCAGCTCTGCTGCCCGCCGCTCCAGCTCGTCCATCATCCCGCGTACCGCCGTCGGCGTGAACATCGGTGCGAGCAGGCGGCGGAACACGTTGTGCGCCGGCGGATCGACGCCCTGCGGCTCGACGACCGGGAACGGTTCGATCGGCGGAACCGGCGTCTGGTAGGTCGAAAAGACCGAGTGGTCGCGATAGGCCTCGACAATGTCCTCGTAGCGCAGGAACACCCAGTGCCCGCCGTTGTGCGGGGTGTAGAAAATGTCCGGCACGCCCCGGCGCACGAGGTCGTGCCAGATCTCCGCCGGGTCGGAAACGCCCTCGGGGATGTGGAACATGTCGAAGTCGACCATGCGCTCGGGCGGCACGTGATCGGGCGGCGATGGCTGGAACAGCAGAGTCATGCTGCACCTTCCGCAGCAGCGGACTTCGCCACGCGCAGCGCGCCTTCGGGGCAGTTGCGCACGGCAAGGCGCACCTTGTCTTCCAATGCCGCAGGCACTTCCTCCTGCACGATCACGACCTTGCCTTCAATGGCATCGGTCGCGAAGACTTCGGGGCACATATCCTCGCACCGGGCATGGCCCTGGCACAGCGCATGGTTGGCAATGACTCGCATGGTGCGGTCTCCTCTCCCCTTCTGGCTAGACCGCAGATGCGGGAAATCCCAAGCGCCTCGTCCAATCCATACGTGCCAAAACAAACATAATGCGCCATCATCGCCTCACACCGATGCTGCGCATGTTGCGGCCGTGCTGCGGCACCGGCAGGTTGCAGCACAACAGACAAGTAGGTGATCGGGAGAGCATGGACAGCCTCGAATTCGACTATGTGATCGTCGGCGGCGGGGTGGCGGGATGCATCCTCGCCAATCGTCTATCCGCCGATCCGAAGTGCCGCGTCCTGCTGCTCGAAGCGGGCGGCAAGGACACGAGTCCGCTGATCGCCGCGCCGGGCGGCTTGCTACCGATCATGATGTCCGGCGCCCATGCCTGGCGCTATATGTCCGCGCCGCAAGCCCATCTCGATGGCCGCATGCTCTACCTGCCCCGCGGGAAGGTGCTGGGCGGCGGCTCCTCGATCAACGGCATGACCTACGATCGCGGCTTTCATTCGGACTATGACCGCTGGGCCCAGGCCGGCAATCGCGGCTGGTCCTTCGCCGATGTCCTGCCCTATTTCCGCAAGCTCGAAAGCTTCGGTCCGGTGCAGGACGAATGGCACGGGATCGACGGCCCGATCCAGGTCACTCGCGCCGGGCAAGGCCACCCCTTTGCCCGCGCCTTCCTTCAGGCCGGAGCGCAGGCGGGCTATCCGCTGACCACCGACCTCAACGGCGCGACGCGAGACGGCTTCGGCGCGGTCGATCTCACCGTCGGCAAGGGCCGCCGCTCCAGCGCCTCCTCGGCCTACCTGCGCCCGGTGAAAAGGCGCGCGAACCTCACCGTGCTGACCAATGCCCAGACCCGCCGCGTCACGTTCGACGGCACCCGCGCCACCGGCGTCGTGTTCCGCCGCGACGGCACCGACACCCTCGCAACCGCCACGCGCGAGGTGATCCTCTCGGCGGGCGCGATCAATACCCCGCAATTGCTGCTGCTCTCAGGGGTAGGCCCCGCAGCGCACCTTGCCGAACACGGCATCGCGCTGATCCACAACCTGCCCGGTGTCGGCCAGGGCCTGCAGGACCACCTTGCGGCGCACGTGAAGTACCGCTCGACCAAGCCGTGGTCGATGCTGCGCTTCCTCAACCCGTTGCGCGGCGCACTGGCCATGGCGCAATACCTCGCCTTCCGCACCGGCCCGCTGGCAGACCCCGGCATGTCGGTCGCCTGCATGGTCCGCTCCGACCCGGCGCTGGACGAACCCGACATCAAGATGCTGCTGGTCTCCGCGCTGTTCGGCCACAACGGTCGCCAGATGGTGCCGATGCATGGCTTCTATGCCCACATCAACGTGGCGAGGCCGGAATCGCGCGGGAGCGTCACGCTCGCCAGTGCCGATCCCGATGCGCCCCCGGTGATCGACCAGAACTACAACGCCACCGAGAATGACCGCCGCGTCATGCGCGAAGGCGTGCGCATCGCTCGCCGCCTGTTCAAGCAGAGCGCCTTCGACGAGATGCGGGGGGAGGAACTGGCCCCCGGCGCGCAGGTGGAGAGCGACAATGAGATCGACGCCTACATCCGCGCCCATGCCGAGGCCGATTACCACTCGACCAGCACCGCGCGCATGGGCTCCGATCCGATGGCGGTAGTGGACGATCGCCTGCGCGTCCACGGCCTCAAATCGCTGCGCGTGGTCGATGCCTCGATCATGCCGCACCTGCCCGGCGGCAACACCGCCATTCCGGTGGCCATGATCGCCGAAAAGGCCGCCGACCTGATCCTGCAAGAGGACCTGCTGAGATGAAAACCAGAGCAATGGTCTGCCACGCCCCCGGCGCTCCGCTGGTCGAGGAACTGCTCGATCTCGCCCCGCCCGGCCCCGGCGACGTGCTGATCGAGATCCTCGCGAGCGGGCTGTGCCACACCGACCTCAGCCAGATCGAAGGCAAGGCCGCGCCCTATCCTTTCCCGGTCGTTGTCGGCCACGAAGGTGCCGGCATCGTGCGCGAGGTCGGATCGGCCGTAACATCAGTCAAGGTCGGCGACCATGTTATCCCGGTCGGCATCGGCGAATGCGGCACTTGCGGCAACTGCCGCTCGGGCAAGACCAACCTGTGCCAGGCCTTCCTCGGCGACATCGCGCTTCAGCCCAGCGCGTTCTCGCTGAACGGCCAGCCGGTCTCGGCCTATTCGGGCGTCGGCAGCCTCGCCCAGTTCATCGTTACCGCAGAGCGCAACGTGGCGGTGATCCGCGATGACGTGCCGTTCCACCTTGCCTGCACTGCCGGCTGCTGCGTCGCGACCGGTGTCGGCGCGGTGATGAACACCGCCCATGTCGAAAGCGGTGCGACTGTTGCCGTCTTCGGCCTCGGCGGCATCGGCCTCAACGTCGTGCAGGGTGCGCGTCTTGCCGGAGCCTCGCGCATCATCGGCGTCGACATCAACCCTCTGCGCCACGAACAGGGCCAGCGCTTCGGCCTGACCGACTTCATCGACGCGCGGCGATCCGATCCCGTCGCCGCGATCCAGGCGCTGACCGGCGGCGGTGTCGACTACGCCTTCGAGTGCGCGGGCAACGTCAAGCTGATGGGCCAGGCCTTTGAATCCACCCGCATCGGTTGGGGCTGCACCGTGGTCCTCGGCGTGCCACCCGATGGCCAGACGATGGACCTGATCCCCTTCCAGCTGCAGCTCGGGCGGCGGGTGCAAGGCTCGTTCATGGGCAACGTCAAGGGCCGCAGCCAGCTGCCCGGCCTGCTCGATCACTTCGCCGCCGGTCGCCTCAACCTTGCCGACCTCGTCACCCATCGCCTGCCGATGAGTGAGGTAAATCAAGGGTTTGATCTGATGCGGCGGGGTGAATCGCTGCGCACCGTCGTCGCATTCTGAAGGGAAGCACCATGGAAGACCCGATGCCCCTGTGCGAAGCCGGAGCAGGCACCTCACGCTGGCTCGACGATGCGCGCATCCGCGATTGGGTGGCGTTTCACACCCTGCGCCGCAACACCGGCCCGCAAAGCCTGATCGAGGGCCTGCCCGAGATGGTCGGCGCGGTCGACGAGTTGCGTGATCGCGACCGGGTGGAAGCGATGATCAAGGAGGAGCGCCGCCGCAACAAGGCGCTCGACCGCTGGTTCGACGAGCGCTTCGTCTCGACCTACACGCTGGAGGACCTCGGGCAGAACCCCGAAGGCTCGATCGGACGCCTGCTGCACGATCACATGGTGTCGCTCGGCCTCACGCTCGAACTGCTGCCGCAGCGGCAGGCCGATCCGTCGTGGTCGCCGGAAAGCGATCTTGATTACTACACCCTGCGCAGCGGCCAGACCCACGATTTCGACCACCTGATCGGCGAATGCGGCTTCGATGCCATCGGCGAAGTGTTCCCGGCGGGCCTGCGCACCGGCAACCTCTTCGCCCACCTCTCGCCCGAACTGGCGGGCGAACTGCTGACGACGACGATGTTCGTCACCTTCCCCTGGGCGATGCGGACGATGCTGCACTATCCGCAGATCTGGCCGGTGGTGTGGGACAACTTCTCCCACGGGCACGACGTCGGCACGAAATCCGCCAACCTGTTCATCGTGCGCTGGGAAGAGCTGTTGCACCTGACGCCGGCGCAAGTGCGCAGCGAGCTTGGCGTCGAGGGCTTCACGGGGCCGCGCGACAACCGCGCTGCCAGCCTGATCTTTGGCGAAGGCCGGGAAATCTTCTAAGGGGAGCTACTGTGGCAAAAGCCCGTCCGAACTTTGTTCACGGAATGTTTCCCCGGGGAAACGAGGCACAGCGTAGTTCAGCGGAGCTAAACATTTTTTGAACGACTACTCGCCCACTGTCATCGCCCTTGTGGAGACGCCGCTCGGACGCGCCGAGATCGTCGAGTGGCACTGGCCGTCGATGCTCGATTTCACCCGCCGCGAGAGCGAGATGATGGTGGAAATGTCGCTGCCGCCGACGTCGGCGGACGCCTCGGCCTGTTTCCCCGAGATCGACGCTGACCGCCGTTGCTTCATGGGCACGCTGTTCACGCGCTGGCCGGGGGTGCTGGTCGCCGGACGGAGCGAAGGCGGCCACATTCGCGTGGTGCGCTGCGTGTTCGGAGCAGAGCGGACCGCTCACTTGATGGCGCAAGTTGCCAGCCCGGACCTCGCCTTCCTGCAAGGCCTGCTCGCCCTGACCAGCGAGACTCTGCGCAGCCTGATGAGGCTGGTCAGGCGAGAGCTGGAGAACCTGATCGAGTGCAACCCCGCTGCCATCGCCGCGCTGCTGGAGCTGGTCTTCATCGAGCTGGAGCGGGTCATGCGCGAGGAGGCGGCGCCGTCGGTCTCGGGCCGCCTCGCACCGTGGCAGTTCCGCCGCATCCGCGAGCGGCTCGACCGGCCCGGCTCTCCGCCGGGCGTGGCCGAACTGGCCGCGCTGTGCGGGATCAGCATGCGCCATCTCCAGCGCCAGTTCCTTGCGCTGACCGGGATGACCGTGGCGGACTATGTGGAGACGACGCGGATCGAGCAGGCCAAGGCGCTGCTGCAGGACGGGTCGCGCCCGATCAAGGCGGTGGCGCAGGCCTGCGGCTTCTCGCACCCCAACAGCTTCACCCGCGCCTTCCGCCGCAGCACCGGGCAGACACCGCTGGCCTGGCGGCAATCATCAGGTCAGCCGGCGTAAAGCCAGCGGCCGTCAGGCCAGCGGGTCCTTGATTAGGCGACCTGCATCACCTCGCCCTTGCCGCGCAGCGTTATGTGCGAGCCATTGACGCGGTTCTGGAATTCGGCGGCGCGTTCGCGCGGGTGGAAGAACTGGCGATACCAGATGCGGCCCTTGTGGAACGGGCCATCGTCCGGGATCTGCAGCACGCTGAGCGCCGGTTCCTTGTGCTGCCACAGTTCGAAGTCCTGCGCGAAGGCGGCAAGCCCGGATTCGTGATAGGCCCGCGCGATCGCCGCTTCCTCGCGGGTGGGCTGGTGATTGTCTGCCGTCTTGGCCATGACTGCAAACCACACCCGCACTTCGCCGTCTTTCACTGGCGTATTGCAGATCATCATCAGCGAGGGGTGCTTTCCCTCCATCCGGCAGAGCAGGATGCCGGGGCCGGTGTACCAGGTATCGGTCTCGAGCAGCGTGTCGCTGTCCACCAGCGTGCGGTGGCCCGAGCCGAAGCGCTGGCGCATGATCGGACCGTCATAGACGTTCTCGAAATAGACCGTGCCGGTGCTGCCGTGGACCGGCGCGAAGTGGGCAATGTCCGACATGTTGTCGAGGATTTCCTGGGGGTGGATCGGCAGGGTGCCCAGATGATCGGGCGTCCAGCGCACCCAGCCCTCGCCGGTGCGATCCCATTCGGACAGCGCGGGCAGATCGAAGTCCGGCACGCCGCCTTCCATGTCGTGCCACATGAAGATGCAGCCGGCGCGCTCCTCCACGGTGTACGACTTGAGGCAGGCGGACTTGGGGATGCCGTGCGTCGAATAGGGGATGTCGTCGCACTGGCCCTTGGAGTTGTAGCGCCAGCCATGCGCCGGGCAGCGGATCGAATCCCCTTCCACCTGCATGCCATCGCGCACGATGTAGGAGGTGGTGTTCTTGGCGATGTGGACGCGCATGTGCGGGCAGAAGGCGTCGAGCAGGATCGGCCTGCCACTGCCCTTGCCGCGATAGAGCACCATCTCCTTGCCGAAGAAGTGCACCGCCTGCGGGGTGGGGGTGACGCCCGCCGCGACGGCGATCATGAACCAGCCGCGGGGATATGCGTTCGGGCCGAGCCCGTAGTCTGCCGTGGTTGCCATGGGATCGGTCCTTCTCAGATGAAGCTGTCGGCGTTGGGTGCGCCGAGCAGGACGTTGCCGAAATTGCGGCCGACCTTGGCCGGGTTGTTGGCGACGTGGGTTCGTCCGGCGTTGATGTCGCAGAAGATCCTGGCGATCGGGCGGCCCCGGAAAATCCCTTCCGCGCCCGATGCGTGGAAGATGCGGCTGATCAGTTCGGCACAGCGGCCCGAGACTTGCGCCGACTGGTAGCGGTAGGTCAGTCGCGTCTCGACGTCGGCGGCCTGTCCGGCGCGGGCGCAGGCGTTGAGGTGATCGAAGTTGCGGTTCAGCGTTGCCTTCATCTCGTCGATGGCGGCGGCGGTTTCGGCGATCAGTTCCTGCGTCGCCGGGTCCTGCGCGGCGCTCAAGGCATCGTTGTGCGAAACGCGTTTGGCGCCCGCCTCGCGATAGACATCGAGCGCGCCCTGCAGCGCCCCGATCGAGGACGAGGATACCGCGCGGACGAAGACCTGGCCGAACGGCAGCTTGAACAGCGGCGCATCGTTGACCTTGAGGCCGGGGCTGGTCACCGCGAAGCCGTCCTTGGAGCGATGGACGCGATAGGCCGGGACATAGACATCCTCGACCGTCACGTCATGACTGCCGGTCGCGCCAAGGCCGATGGTGTCCCACACCGGCAGGACGGTGAAGTCCTTGCGCGGGATGAGGAAGGTGACGAAATCGGGCTTGCCGGTTTCGGGATCGAGCAGCTGGCCGCCGAGGAAGGCCCATTCGCAGTGGTCGACGCCGCTGGAAAAGCCCCAGTGGCCGGTGACGCGATAGCCACCCTCGACCGGGGTCGCCTTGCCCTTGGGCATGTAGGACGAGGAGATCAGCGTGGTCGGGTCCGAACCCCAGACGTCCTCCTGCGCGCGGGCATCGAACAGGGCCAGCTGCCAGTTGTGGAC
>JBKBUD010000087.1:0-8698 GCA_046290865.1 Novosphingobium sp. | reverse complement strand
ATGCAGTGTTGAACGGGCCGGGCGCCACGCTGGCTCGCGTGACCACGCCCGGCGTCGTGAAACGCACGTACATCTGGGAATTCTCGCTCGCACGGCTGCAGAGCACCCGCGAAAGGGCGCCGTGTCAGCCAATCATGTCAGGAAATGTGAAAGGCGCCGGAGTGGCGCTTACTTTCCGCCCGGTGGCAGCATGCATGCAAACATCGACTGCCTCCCGGCACATGGCTTCGCGGACCATCCGCGAGCAAGGAGCGCGCCATTAGCGCCACTGCGCGTTGTGCGCAAGTTTTGGGGGCGGCTCAGCGCAGCTTGGCGATGGACAGGCCGTCGTTCTTGGCGCGGGCCTTCACTGATTCCTCGCTGCGGGTGAGCGCCTTGGCAATGGCCTTGAGCGCCATGCCCTTCTTTGCGAGGGTGTGCAGCTTGCTGATTTCGTCGGCGGTCCAGGGCTGCTTGTGGCGTTCGAAACGTTCGGCCATGGCTCAGTCCTTCCGGGTGACGGTGGCGATGTAGTTGAGCGCGAGGTCGTCCGAGAGGTGCAGGTCCTTCGAAACGCTCCAGGCGATGCCCATGGGGTTGCCCATCTTCAGTCCCGCCGCATCGAGCAGGTCATGCAGTTCGACCGGCGTGATGAAATCGTCCCAGTGATGCGTGCCCCTGGGCACCATGCCGATGGCCTCGGCGCCTTCGACCAACAGCAGGCGCGAGCGCGCGGTGCGGTTGGGGGTGGAGAGGATCATCAGCCCGCCGGGTGCAAGCGCAGCTTCCAGCGCGGCGATGAAGGCGGCCTTGTCGGCAACGTGTTCGATCACTTCCATCGAGGTGACGAGGTCGTAGCCGAAAAGGCCGAGCTGGCCGACATCGCCGCAGCGGTAGTCGATGCTCAGGCCCGATCCTTCGGCGTGGAGCCGGGCGGCGGCGATGTTCTCCTCAGCTGCGTCCACTCCGCTCACTTCCGCGCCGAGGCGGGCGAGCGGTTCGCACAGCAGCCCTGCGCCGCAGCCGACATCAAGCGCCTTCTTCCCCGCCAAGGGCTTGGCCCCGCGCGAATCGCTGCCGAAATGCGCATCGATGGCATCGCGGATAAAGCCCAGCCGCACCGGGTTGAGC
The DNA here is from genome assembly GCA_046290865.1 of Novosphingobium sp. Lineage (GTDB taxonomy): Bacteria > Pseudomonadota > Alphaproteobacteria > Sphingomonadales > Sphingomonadaceae > Novosphingobium. The sequence goes on along the minus strand of JBKBUD010000087.1, from coordinate 7,588 downwards.
TTGTGCAGCATCGCCGAGGAACCCTTGGGGTTCCACCACTCCGCCGCCAGCTTGCCGAAGTGGGCGGCTTCTTCGGCCCGGATCGTTTTCGGACCCTTGGTATTCGCAGAGGTTGCATTGCTCATAAGCCGTCCCTAAAGCGCCCGCGCTGCAAGGTCCACCGGCCTTGCGGGCAAGATTCTTACGCGCAAGACTTCAGGAGCAAGCCCTTGGCCCGCATCGTGATGAAATTCGGCGGCACGTCGATGGCCGGAACCGAGCGCATCCGCCGCGTGGCGCGCATCGTGCAGCGCCAGCAGGCCGCGGGGCACGAGGTTGCGGTGGTCGTCTCGGCCATGGCGGGCGAGACCGACCGCCTCGTCAACTTCTGCCGCGAGGCGAACCCGCTCTATGATCCCGCCGAATACGACGTGGTCGTGGCGAGCGGCGAGCAGGTGACCTCCGGCCTTCTGGCGATGCACCTGCAGGCACTGGGCTGCAAGGCGCGCTCATGGCTCGGCTGGCAGCTGCCGATCCATACCGATGATGCCCATTCCAAGGCGCGCATCGAAGGCATTGATGCCGAAGCGCTGCTCGCCTCGATGGCTTCGGGCGAGATCGCGGTGATCCCCGGCTTCCAGGGTCTGTCGGACAAGGGCCGGATCACGACGCTGGGCCGTGGCGGTTCGGATACCTCGGCCGTGGCCGTGGCGGCGGCGGTCAAGGCCGATCGCTGCGACATCTACACCGACGTCGACGGGGTCTACACCACTGACCCGCGCATCGTCGCCAAGGCGCGCAAGCTGAAGAACGTCACCTACGAGGAAATGCTCGAACTGGCCTCGGTCGGCTCGAAGGTGCTGCAGACCCGCTCGGTCAGCCTTGCCATGAAGGAAGGCGTGCGCGTGCAGGTGCTGTCCTCGTTCATCGACGACGATGCGCCAGCCGCCGACACGATCCCCGGAACGATGATTGTCTCTGACGAAGAGCTTGAAGGACTCGATATGGAACGCCAGCTGATCACCGGCATCGCTGCCGACAAGAACGAGGCCAAGGTCACCCTGACCCGCATCGCCGACCGCCCCGGCGCCGTCGCCGCGATCTTCGGTCCGCTGGCCGCCGCCAACATCAATGTCGACATGATCATCCAGAACATCGCCAAGGACAAGGGCGAGACCGACGTGACCTTCACGGTCCCGCTGGCCGACCTCGCCCGCACCCAGGCGCTGCTGGAAGAGCGCAAGGACACGATCGGCTACTACCGCATGCTGGCCAACAGCAAGGTCGCCAAGATCAGCGTCGTCGGCGTCGGCATGCGCAGCCACGCGGGCGTTGCCGCCACGATGTTCCGCTCGCTGGCCGATCGCGGCATCAACATCCAGGCGATCACCACCAGCGAGATCAAGGTCTCGGTGTTGATCGACGAGGACGAGACCGAACTCGCCGTGCGCGTGCTGCACACCGCCTACGAGATGGACGCGGAGTAAGCGTTTCAGGGCGGGCTTCGGCCCGCCCTACCGGATCAGCAGGCCCCAGCCCGAGAGCAGCTGTTCGGCCTGTTCGCGCGAGATCACCGCGCCGCGGAAGACCCGGGCGTCTTCCAGTTCGATGCCGCCCAGATCGCAGCCTCGCAGGTCGGCGCCGGCGAATTGCGCGCCATCGAGATTGGCTTCGCGCAACGAACAGCCTTCGAGCACCGCGCTGCGGAAGTCGGCCTTGGTGAGATCGGATTGCGCCATGTCGAGGCGCACCAGCTTTTCCTTGCGGAACGACAGGCCCGGCAGGCGTGCGCCGACCAGCAGCACTTCCTCGAACGTGAAGCCCATGCCCTTGGCGAGGTGCAAGTCCGCGCCAGTCATGCGCGTCGAAACGAACTTTGCCGAGCCGATCTGGGCGCGGCGCAGCGAGGCGTTGTTGAAGTCGCAGCCCTGAACCTGCGCTTCCTCGAGATCTGCGCCGGTGAGGTTGGCGAAGGGGGCCTTGGTCGAGCGCCAGATGGTGCGGGCGAGGCGCGAGCCCGAAAGGTCGGTGTGGCGCATCGAGCAGCGCTCGAACGTCCAGCCGGAAAGGTTGAGCTTCGAGAGGTCCGCCTCGTCGAGATCGCAGCCTTCAAGGTGATGCGGGCCCTTGGAAAGGAGCTTGGCGATGTCGGCGCGACCGAGGGTCTGGCCCGATAGGATTTCCGTCATGCAGCGCGCTTAGGGCAAAGCATCGGCGCCGCAAATGGAAACCCCGCCCTCCGGCTCGATCCGGAGCCAAAGGGCGGGGTGCGACCCGGGCCGGTCAGGAGATTGAGAAGACCGGTCCTCGGGGCTCGGTGGGTGAGGGGAACCCACTTGATGAAGCCCTTCTACCGAAGCCTGGCTAATCGGGGAAACGGGTTAAATTGCGCAGAGTTATCGCTTCTGGCGATAATGCGCCAAAGTCCGGCCTTGTTGCGGCCCCAAACCCGCCCTAAAGCGCGCGCCGGACTTTCGGACGGGATTCTCCAGGCATGACTGCAACACCCAAGACCACTGCCCTGATGCGCCGTGGCGCCGAGTTTCTCGGCACGGAACACGCGATCCTGTGCGGGGCGATGAGCTGGGTATCGGAGCGCAATCTCGTCTCGGCCATCAGCAATGCCGGAGGCTTCGGCGTGATCGCCTGCGGGGCGATGACGCCCGAGCTGCTCGACAAGGAAATCGCGGCGACCAAGGCGCTGACGCAGAAGCCTTTCGGCGTGAACCTGATCACGATGCACCCGGCGCTGTTCGACCTGATCGCGGTCTGCGCCAAGCACAAGGTCGGTCACGTTGTCCTCGCCGGCGGCATTCCGCCCAAGGGCAGCGTCGAGGCAATCAAGGCGTTCGGCGCCAAGGTGCTGGTCTTCGCGCCGACGCTGGCGCTGGCCAAGAAGCTGCTGCGCTCGGGTGCGGACGCGCTGGTGATCGAGGGTTCGGAAGCGGGTGGGCACATTGGTCCGGTGTCCACCTCCGTCCTCGCGCAGGAGTTCCTGCCAGCTCTCGCCGCCGATCACGTGGTGTTCGTGGCCGGCGGCATCGGGCGGGGCGAGATGATCGCGAGCTACCTCGAGATGGGCGCTTCGGGCGTGCAGCTCGGTACGCGCTTTGCCTGCGCGACCGAATCGGTTGCGCATCCCGCGTTCAAGGCGGCGTTCTTCCGGGGCAATGCCCGCGATGCGGTGGCTTCGGTGCAGGTCGATCCGCGCCTGCCGGTGATCCCGGTCCGCGCGCTCAAGAACAAGGGCACCGAGGAGTTCACCGCCAAGCAGGTCGAAGTCGCCAAGCTGCTTGACGAGGGCAAGCTCGATATGGCCGCCGCCCAGCTCGAGATCGAGCATTTCTGGGCTGGTGCGCTGCGCCGCGCGGTGATCGACGGCGATGTCGAGCGCGGCTCGGTCATGGCCGGTCAGTCGGTCGGCATGGTGACCAAGGAAGAGCCGGTGGCCGAGATCATCGCCCAGCTCATGGCCGAGAGCGAGGAAGCGCTCTCGCGGCGCTGAGCCTATGGCATCACATCGCGCCTCCTTCGGGATCGTCTTTGCGATCGTGCTGATCGACATGCTCGGCTTCGGCGTGGTGACGCCGGTTCTGCCGGGTCTGATCATGGAGCTCAAGCACGTCGATGTGGCCACGGCGGCGGGTTACGCTGGCTGGCTGGGCGCGGGCTATGCGGCGATGCAGTTCGTGTTCGCGCCGGTGCTGGGCAACCTCTCGGACCGCTATGGCCGCCGTCCGGTGCTGCTGGCGGCAGTGCTGATGCTGGGCCTCGACTACCTGTTGCAGGCGATGGCGCCGAACTTCGGCTGGCTGATTGCGGGGCGGCTGATCGCGGGCGTCACGGGTGCCAGCTTCTCGCCCGCCTATGCCTACATCGCCGACGTCACCCCGCCGGAAAAGCGTGCGGCGAACTTCGGACTGATGGGGCTGGCGTTCGGCATCGGCTTCGTCGTCGGGCCTGCGCTGGGCGGGCTGCTCGGCTCGATCAACCCACGCCTCCCGTTCTACACCGCGGCAGGCCTAGCGCTGTCCAATGCCGTGTTCGGGTTCTTCTTCCTCAAGGAATCGCTGCTGCCTGAAAACCGCCGTCCGTTCGACTGGCGGCGCGCCAATGCCATGGCCTCCCTGCGCGCATTGCGGGGGCAGAGCCCGACGGTGCTGTGGTTCGTGGCGGCGCTGGGCACGTGGCAGCTGGCGCATATCGTCTATCCTGCAGCGTGGTCGTACTTCGCGATTGCCGCCTATGGCTTCACTGTCGGCCAGGTCGGCGTGGCGCTGGCGCTGGTGGGGTTCAGCAGCGCGCTGGTGCAGGGCGTGGGCCTGCGGCTGTTCCTGCCGATGCTGGGCGAGAAGCGGGCGGTGGTGCTGGGCGTTGCGGGGTTGTGCGTGTCGGCGGTGCTCTACACCCTCGCGCGGGAGCCGTGGCAGGTCTACGTGGCGATTGCCGTGGGCGCGTTGCAGGGCTTCGTGCAGTCACCGATTTCGGCGTTCAATAGCCGCGCGGTCGATGCGCGCAGCCAGGGCGAGTTGCAGGGCGCGGTACAGTCGATCGGCTCGATCGCGGCGATTATTGGTCCACCGATGTACACCCAGACGCTGGAGAAATTCAGCGGCCCGAACGCGATCTACCACCTGCCGGGAATGCCGATCCTGCTGGCGGCGGCGATTTCGCTGGTGACGCTGGCGCTGTTCCTGAAGGGCGCGGCCCTCCTTGAAGGCAATGGTCAGCTTTCCAGCTCGACGTCCCAGTAGAGCCAGTCGCGCCAGGTTTCGTGCAGGTAATTGGGCGGGAAGGCGCGGCCGCGTTCCTGCAACTGCCATGTCGTCGGCCGGATCGCCCGGTTCATCAGCCGCATGTGCGCCTGTTCGGGCGTGCGACCGCCCTTCTTGAGGTTGCACGGTGAACAGGCCGCCGCGACGTTCTCCCACGACGTGCGTCCGCCCAGACGACGCGGCACGATATGGTCGAATGTCAGCAGGTCCGGACTGCCGCAGTACTGGCACTGGAAGCGATCGCGCAGGAACAGGTTGAAGCGGGTGAAGGCGGGATACTCGCTCGGCCGCACGTACTGGCGCAGCGCGATGACCGAGGGCAGCTTCATGCCGAAGTTGGCGCTATGCACCTCGCGGTCATAGGTCTCGATAATGTCGACGCGTTCGAGGAACACCGCCTTGATCGCGGTCTGCCACGGCCACAGGCTGAGCGGATAGTAGGAAAGCGGTGTGTAATCGGCGTTGAGGACCAGCGCAGGGCAGTTCGCCAGATGCCGGTCATTGTGCAAAACGTCGTTGAAGGCGGTGCTGTCACCGCCCAAAAGGACGGGATTGGGGGGCCGAGCCGAAGCCGCCCGATCGATCAGCGCCTTATGGAGCACGTCCGGATCGCTTCCCTGCAGGCAAAGGCTAACGCGCCTCCGCAGGGGCAGTCATGGCCGAGCCTTGTGACCGCAGTGTTACGCATGAGCACAAGAGACACCCGCATGAGTCTGCCGTCAAGAGGGGCAAGCGAGTCCTTTCCACAGCCTGCCCCTCAAGCTTGCCGACTTATCCCGCCAGCGCCTTGACGAGGTCGGTCAGGTATTCGCGCGCCTTGTAGAGCGCCTGCACTTCGACGCGCTCGTTCAGCCCGTGGATGCCGTTGCCATCGGGATCGAGCCACACGCCGGGCACACCATAGGTGGGAATGCCCTTGAGATAGACCGCATCGGTCGCCCCGGTCAGCATGGTCGGCAGCAGGGGAACGCCGGGATAGTGCTTGGCGGCGAGCTTCTCGATCGGGCCGATGATTGCCGGGTTCATCGGCGGGACGACGGCCATGGGCTTGTCGAGAACCTTGGGCTGCAGCTTCAGCGAAGGATCAGCGATCACCTTCTCGAGCATGGCCTGCGTCTCGGCCGTGGTGCGGCCGGGGAACATGCGGCAATTGATGTTTGCGGTCGCGCGCTGGGGCAGGGCGTTCTGCGCGTGGCCGGCCTCGACCAGCGTCGCGACGCAGCTAGTATGCAGCATCGAATTGAGCATCTTGTCCTGCTGCAGCACTGCCAGTGCGGCGCTGTCCGCCGGGTTGGCGACGATCGCCAGCATTGCCTTGCCCGCCACGCCGCCGCGCGCCGTGCCGACCTTGGTGAAGAAGGCGCGCGTGGTATCGTTGAACTCCACCGGGAACTCGAAATCGCGGATCTTCAGCAGCGCCTGCGACAGATCGTAGATCGCGTTCTGGCGCACCGGCATGGAGCTGTGCCCACCGGGATTCGTCGCCGTCAGGGTAAAGTCCTGGTAGGCCTTTTCGCCCACTTGCAGCGTCTGGACTTCAAGCTTGCCGCCCTTCGAGATCGGCGTGCCATTGGTGCGCCCGCCACCGCCTTCGTTCAGCGCGAATGCCGCGTCGATCAGGTCGGGCTGGTTGTTTGACAGCCATTCCGCCCCGTTGAACGCGCCCGAGGTTTCCTCGCCGCAGGTCAGCGCCAGCTTGATCGTGCGCCTGGGCTTGTAGCCCTGGCGGGCGAAGCGCACGAAGATGTCAGTCCAGATCGCCGCCTGCGACTTGTCGTCCACCGTGCCGCGCCCGTAGAAATAGCCGTCTTCCTCGATCAGCTTGAACGGATCGCGCGTCCAGTCCTTGCGCTTGGCCTCGACCACGTCGATGTGGGCGATCAGCAGCATTGGCTTCAGGTTCTTCGCCGTGCCGGGGATCACTGCCACAAGGCCGCCGTCCTTGGGGTGTTCGGGCGTTGCGAACGGTACGATCTGGCTATCGGGCAGGCCTGCTGCCTTCAACCGTACCGCCATCTTCGCCGCAGCATCCGTGCAGCTGCCATTGTTGACCGTGGTGTTGGTCTCGATCAGCTCGCGATAGAGATCGCGGAACTCGGCCACGTCGGGCGCCAGCGGGGCATCTGCGGCATGGGCGGCGGTGGCGATCTGCGATGCTGCCAGCGCTGTGAGAAGCAATTTTTGCACGATGCGTGTCCTCTGATCCGACCGCCCGGTCGCTGCAGTCGGCAGGCAATTCAGCAGAGTTCCAAGGCCTTGAACAGAGGGCGGATTCCAGCTTGATCGCGCAAGGACGATTATGTGCCTGCTCCTGTGCAAAACAGGCCGGATTCGCTTGGGTTTTTGCCCTTTCGTGCCTATGTGCAAAGGATGTCCAGCACCAACGAAAACACGCCCAACACCAACGCCTATGGCGCCGATTCCATCAAGGTCCTCAAAGGCCTCGACGCGGTGCGCAAGCGGCCCGGCATGTACATCGGCGATACCGACGATGGCTCGGGCCTGCATCACATGGTGTTCGAGGTTTCGGACAACGCGATCGACGAGGCTCTGGCAGGGCATTGCGATCTGGTGCTGATCGAACTGAACCCCGACGGCTCGGTCTCGGTGGAAGACAACGGGCGCGGCATCCCGACCGACATTCACGCCGAAGAGGGCGTTTCGGCGGCCGAAGTCATCATGACCCAGCTCCACGCCGGCGGAAAGTTCGAGAACACCTCGGATGACAACGCCTACAAGGTTTCGGGCGGTCTCCACGGCGTCGGCGTTTCGGTGGTGAACGCCCTGTCGGAATGGCTGGAGCTGACGATCTGGCGCGACGGCAAGGAGCACTG
>JBKBUD010000086.1:0-8853 GCA_046290865.1 Novosphingobium sp. | reverse complement strand
GGATAGACCCGCGCGTATTCCCGCCCGATCAGGCCCAGCACCAGCATGTTGGCCAGCGTGAACGCGCCCGCCACACCCACGAAATGCCCTGTCGTGGTGTGCACGTATCGCGCGAGCCGCTGCGGCAGCATGCGCGCGGCAAGGTTGGTGAATTGCTCGGTCGCCCGCCCTCCCTGCCGGCATACGTCGTGGCACCGCGTCTCGAGCGTGCAGCACATCGAACAGATCGGCCCGGAATAGACCGGACAATGTGCCGTGTCGCCGCGCTCGAAGCGGTTCTCGCAAATGACGCACGTCTGCATTGCCGGTTCGCCGGCCGCGCGCTTGCGGGCGAGGTAGTACCGCCCCTTGGTCAGCGCCGCGAGCGCCGGCGCCGCCGCAAACGCCACGAACAGCCCGATCACCGGCGAAAACGCCTGCGCCACTTCCCCGGCAAACCCCAGCTGGCACACCGCCGATGCCAGCAGCGACAGCAGCATCGCCCCGATCCCTACCGGGTTGACGTCAAAGAGATAGGCGCGCTGGAACTCTGTTGCCTGGGGTCTCAGGCCAAGCGGCCCCGACACCAGCAGGTCCGCACTCAGCGCCCCGATCCACCCTGCCGCAAGGCTGGCGTAGAACATCAGCACGATCTCCATCGAGCGGATGATGCCGAAGAACAGCAGGGTCGTGGCCAGTCCGACATTGAACACCAGCCACACCGCGCGGCCGGCATAGCCATGCGTCAGGCGCGAAAAGACGTTGGACCATGCGACCGCCCCGGCGTGGGCATTGGTCACATTGACCTTGAGCTGGCAGACGACCACCAGCGCCGCCGTCATCAGCAGGCCGCCGCGCGCCGAGCCGGCCAGCGGCGCAAGGACCTCGCCAAACATCGCCCCCGGTCGTGCCGCGCCATCAGGGGCCACGCCCGAAGACACGGCCCAGGCCGCCAGCACCGAACCCAGCAACAGCTTGGCCCCGCCGATCAGCACCCAGCCCGGCCCGCCCAGCACCACCGCCGTCCACCACCGCCGGGCGCCCGTCATGCTCTGCGGCGGCATGAAGCGCAGATATTCGACCTGCTCGCCGATCCGCGGCAGCAGCGACAGCAGCACCGAAAGCGCGAGACCAAAGGACACGACTGGCGCTCTCGGTGCATAGATTCCGGTGAAGTCTGCCCACGCCGCGATTACCGGCTCGCCACGCCAGGCAATGTACCCCAGCGGGATCAGTTGCAGCACGATCCACACCGGCTGCGACCACGTCTGGAAGCGCGCCACGGTTCGCATCCCGCTCCACGCCAGCGGAAGGACCGCCACCGCGCAAAGGACACAGGCAAACTCGATCCCGATCCCGGCCACGTCCTGCACCGCAACCGCCATGATGCTCGCCTCGATCGCGAACAGCAGGAACGTGAACGAGGCGTAGATCAGTGCGGTGATCGTCGAGCCGAGATAGCCGAAGCCCGCCCCGCGCGTGATGAGGTCGATGTCCAGCCCCTTGCGCGCAGCCTCCACCGCAATCGGCAGGCTCGCCACGAACATCAGCAGGCATCCCGTGAGGATCGCTGCGACACTGACATCCACCCCGTAGAACAGCGTGATCGTCGCCCCGATGACTTCGCACACCAGCGAAGCGCTGGACCCCAGTGCCGTCACGAGAACGGTGCGCACCGGCCAGTGCCGCGCCGCCACGGCAGTCTGGCGATGGGCGTGGCCGTCAAGCGTCTGGCCTGCGACCCACTGGTTGTAGGAACGCCGTTCCGGAACGATCGTGACAGCGCGCGGCACCGCCTCAACCCGCTCCGGCCAGCTTGCCGGACAGTCGGGCGACGGTCCTTGCACAGCGGCTCACGCCCGGAAGCGGTGAGAATTCTGCCGACATATCAATGCCGGTCGGTGGCGCTGTATCCATGGCCCGATAGTGCCGGTCCAATGCGATCCCGAGGATGGGCCGATTTACGTACGCCGCCTGGTGCGAACGCTCTCAGCCTACGTCAAATGACCCATAGTCGCGCGCCAACCAGCGGTTAGCTTTCATTCATCCGGGTCGATTGCCGGGGAGAAGTGCATCGGCGCAGCGAAAAGAGCTTGGACATAGCCAACGCCGCGCCGGTTCCGAGGGTGACTGAAGCCACGCGATACAAAACAACAAAGTGAGGGTTTCATGCTAAATTCCCTGAAGCGCGCAGCGCTCCTTTCGGCCAGCGCGCTCGCCGGTCTCGCCGCCCTTCCCGCCATGGCGCAGGAAGCTCCGCAAGCTGACGCGGCAACCGAAGCTGGCGAGGATCCGGGCTCGACCATTGTGGTTACCGCCACCCGCCGTGCCGTTTCGCTTCAGGACGTTCCGATCAACATCACCGCCGTTTCCGGCGATGACCTCACCGAAAAGCGCATCGACGATGTGCGCGGGCTTGCCGCCTTCACGCCGGGCCTGACCATTCTCGACACCGGCCCGCGCTCGACCGGTTCCATCGTGATGCGCGGCCTGTCGGCAGCAGACGTCGGCGTCACCGGCGCCAACTCGGACAACGCGGTTGCTATCTACCTCGGCGAAGTGCCGCTCTATCAGGACTTCAAGCTCCTCGACATCGCACGCGTCGAAACCCTGCTCGGGCCGCAAGGTACGCTCTATGGCGTCGGCACGCTCGCCGGTGCCATCCGCTACATCCCCAACCGTCCCGATCCGACGCGCTGGACGGCAGACTTCCACGGCCGCGTCTATGATGTCGCCCAGGCCGACGACCCAGGCTTCCAGGTCGATGCCACCGTCAACATCCCGATCGTGACCGACAAGGTCGCACTGCGCTCGACCGTCGGCTACTACAATGACCCTGGCTTCATCGACTACGTCGCGCTGTTGAAGGAACCTGGCGTTTCGCTGCCGCAGCCCGGCGGTCCTGCCACTTCGCGCACCGCGCCGCTCGGCACGCCCGCCCAGATCGCGGCCAACCTCTACACCTACAAGGATGCCAACTTCGAGCATACCTTCACCACGCGCAACACGCTGGCGCTGTTCCCGACCGAAACGATCGGGGTCTACATCAACTACGCCTACCAGAACACTTCGACCAACGGCCGTCAGGTCAACGGTGCCGGCGTGTTCGGCACTGGCAAGTACGAAGCTGTGGGGCGCTATCTCGAACCATCCAAGCGTCAGGTCCATCTTGTCAGCGGCGAAGTGCAGATCGAGCTGGGCGACATTGCCCAGATGGTCTCGGCCACGGCCTGGTCGCACCAGAAGATCCGCAGTTCGGCCGACGTCACCGACCTCCTGCTCGATCTCGACTATGGCTACGAACTGTTCCCGCAGTTCTCGGGCTTCACCCGCTCGGCAACCGACATCAAGCAGTTCAACCAGGAAGTGCGCTTCGTATCCACGCACGGCGGGCCGTTCAGCTGGGTGATCGGCGGCTTCTACAACGAGCGCAAGACCAAGGGCACCTACCGCGAAGTCACGCCGGGCCTGCCGGAATTCTACTTTGGCCCCGTCACCTACTCGCCCGCCTATCCCGAGCCGATCGAGTACGCGAGCTTCAACGACAGCAAGGTCATCGAGAAGGCCCTGTTCGGCGAAGGAACTTTCGAGATCACGCCGAAGTGGCAGGTCACCGCCGGTGGTCGCTACTTCAACTACGATGCGAAGACCAACGGCGGCATCACCTTGCCCCTGCTCGAGCCGGTGCCGGTGCTGCGCTTCGATACCGGCGGCGGTGACTCCGGCAAGAGCGGTACGGTCTGGAAGCTCAACACCTCTTACAAGATCACGCCAGACCTGATGGTCTATGCCACTTACAGCGAAGGCTATCGCATTGGCGGCCCGAACAGCGTGCCACCCTGCCCTGCCAATCTGGCCGATGTGCAGAACGCCTGCGCCCTGCCGAACGAGCAGTTCTACGGCCCGGACAAGACCCAGAACAAGGAAATCGGTGTCCGCGCCACCCTGTTCGGCGGCAAGCTGCAGACGACCATCTCGGGCTATCATATCAAGTGGCAGGGCATCCAGCTTGCCTCGCAGACCCAGTATGGCATCGCCGGTATCACCGCCAACGGTGGCTCGGCAGTGTCCAAGGGCCTCGAGGCAACCTTCACGGCCAAGCCGATTGACGGCCTGACCATTACGGGCAGCTACTCCTACAACGACGCGAAGCTGACCCAGGACGTCATCGGTCTCCTGACCATCCGCAACCAGAACCTGCGTGCACGTCCCAAGAACATCCGCGTCAACGTGCTCGCAGGGGATCGCCTCCCCGGCACCGCACGCCACACCGGCAGCCTCGGCATGACCTACGATGCCAACGTCGGTTCGGATGCAGTGATCTCGACCAATTTCACCGCCACCTACCAGGGTGAAGTGCTCTCGCGCATCGGCGCGCGGGCTGGCGGCGAAGTGATCCCGGATTACATCCTCGCCCGCGCCTCGATCGGCTACCGCCGGGACAAGTACGAGGTGCGGATCTACGCCGACAACCTCTTCAACAAGTTCGCGGTGTCATCGGTCGGCGAGGACCTCTCGCGCCGGATCATCAACGACGGCATCGTCTCGCGCTACTACAGCAACTCGGTCATCGCCCCGCGCAAGATCGGCGTCGAATACTTCCTGCACTTCTGACGGTTTCGCCGGTCCGCGCAATCGGACCGGCACACCTTTTCCTGCGAAGACTGGGCCGTCCGTCGCAAGACGAGCGGCCTTTTTTTACCCCTCCCGCAAGCGGAAGGGGGGCGAGACTTATTGAACCGCAGGCGAAATAAGTCGCAGCGGGGGTGCACTTCCAACGCGATGGAAAATCAGTCGAGCGGAATCCCATTCGCAGCGAAGAATTCCATTACCTCGCCAAGGTGCCGCTCATGGTCGCGCCAACGCCCGACGGATCGCGCATTGATCGGCTGGCGCACCTGCTGCGCGCTCGGAGTGGAAACCGCGGCCTCGTTCCGGTGGAAATCAAGGCAAGCCGGGTCCCACGCCAACCCGCAGTGGCTCAGCAGCTTGCGTGTCTCGGTCTCCTGGTCGGCCACCAGCCACTCATAGGTAACCTCATGGATTCGCCCCGGAAAGCGTTGGCGCCAGAAGGCCATCAGGCGCTGGAACAGCAGGACGTAACGCGCCGTGTCCATCAGGTCGTAGGACCACCGGTAATAGGGCGAGCCGGTCGCGAACAAGTGCTTGTAGTTGCTCCACACGCTGTCCATCGCCCCGCGCCGCAGGCACACCACGCTGGCGTGGGGAAAGGCCTGCAATATCCAGCCGATGTACAGGAAGTTCAGCGGAAACTTGTCGGTAAAGCGCCCGTCCTGCGCCCCGGCATTCTGCCGCGCCCGGGCAAGATAGAGCTCGCCCAGCTTCTGCGCCGAAACGCCCTTGGTCGCTTCCACCGTCGCCGGATCGAGCACCAGTCGCGACGATGTCCCTGCCAGCTGCTTCACCGCCAGCGGCATCGCCTGCAACTCGCCGGCGGAGGTCACTTCGTGATGCGATGACAGGATGCGGTCGACCAGCGTGGTTCCGGTTCGCGGAAGTCCAACAACGAAGATCGGAGCGTCCTCGATGTGGCTGTTGGAAACCAGTGGCAGATCACGAACGAAAGTCCGACGGATCGATTCGAAGACCGCCTCGTCGCTCTCGAACTGGTAGCCCAAGTTGGCCCTGTGCCTCGCGTTGCCTAGGGAGAGTTGCCCCGCTGCCTCGGAGAGTTGGCCTTCTGCCTCGTAGAGTTGGAAAAGGGCATAGCGCAGCCTAACCTCTTCAACCGGCTCGATTTTCCCCGAAAGGGCAGTTTCAAGGCGCGCAATGTCGCCCGGTCCGGGCTTCCGACGCAGACCCGCAAGCCCAAGGTGCGCCCGCCCATGCCTCGGATCCCGCGCAAGGATCGCCTCGTAAGCTTCGGCAGCTTCGTCCACGCGTCCGAAGAAGCCCAGAGTGCTGGCAAGATTGAACCTGAATTCAATGGCTTCAGGCGCACCTTTGACCGCCCGTTCGAACAGCGGAAGCGCTTCATCGTGCGCACCCAACCGGGCGAACACACAGCCGATGGTATCCAGGACCAGCGCGTCTTCACTTCCTACGGAAACCGCCGCCCGCGCCGCCGCCAGCGCCTCCCCATCGCGCCTCGCGAGGAGGAAAATCCTCGCCTGTTGAGCAAGATACTCAGCATTGTTTGGATCGACTCTGAGCACGGCGCCAATTGCCTTGACCGCATCGCCCACCCGCCCGCTCTCGGCCAGAGCCACTGCGGCAACAAACCCGGCCTCGACATCCGACGGATTCGCCGAAAGAGCCGCCCCGGCCGCTGCCAGTGCCTCGGAAAACCTCCCTGAAACAAGGAGTTCGCGTAAGTCTCCGCCCGCCGTCATTGTGCCAGCCTAGCGGTCTGCACCAAGCCACGCGCTACGCAAATTGACGCAGGGCGGCGGATTAGGTCCGGAACGGCGGAAGTGCCCGAACGTTCAGGTCACGAACGATCCCGGAGACCGACGATGCCCGCAAAATCCGCCGCCCAACAGAAAGCCGCCGGAGCTGCGCTCTCGGCAAAGCGGGGCGAAATGCCCAAAAAGGACCTCAAAGGGGCCTCGCGCTCGATGGAAAAATCCATGAGCGAGAAGGAGTTGGAGGAGCTCGCGGCGACCAGCCGCAAGGGCAAGCCCGAACACGTCAGCGAGGACTGACGCCGGTGGAACAGACCTTCACCGCCATCGCCAACAGGGTCTCAGGGCTGGCCGGACGCCCAGCTACCTTCATCGTTGCGCTTGCCATCATCATCGGCTGGGGCCTCAGCGGGCCGTTGTTCCAGTGGAGCGACACCTGGCAGCTGGTGGTCAACACCGGCACGACGATCATCACTTTCCTGATGGTTTTTCTCATACAAAACAGTCAGAACCGCGACGCTGCTGCCATGCAGGCCAAGCTCGACGAACTTATCCGCGCCGTCGACAAGGCCCGCGAGGGCTTCGTCGGGATCGAGCACCTCACCGACGACGAGATCTGCCGCCTGCGCAACGCGCTCGAACGCGAAGTGGGTGCAACCACAGACAAGCAGGCTACAACGGAGGAAACGGTGGAGCACCTGCTCGACCGCACCTGAGCGGAGCTTGCCAATGCAGCGGATCGAAAGCGATAGCCTGGGCGAAGTGCACGTGCCTGCCGAGGCTTACTGGGGAGCGCAGACGCAGCGAAGCATCGAGAACTTTCCTTTTGATTCAACGGAAAGAATGCCCCTCGGGATCATCCGCGCGCTGGGCGTGATCAAGCAGGCCGCAGCCTCGGTGAACCGCCGGCACGGTCTAGACGCCGCACTTGCCGACGTCATAGGGAAGGCCGCCGCCGAAGTCGCCTCGGGCAAGCTCGACGATCAGTTCCCACTGGTCATATGGCAGACCGGGAGCGGCACCCAGACCAACATGAACGCCAACGAGGTGATCGCAGGGCGCGCCAACGAGATGCTGACCGGCCATCGCGGCGGAAAGAGCCCGGTTCACCCCAATGACCACGTCAACATGGGCCAGTCCTCCAACGACACCTTCCCGACAGCACTGCACGTGGCGGCGGTAGAAGCGCTCAACCGCGAACTGATCCCTGCTCTCGACAAGCTGTCAGGCGCGCTCTCCGGCTGTGCAATTGCTTGGAAAGACGTGGTAAAGATCGGTCGCACTCACCTGCAGGACGCTACTCCGCTGACGCTCGGGCAGGAATTTTCAGGCTACGCCCAGCAGCTTCGCAACGCCTACGACCACCTTCGCCATGTCGAACTGCACGTCCTGCGCCTCGCTCAGGGCGGTACGGCCGTCGGCACTGGCCTCAACGCACCTGAAGGCTTTGCCGAGGACATGGCCGCGCAGATCGCCGAACTGACGGGCAGGCCCTTCACTACTGCGCCCAACAAGTTCGAGGCGCTCGGCTCGAACGATGCGCTGGTGCATCTTTCAGCCACGCTCGCGACGCTGGCGGTGGCGCTGACCAAGATCGCCAACGACATCCGCCTGCTCGGCTCAGGTCCGCGCTCGGGCCTTGGCGAACTGGAGCTTCCCGCCAACGAACCCGGCAGTTCGATTATGCCGGGCAAGGTCAATCCGACGCAGGCTGAGATGCTGACCATGGTCTGCGCACAGGTTATCGGCAACCATCAGGCCGTGACCGTCGGCGGTATGCAGGGCCATCTCGAACTCAATGTTTTCAAGCCGATGATCGGCGCGGCGGTGCTGCGCTCGATGCACCTCCTCTCGGTCGGGATGAAGAGTTTCGCAAAGCGTTGCGTCGAAGGGATCGAGCCAAACCGCCGCCGCATCGCCGAACTGGTGGAACGCTCGCTGATGCTGGTGACAGCGCTTGGGCCCGAGATCGGCTACGACAACGCCGCCAAGATCGCCAAGCACGCACATGAGCACGATCTGAGCCTAAGGCAGGCGGCTTTAGCGCTGGGGTTGGTGGATGAGGAGACTTTTGACCGGCTGATCAGGCCGGAGGAGATGGTTTAAGGTCGGCGACAAGGACGCGGGACCCCGGATCAAGTCCGGAGTGACGGCGATTTTCGGCGGAAGACGGGCTTCTATACATCCGGCAGGGATTGTTCGGCCATACCCCAGCCTTTCAGAAGCTTGCTTTCACTCCGTTTGAGCAGGGTCGCTGCATCGCCAATCGTGAACGGATGGGCATTCTCGAAGTCGCCGAGTTCGTCCCAATCGATGGGCGCGGCAACCGGCGCATTCGCTCTGGCTCGGGCAGAATAGGGCATCACCGCCGTGCTGCCGCGCTGGTTGCGCAGCCAGTCGATGAAGATCCGGCCCTTGCGTTTGGCCTTGCTCATGTTGGCGACGTAGTGATCCGGGTCGGCCAACCCCAGCGCCTTGGCAAAGCGTTCCGCAAAGCTCGCGTGCGCTT
>JBKBUD010000085.1:0-8896 GCA_046290865.1 Novosphingobium sp. | reverse complement strand
AGGTTTGCCGAGATATCGGCTTCGATGCCCTTGGACCTTGCCTCGCCACCCGCGATCGAGAAGCCGGCGTTGACCGGGTCCGAGGTCAGGATGTTGTTCTTCTTCATGGTGAAGGCGGCGATCGAGGCGCTGATGGCATCGCCCGGCGCCGCAAAGCGCAAGCCCGCCTCGAACGACTTCGACAGTTCGGGGGCGAACGGGTTGCCAGCTGCATCGAGGCCGCTGTTCGGGCGGAAGCCTTCGCCGTAGCCACCGTAGATCGAAACCGTGTCAGTCAGCTTGTAAAGCACACCGGCCGTCGGGTTGAAGCGCTTCTTGGTCGAAACAGGAGGATTGGATGTGCCCGGATTGCGGTTCACAATGTCTTGAACAAAGTGATCGAACCGCCCACCGAAGCGGACTTTCAGCTGGTCGGTAACGTCCACCTGATCCTGGAAGTAGATGCCCCAGCCCTTCTGCACTTCATCCGAATTGATGTTCGTCTGCGTCGGCGTGCGCAGGTTGCCATAGACCGGATTGAACACGTTGATCGCATTGTTCGCCGGCGTGATCGCCGAACCGGCAGTGTAGCTCGGCGGACGATAGCGGATCTGCAGCAAGTCGATGTGGAAGCGGTCATAGTCCGCGCCGACAAGGATATGATGCGTCAGCGGCCCGGTATAGAGCTTGCCCGAGATTTCCCCGCGCACCGTGGTGTTGGTCGTGTTGAAATCGCGGTAGCGGCGCTGGCGCGAAAGGTTCTGGCCATCGTTGTCGATGATCTGGCGGGAAAGCGCCAGTTCCGGATCCTGCGAGAAGCCCTTGAAGCTGGTGTCGCGATAGCCGAAGCCTGCGAGAAAGAACCAGTCCTTCGAAATCTTCTGCTGCAGCTGCAGCTGATGGCCGAGCACCTTGACGTTGGTGCGCCCGTCACCCGGCTCGCCAAGGAAGCGCGAGATCGGCACCGCGCCGAGCTTGCCGTTGATCGCCACGATGCCGCGGTCGAAAGTGACCTTGTTGTCGACGAATTCCATCTCGTACGACAGGCTGGTGCTGTCGGTCGGCTTGTAGAGGATCGAAGGCGAGGCGACGAACTTGGTGTGGTTCACAACGTCGCGGAAGCTGTTGCCGTCCTCGGCCGCGCCGTTGACGCGGATCGCCAGCTTGTCGTTGATCGCCAGGTTGACGTCAGCTTCGCCGCGATAGGTATTCCAGCTGCCGCCCGATGCCGCAAACGAACCGAAGGTGTCGTCGGTGCGGGCCTTCTTGGTGGTGATGTTGACCGTACCGCCCGGCTCGCCACGTCCGAAGACGGCGCCGTTCGGCCCCTTGAGGACTTCGATCTTCTCGATGTTCGAAGCATCGCGCGGACCGCCATAGCCACGGCCGCCGTTGAACCCGTTGACGAGGAAGCCCGAAGGGAAGTTCTCGTCACCGGCAAAGCCGCGAACGGCAAAAGCGTCCCACAGGCCGCCGAAATTGTTCTGCTTGGCAATGCCGCTGGCAAGTTCCAGCGCGCCTTCCAACCGGGTGATGTTGAGATCCTGCAAGGTCTTGGCGTCGAGCACCTGCACCGTTTGCGGGATCGCCGAAAGCGGCACGTCACCGCGGTACTGCTGACGTTGGCCGATCACGACCATTTCGTCGGCAGGAGCGGCTTCCTCTTCAGCCGCGGGGGCGGATTGCGCCCAAGCGGTCGTCGGCATCGTTCCCATGGCAACGCCGGCAATCAGCGCGCCCTTCACTGCGGACATTTTCTTCATCGCAACTTCACCCCTCATCTGTGATGTGCATTCACAGATCCCCCCGAAGCCATGTAACAATGTATCATGATGCTCAAGGGAAATCGTCGTCTGAGCCGTCCTGCGTCTGTTTTGTTATGTCTCGAGGCTATGCGCGCTGATGGGAATGTTGCGTCGAAGGAAGCGCGTTCAGCGGATTATAATTGTGAAAACGGCGTGACAGGGGTGTTTTGTGCCGTCCCGGATTTGTCGCAAATCCGCACGAAAAAGGCCGAAGCTTCCGCTCCGGCCTTGTCCATTTTCGGCAATTTCAGGCTATCACAGATACTTGAGCCACCAGATGTCCTTGCGGCGCTGCTTGACCCCGGCGAACCAGCGGGTCGGCAGATAAAGCGGCACGATCAGCAGGAACACCCAGATCCACACCGTCGAGAGATTGTCGACGCCGAACACCGTACCCTTGACCGGCCCATAGATCGCCAGAGCCACGTGATAGATCGCCTTGAGCGTGTAGAGGTGCAGGATGTAGAAGAACATCGGCGCACCGCCCAGATAGGCGAGATGCGGCAGCGCTGCGCTGTCCTGATACTTCTCGAAAAGCGCGAGCAGCAGCACGCCGGTGCCAACCGTCGGCAGGAGGAACAGCAGCGACGGCGGGTACTTGGTCAGAGCGAGGAAGCTCATCACCGTGCGCAGCTGGTTTTCGGCCACGAACCACGGCTTGTCGCCATAGACATTGGCATAGCGGATCACGAAAAAGGCCGCGATCATGCCGACGCCCAGGGTGACAAGCCGCTTCATCCGCTGTGCCGGATCGCTACCCTTGCCGAACCACGGCCCGGCAGCATAGCCCAGCAGGATCACGCCGATCCACGGCAGTACCGGATAGGTCGTCTTGGCGGTCAGCCCGAGGCCGAGATCGATCACCGTGCGCTGGTGCAGTATCGCCCAGATCGCATAGCCGCTGTCCTGCGGCGTCAGGACGATGCCGTCGAGCAGGTTGTGCAGGCAGACGATGGCCAGACCAAGCGCGAACTGCGCCTTGCGCGGCAGATGTATCAGCGCCGAAAGCGCCACCATCGAAATGCCGATTGCCCAGATTACCTGCAGCCAGAACCGCGCGGGCGGAAACTCGAATGTCTGCGTCGGCCAAGCCAGGCAGATCACCGTAAGTTCGAGGAAGATCAGGAACAGCCCGCGCTTGAGCAGGAATTCGCTGACCTCCTTCTTCGTGTGCGACTGACCATAGAGCCAAGCCGACAGGCCCGTCAGCGCCACAAACGTCGGCGCGCAAAAGGTCGAGAGCAGGCGTGTGAAGAACAGCCCCGGATCGGTCGTGTTGGCATCCACCGGGTCGCTCACCTGCAAATGCAGGAAGAACGTCTCGCGCACGTGGTCCACGAGCATGAACAGCATGACCAATCCGCGCAGGGCGTCGATGGCCAGCAGCCGGGTGCGCGCTACGGCTGGATTTGCCGGAGTGACAGCGGTCGGGGACGCGAAGCCCTGACCCTGTGCAGTGATGGTTGTCATGCTCTCCCCCTTGCCGTTTCGGACTTCGAGCCGCTTCCGGCTTACTTCACATCGAACGTGGCAAAGGCCTTGGCGCCATCGGCCTTGCCGGTCAGCGCCACGACTACCTTTGCCTCACCAGGCACTGCAAGGCCCGGCGCGCTCAGCCGATTGCCCCCTCCCGGCACCAGCGCCACCGCCTGCTTGGCTCCGCCCGCCGTCACCGTCAGCTTGCCATCGAGGCCCGCAGCCGCAACCGGCTCGTCCTCTTCGACAACATAGACATCGACGCCGTTGGCCGAGCGGACGAGCTCGATCACCATTTCACCAGACACCTGCGTCACCCCGCCATGGCGCGGCATGGTAGAGCCGTGCGCCATCGCAGCTGTGGAGACGGTAGCCAGCGTGAAGGCCAACGCGACTGCTGTGGTTCGGATCATCTCAAACTCCTTGAAAGCGGCTCACTCGGGCTTGTGTGGCAGCACGAATGACAGCGACGAGCGATACTCCATGCTGGCATACTTCGCCGGGCTGTCGCTCGGCCCCACATAGATCGCCATCAGCACGTTGAGCCCCTGATTGCGCACCTTGACCGTTGCATAGCCTTGCGCATCGGTCTTCACTGGCACCTGATCGGGATCGTTGACGTAGTCCTCCATCACCTCGACTCCGGCCTTGGGCTTGCCATCGTAGAAGGCGCGCACCTTGATGGACTCGCCCATCTTCTGCGGAATGGCGGTGCTTGCGGGCACGAGTTGCAACTTCAGCGTGTCGATCAGCGGCACGGGCCTGGTGGGAAGCTGGGTCAGGTGCAGGGCATACTTGAAGTTATGCTCGCTGACCGTCGCCCCCGGCACCTCGTCGCGCCCCTTGTTATGCCACTCGCCCGCCGCATCCTTGCTCCAGATGCCATAATCCATCTCCGCGGCAACGATTGCCACTGGCTCATCGCTGTCAAGCACAGGCACCGCGCCTGCTACGCGCAGCGAGGCGTTGACGGGCTGGCCTTCGGCGTCGAAGCCCTTGACCGACTTGATCAGCGGCAGGCGCTTGACCGCATCGAGATCGTCGGCCCCCACGCCATAGACCAGCGCCAGTTGCCGCGCGCGCTGCGCAAACCAGATCGCGTGGGCCTGCGCCGCTGTCGAGGTGATCGCGGCGGCGAGCGTTGCCACGGCAAGGCCTGCTGAAATGTAACGGGAAATCCTGCGCATCGGGGCGATCTCCGGACTGACTGGCCGGAGCGTCCCGGCATGACCAGCTTATGACGGCCCGGCAGCTTATCCTGTCGAAGTTATGAAGCCACCAGCACGATTCTGTCGCGCAGGTGGCAGTGCGAAGCATAATCCGGGCGCAGACGTATCCTGCTTGCCGCGCACCGCCCGCTCATGTCAAACGACCACGTGCCTTACCGAGAAATCCCATGACCGCCGCCCATGTCGGCGTGATCGCCCAGACGATCCAGCTCGCGCTGGCTCCGGTCTTCGTGCTTGTCGCCATCGGCAACATCATGAACATCCTCACGACGCGTCTCGGCCGGATCGTCGATCGTTCGCGCACGCTGCAAGTTCAGCATGCCACAACCACCGGGCGCGAGCATGATGTCGTGGTGATCGAAATCCGCTACGTTGATCGCCGCATCCACCTGATAGGTCGGGCACTACTGCTGCTTGTGATCTCAGGGCTTGCCATCGGCGTTACCGTCGGCTCGCTGTTCATTGGCGAGATGACCACTCTGGATACCGGCATGTTGACCGGCCTCACGTTTTCCGCGGCCATTGCGTTGCTGATGACGGCGCTGGTCTATCTGCTCATGGAAACCCGCATCGCCGCCAACTCACTGCGCCTGCCACAGGAATTGCTGGAGCTGGAACGGGACCTTTAGAACGCTGTCGGTCCTGAGTCCGTTACACTTGCTCAGGTCAGCAGCTTCTCGCTCTTCTCGCGGATCATGCCCTCGATCATACGCTTGGCAAAGCCGAGGCTGGCGGGGATGTCGACCTCGACCACCAGTTCCTTCTCCGCCAGTTCGACCCCGCAATCGAGCGTGTAGCCCATTGCGCTGACGGTCATGACCATGTGGTCGTCATCGCTGAAGCGGGTCGTCACGGTTGCCATGCCCTCTGCCTTGGCCGCGGCCTGCGCTGCCTTGTCGCGCAAGCGTCGGCGCGCTTCGTCACGGTCGAGCGAGTGGGGAATGGCGATGCGCATTCGTTATACCTTCGGTGCTTCGAGCTGGGGCGCTGCCTCTAGACCTTCCCCGTAGCGATAGTCCAGATAACGCCCGCGCACGGCCAGCGCATCGAGGTCGCCCGATGCCAGTTGCCGGGTGATCTCGTCGATTTCCTTGCTGATCTTGCCAAGGCCATCGGCCAGTTGCTGATCGGCATTGCGCCCGCCGCGCTCTTCTCGCCGCAGGTGCGCGGGGATCTTGCGGTAGCTTTCGACCATGCCCGGCAGATGCTCACCCACCAGCTTGCGCACTTCCACTGCCGCAGGCTCGGCCGGATCGATGCCTTCCAGCTGAAGCCCCAAACCATCGAGTTGCACGCCGATCTGGTCCACCAGTTGCACCGCAGGCGCAGGCAGCGCGGGCCGCTGCGCCTCGAGCCATAGCTCGGTCCGGCCGACCATCGTCCGCACGTCGCCGGTGTTGAGCGCCGAAAGATCGGGCACCTTCATCCTCGGAAATGTCGCGAAGAACCACAGCGCCGCCACGATCGCGAGGCCAAGCACCATCACGCCGGTGATGCCGATGCCGTCGAGGATCATCCCCGCCACCATCGCGCCGACCAGTAGCACGCCGACCGACATCGCCATGCGTGCGGCCTTCTTGCCGAAGTGCTGGCGCTTCAGTTCGGCCGACCGCTTGCCAATGCTCCGCCTGCCGCCCGCCTGCTGGCGCACCAGCGAGGAGCGCGCTTCGGCAAGGATGCGGTCGCTGTCATGAGCCGAGGAATTGGCCATGCCTCGCTCAGCCCTCCAGCGTCAGCAGTGGCGAGGTTTCCGGCCCCGCCAGCTTGGCCTGCGCCGCACCTTCCGCGCGCGCGATATAGCCCTTCGACTTCTCGACCTCGCCCAAAAGCGTGTTGACCGTCTGCTTCATCGCATCCAGCGCCTTGAGCTTGAAGGTGTCGATCGTGTCCATCGTGTCATAGATATTCTGGAAGGCGCGCTGCAGCGTCTCCAGAGGGATCGTGCTCGATGCGGCCATCTCATGGATCTTGCCGGTCTGTTCGCGCAGCAGCTTGCCGGTGGAATCAATCATGTTCGCGGTGGTGGTGTTGAGTGCGGTGATCTGCTGGAGCACCAGCCGCTGGTTGGTCATCGCCTGCGCCACGGTTACCGCCGTGCGCAGCGCCGCCACCGTCGTGGTGCTGGCACGGTCCACGCCCTTTACCAGTTCGACGTTGTTCTTCTTGACCAGATCGAGCGCGAGATAACCCTGCACCGTCACCGCCATCTGCGTCAGCAGGTCCTGCGTGCGCTGGCGGGTGTAGAACAGCGCGCTTTCGCGGATCGCCTTGGCCTTGGCCGGATCGGTGTGGTCGAGATCGGCAGCGGCTTCCTCAAGCTTGGCATCAAGCGTCCTGGAGATGTGGATCATCTGTTCGAGATTGCCCATCGCCTCCCACAGCTTCTGGCGCTCCACATCGATCCCGGCGTTGTCCATCAGCAGCTCGTCCTTGCCCGAGGCCAGGCGTTCGAGGATCGCCTTGATGTGCCCCTGCGCCGAGGTGTAGCCGTCGAAGTACTTCTTCAGGCTGTTGCCGAAGGGAATGATGCCGAGGAACTTGCGGCCCGAGGACAGGTTGCCCTGCCGACCGGGATCGAGGTCCTCGATCGTCCGGCGCAGCGCGGCAAGATCGGCGCCGACGCCGCTATCCTTGTCCATCGCGCGGATCGGCCGGTCCAGGAAGCGGTTCGACATGCCCGCCGCCTGCGAAATCTCCTTGCGCCCCATGTTGGTCAGCTGGTCGACCTTCTTGCCGAACTCCGGGCTCTGCGCATCGACCGAGATCAGGTCTGCCACGAAAGCATCGACCTTGGCCTCCAGCTTGGAGCGGTTCTCGTCCGAGACCGGCACCAGTCCAGCTGCCTGTGCAGGCGCGACCACCGGCACCGGATCGGGCGGAGTCAGGCTGATCGGGGTCATCGTGGCGGTTTCCGTGGGAGTAGAGGCCATTGCTGTGGGACTTTCGGTAATGGGCATGCGTAACATGGTATCTCGCGCGGCCACGCGCAAGCTGTCTTATACGCGCAACACAGCACCATGCCTTCGGCCATATCGACGGAGCGTTGCCATCGGTCCATCAACGCCATGATGACGGATCTGAAGCGCTGCGCCATTTTCGGCGCGAGCGGCGGCATTGGCGCTGCCCTTACCTCCTTGCTCGCTGCGCGCGACGACGTGGCCGAAGTCCATGCCCTCTCGCGTCGCGAACTGGCGTCGCAAGGCAAGGTCGTTGCTCACAGGTTCGACCTGCTCGACGAAGCGTCTGTCGCGGCGGCCTGCGAGGGGATCGGCGCGCCGCTTGATCTGGTCCTCGTCGCCACCGGTCGCCTGGTGCGCGAGAACGGCGCTGGCCCTGAGAAATCATGGCGCGCGCTGGACGGCGCAGGACTGTCCGAGATGTTCGCGATCAACGCCATCGGCCCTGCGCTGATCGCGCGCCACACGATATCGCTGTTGCGTCGTGACCGCCCCACTGTCCTCGCAGCGCTCTCGGCCCGGGTCGGTTCGATCTCGGACAACCGCCTCGGTGGGTGGCATTCCTACCGAGCTTCCAAGGCCGCGCTGAACATGATGATTCGCACTCTGGCCATCGAACTCGCCCGCACACACCCGCTTGCCGTTGCGGTGACCCTCCATCCCGGCACCGTAGACACACCGCTGTCGCGTCCGTTCCAGCGGGGCGTGCCGACGGACAAGCTGTTCACGCCCGAACGCTCGGCCAGCCACCTGCTCGACGTTATCGAGGGGCTCCGACCGGATCGGTCCGGCAGCCTCATCGCCTGGGACGGAAGCGTGATTCCCTTCTAGGACGAAGTGTCCCACCACTCCTGCATCATCGGCAGAAGCGAGCGCGAGACGAGCTCGATCACCGGGCCGCCATCGCGCACCAGATAGGTCATCGCACCATGGCGATGGCGTGGCGAGGCTCCGGCGACAAGCACGCGCCACCCTTGTGCGCACAACCTATCGACACCATCGCCCACGTCGTCGACCCAGACCCCGATGTGGGAAGGATCCACCGCGCGCAGCCGATCATAGGGCGACCCGCGCTCGGCCTCCACCAGTTCCAGCCGGACCGAACCCGTCCGGGCATAAGCCACGCGCAACCGCGCCTCGCCCCGGCCCTCGTCGGGCGTCCATACCGGCAGGGGATCGAACGCTCGGACCGCAGTCCATTCCACACCGGTCGCCGCCGTCATCTGCGCCATCGCCGCCTCGATATTCTCGACGAGCATGCCATGATGAAAGATTCCAGACAGGATATCCATGAGTCTCCCCTTTTGCATGCCGACAATGCACGGGCAGAAAGCCCTGCACAAGGCGTGGAATCGCTCGCCTCGGCGAATCCCAATTGCGGACAATTTTAACTCTAAAACACTGCATAATATAGGTTTTATGATCTCCTTGCATATGCCTCTGACGTAAC
>JBKBUD010000004.1:0-73588 GCA_046290865.1 Novosphingobium sp. | reverse complement strand
GTGCCGAGGGCAGCGTGAATCTTGCCAAAATTGCTGGCGGGATGGTCATCAGGCACGCGCCTGTCATCGGTCAGCGCGATCGTCACGCTCGACCAGTCAAGCGGCCGATCCTTGAGCAGAGCCAGTACCTTGATCGGCGTGGAGCCGCCGGTAAAGGCGATGCGCTTGTAGCCGGGGGCGGAAACGACGCGCGCGATGTGATCGGCAACCGCCGCAGCATCGCCGGGTTCGGCCCAAGTAACAGTTGCAGGCACGAAATCAGTCATTCCAGCTGCGTCCGTCACGCTCGGTCAGGGCAATGCCCGCATTCGGGCCCCACGACCCTGCGGCATAAGGCTTGGCTTCCATGCCCGTATCGGCCCAGACCTTGCGAATAGCATCGACCCATTTCCACTGCGCTTCCACTTCGTCACGGCGGACGAACAGCGTCTGCTCGCCTTCGATCAGGTCGAGCAGCAGGCGCTCGTAAGCGATGCGGCGGCGGGCTTTGGCGAAGGCGGTGGTCAGCGACAGGTCGAGGTTGACCTCACGCAGCACGATGCCGCCACGATCCAGTCCCGGCTCCTTGGCCATGACCTGCAGGCGCACGTACTCTTCCGGCTGAAGGCGGATGACGAGACGGTTGGCCCGTATCCGGCCGCCACGTTCCGCAAAGACGTTGTGCGGCACTTGCTTGAATTCAACGACGATCTCGCTGCGCCGTTCGCCCAGACGCTTGCCGGTGCGAAGGTAGAAAGGCACGCCGGTCCAGCGCCAGTTGTCGACGTGAGCCTTGATGGCAACGAAGGTCTCGGTGTCCGATGGTTCGCCAAGGTCTTCCTGGTAGCCGGTGACCGAGGTGCCCTTGACCGCACCGGTGCGGTACTGGCCGCGCACCATCTCCTCGGCCTTGACCGGACGCAGCGCGCGCAGGACCTTGACCTTCTCGTCGCGGATCGAGGTGGCGTCGAGGTTCGCGGGCGGTTCCATCGCGGTCAGCGCCAGCAGCTGGAGCATGTGGTTCTGGACCATGTCGCGCAGTGCGCCGGTATCGTCGTAGAAGCCCTTGCGGCCTTCAAGACCAACCGTCTCGCTGACCGTGATCTGGACATGGTCGATGCCGCCTGCGTTCCACAACGGTTCGAACATCATGTTGGCAAAGCGCAGCGCCATGAGGTTCTGGACCGTTTCCTTGCCGAGGTAATGGTCGATCCGGAAGATCTGTTCCTCGGCGAAGGCAGCGGCAACAGCGTCGTTGATGCGGGTGGACGAGGCGAGATCGTTGCCGAGCGGCTTTTCGAGGCCGATGCGCACATTGGCATGGGCCAGCCCTGCCCGCTTCAGGCCTTCGATGGTCGGCTCGAACAGGAACGGTGCGGTCGACAGGAAGATCGAGAGGCCGCACGAGGTGTCGCCCAGCTTCTCTGCGAGAGCGCCAAAGCCGTCGACGTTCGAGGCATCGAGGGTCTGGTACTCGAGCCGACCGAGGAAGCTTGCCAGCTTGGCCTCGTCACGGCGGTCCTCGGGCAGGAATTCGGCAAGGGCAGCGCGGGCGAATTCGCGGAACTCGGCGTCGTCATGCTCCGACCGGGCGGTGCCGACGATGCGCAGGTCCGGGCGGATCAGCCCATCCTCGTGCAGAGCATAGAGCGAAGGGAGCAGCATGCGCCGCGAAAGGTCCCCGGTCGCGCCGAACAGCAGCAGGGCCGAGCAACTTGTTTCGATCATCGACGCATATCTCCCTTGGCATTGCGGCCTGCCGTATGTGGTGCCTGGCGCGTGCCTTGCACATGGCCCTAGACCCTTCGTGCGTCCGGTTCAGCACGCATATGTATGCAGGATAGCTATGCGTGCCAAAGCGGTCGGCGATGGTTTGCACTGCACCATCGCCGACCGCAATCGTTTCCGGCCTTACTGTGATTACTTGCCCGGGTGCAGGCGGACGGCGAGACCGCCACCCGGCGCAAGCCACGCCGGAAGGACATCGCCCTTCTTCACCTTCAGCGTCGCATAGGCGATGCGGTGGCGGGCCTCGGTCTCGTAGGTCGCGCCCTCGCCATCCTTCCAGATGGTGGCGGTGTAGCTCTTGCCGGGCTCGAGGAAGTCGAGGCTGAGCGAGACATCGCGTGCCGTCGCGTCATTGACGCCGCCGACATACCAATCCTCGCTGTTGCGGTCCTTGCGCGCAAAGATCGCATAGTCGCCGACCTCGCCTGCAATGAGGTGGCTTTCCGACCAGTCGGCAGGCACCTGCTTGATGAAGGCCAGTTCCTTGGGGTGCGCCTCGAGGCTCTCGATGAAGTCCGCCGCCATCTGGATCGGCGAATAAATCGCCAGGTAGAGGCCGAGCTGCTTGGCGAGCGTCGATGCCAGCGGCACATGGTTCGCGCCCTCAAGGCTCAGGATGCCCGGGGTGTAGTCCATCGGCCCCGAAAGCATGCGGGTGTAGACGAGCGTCGGTTCATGGTCCGGGCCGTTGGCGAACTGACCCCAGGCGTTGTACTCCATGCCGCGCGCGCCTTCGCGGTCGATCCAGTTGGGATAAGTGCGGCGCAGGCCGGTGTCCTTCACCGGTTCATGCGCGTTGACGACGATGTGGTACTTCGCAGCCATCTCGACCACCTTGAGGTGGTGCTGCACCTGACGCTGACCGTCATGGTATTCCATCCGGTACGTGTCCGGGGTGTCACCGGGCGCGAGAATGCCGCCGGCATCGGCAACGTAACCGGTCTTCACCGCACGCACGCCAAGCTTGTCGTAGAGCTTCATCGCGTCTTCAAGCTGCGCCTCGTAGTTGGCGATGTTGCCGCCGGTCTCATGGTGGCCGATCAGCATGACACCCTTCTTCGCGCCGTATTTGGTGACGGCTTCGATATCGAAGTCCGGCGCCGCCTGCGTGTAGCTGAAGTCCTTGCCATTGCCGAACCAGGTGCCGTTCCAGCCCTTGTCCCAGCCTTCCACCAGCACGCCGCCAAAACCGTTCTTCGCGGCGAAGTCGATGTACTGCTTCGTCCGCTCGGTCGTCGCGCCGTGCTTCGGACCTTCCGCCCAGGTCCAGTCACCGCGGATCATGCCCCACCAGATGCCGATGTACTTCATCGGCTTGAAGTAGGAGACGTCGCCGATCTTGTTCGGCTCGTTGAGGTTCAATTCGAGATCGTTCTCGACGATCCCCTTGGCGTTGTCGGCCACGCGCATGGTTCGCCAGGGCGTGTTGAACGGAAGCGCGCGCGTTACCTTCGGACCGTTCGACGAAGGGGCAAGCGTCGCCCGGAAGGACGTGCCGGTCTGCCGCTTCAGCCACATCGCCGAGTAGTCGACCAGCGCCGCCTCGTGGAACGAGAGGTGCGTGCCGTCATCGAGCTTCATCGTGATCGGGGTATGCGCCGTAGAGACGCCATCGATCGGCGTCTTCTGATAGACCTGCTCGTAACGGTTCCATTCGCCGCCGGGAATCCACCAGGCGGTACCGTTCTGCGCCACGTTGAACTCGGTCAGCTCATCGGCGATCTTCATCACCTTCATCGCGGGCTGTTCAGGCATCTCGTAGCGGAAGCCGAAGCCATCGTTGAACAGACGGAAGCGCACGTTCATGCGGCGGCCGCCCCAGTCGGGCACCTGCTCGAACTTCACCAGCAGTTCGTTGTGATTGTCAGTCACATAGCGACGCTCGCCCCAAGGCTGCTCCCAGATCTCCTTGCCGGACGCTGTCTCACTGCCGACGATCTTCTGGCCGCGCTGCATGGTCGGGCCATCGCTGGTGATGAAGCCGAGCATTGACGAGCCGAGGAGAAGCTTGCCCTTGCGGGTGAGACTGTACAGGGGATGCCCATCGTTGTCCGTGGTCACCGAAAGCACCAGCGAACCGTCGGGCGAGGAGGCGGTCACCCTCTCCGCCAGCGCGGGCGAAACGAGGGCGCACGAAAGGGTCAGCGCCAGCGGCGCTGCGACGTTCAGAAGGTTACGCATCAGATCCTCTCTTCGATCAGCAGCGCGCCGAATGGCGGGAGCTGCCCCACGGTGGCGCCGTTCACCGACGCGATTTCCTTGCCGTCCCGCACCAGCCCTTGCGGCCAGACCACCGGGACGGAGGACAGGTTGAACAATCCTGCAATCGATTGCTCACCCGAAACACGGCGGATAGCAAGTAGGCATTCGTCTGCGTGGAGCACTTCGAAGGTGCCGAGCCGCAGAGCGTCATTCTCGCGGCGAAGCTTCAGCAGCCTCGTCGTGAGGTTGAGCAGCGACGAGGGATCGGCTTCCTGACGGTCGACTGCGCGGGCAAGGTTCTCCTCTCCCATCGGCAGCCAAGGCGCGCCCGAGGTAAAGCCGCCCTCGCCGGACTGCACCATCCACGGCATCGGCGTACGCGCACCGTCGCGCGACAGGGTCAACGGCCAGTTGGCAATGGCTTCGGGGTCCTGCAACTGTTCGAACGGGATCTCGACCTGCGTCAGTCCGAGTTCCTCGCCCTGATAGACAATGATGTTGCCGCGCAGCGACGCGAACAGCATGGCCTTGAGCCGTCCGAACACTTCGCGATCCTCCGGCGCACACCAGCGCGAGAGCGCACGCGGTGCATCGTGGTTCTCGAAGGCCCAGCTCGGCCAGCCAATGCCCGGCATGTCCGGCCACTTCGCCACCGCCTGCTCGACGAACTTGGGCGTCAGCTTGTCGGCATAGAGGAAGTCGAAACCATAGGCGCTGTTGAGGTGAGCCTCGCCCGCAGTAAAGGCCTTCATCTCGGTCTCTGCCAGATCGCCGCCGACTTCGGCCACGGTAAACACCGCGCCATATTCGTCGCACAGCTTGCGCGAGCGCTGGATGAACTTGAGGATGTCCGGGTGCGACTGGTTGTAGATCTTGAGCTGGTAGTCGAATGGCCGCGTCTTGCGACGTCCGTCGTCGGGCGCAGGCGGATTGTCGCGCAAAGTCGGGTCATGCATCAGGAAGTTGAGCGCATCCAACCGGAATCCGTCGACACCGCGATCCAGCCAGAAGCGCATCACGCCAAGCAGCGCTTCCTGAACGTCCGGATTGTGCGCGTTGACCTGAGGCTGGCTGGAAAGGAAGTTGTGCAGGTAATACTGCCGACGCCGCGCGTCCCACGTCCATGCCGGGCCGCCGAACACCGACTGCCAGTTCGACGGCGGCGAGCCATCGGGCTTGGGGTCGGCCCACACGTACCAGTCAGCCTTGACGTTCAGCTGGTCCTGACGGCTTTCCTGGAACCACGGGTGGAGGTCCGAAGTATGGGCATAGACCTGATCGATCGTGACCTTGAGCCCGAGCTCATGTGCCCGCTTCACCATCGCATCGAAATCGCTGAGCGTCCCGAAAATCGGGTCGACGTCGCAATAGTCGGCCACGTCATAGCCGAAATCGCGCATGGGCGACTTGAAGAACGGTGAAACCCAGATCGCATCGACGCCCAGCCGTGCGACATGGTCCAGCCGCGCGGTGATGCCCGGCAGATCACCGATCCCGTCGCCGTTGGAATCGCAGAAGCTGCGCGGATAGATCTGGTAGATTGCAGCGCCACGCCACCACGGCGCTTCGGCCTTGGGTTCGGGGTTGGCAAGAACGGCTTCTGAAGTCTTCATCGAACAGTGTTTTCCGGGGAGGGAGCGACGCGGCAGACCATGCTGCCGAAGGCGGGTAGCTCCACGGTAACGCTGCCAGGCGCGGAAACCTGCGCCGGGCATTGTCCGTAGAGCGTCTCGAGGCTTGTTGCGGACGCTCCGATCACACTTTGCACGGTGATCGGCTTGTCCGAGGTGTTGAACGCAATGAAGTATTCGGTACCGCTGACAGGGTCGAAGCGGGAGACCGAAAACAGTCCGGTACCGTCCGAATACGTTCGCGTAACCTGACGCCCTCGCGCAAGTGCCGGATGTTCCTTGCGAAGTTTCGCGAGGCCGGAAATCAGCCGGTAGAACGGATGGGCCGGGTCGAAATTGGCCACCGCAGTGGTGGAGGTCGAGCCGAGAAGCTTGTTGTCGTTGTAAGTCAGGACCTTGCTTGCGAACATGTCCTCGCGCGCATCCTGATCGTTGCCGTCGCCGATGAACCCTTGCTCGTCGCCGTAGTAGATGACCGGCGATCCGCGCAGGGTCATGAGCATGACGTGGGCCAGTTCGACGCGGCTCGCCAGTTCCGCATCCGAAATCCCGGGCATGTCCTTGCGGATCAGCGTGGAAAAGCGCCCCATGTCATGATTGCCAAGGAACGTCGGCATCGCCAGCGCCGCTTCCTCGCCACCCTGGTAAAGAACGTCTCCATCGAAGGTATCGGCAAGCACCTCGGTGCCCTTCCCCTGCGCCAGCACTGCACGCACTGCACCCTGAAAGGCAAAGTCCAGCACAGCGGGATAGCCGTCGCGCCGGGTATAGCGCGCAATCGTGCCCGGATCGGGTCCTTCGTTCGCCACTTCGCCGAAAATCGTGAAGTTCGGGATCCCCGCCTTCCTTGCGGTGTCGAGCATGGCAGGAATGAACGCCTGCCAGAACCCGGGATCGACATGCTTGGCCGTGTCGATGCGATAACCGTCTATGCCGAACTGCTTGATCCAGTCGGCATAGATCTCGATCATCCCGGCGCGAACGCGCGGATGCTCGGTGAACAGGTCATCCAGCCCGGCGAAGTCGCCAAAGCGGCTGTTTTCGCCACGGAAAGTGCTGTCGCCGCGGTTATGGTAGTATATCGGATCGTTGAGCCAGTCCGGCACTTTCACATGTGCTTCGGCAGGTGGCACGAACGGTTCGTACGCCGCCCCCGGATCGGTCAGCTTGGCAAAGTTCGCCGCGCTCGAATCCTCGTCCCCACCAAATCCCGGATTGATCGGCTTTCCGTTCACCCCACCCTTGCGCGAGTACGGCCAATCCGCCCGATTCCGATAGGTATACTGCCCGCCTTTGTACTGGATCACATCCGCCGTGTGGTTGGCGATGATATCCATGTAGACCTTCATCCCCCGCGCGTGGGCGGCGTCGACAAGCGCCTTGAACTCGGCATTGGTTCCGAAGTGGGGATCGACACGGGTGAAGTCGGTCACCCAGTAGCCGTGATAGCCCGCGCTCTCGAGTCCCGGCCCACCCTGCACCGGCTTGTTCTTGAACACGGGAGCCACCCAGATCGCGGTTGCACCGAGGCCCTGCAGATAATCGAGCCGAGCCGTCAGTCCCTTGAGATCACCGCCGTGATAAAAGCCCTTGGCGGCAGGATCGAACCCGGTCTTGTAGCGATCGCCCTTAAGGCCGCCGAGATCGTTGGCCTTGTCGCCGTTCTCGAAGCGATCGGGCAGCAGGAAATAGATCGTCTCCCCGGCCGCCGGACGCGCGCGCACTTCGGCCAACGGAACATCGGCCAGCGCAGGCTGCACGACGAGGAGCGACAGCAGGGAAAGACCAACCAGCTTACGCATGCGCCGGAACCTGCCCGCAAACGTGTGCCACATATTCCGCGTGTGATGGCATTCGGGCAACGTCCTTTTCGTAAGCACCGTGCACGGTATCGAGGAAGGCCTTGAGACTCTCGGGCGCGACCTGGTCGGCGAGCGGGTGCCAGTGTTGGGGCATGACGCCCTGCCCGATCATCACCTGGACCCAACCGGGCACGTCGAACAATTCGTCATGCTCGCGCACGATGCGCCCTGATGCCCTGAACATGGCCATCCGTTCCCCCAACGCCTCGGGGAGTTGCCCGTCCGCCTCCATTTGCCGCAGCGAGTCCCAGAAGGGCTCGCCGTGCCTGCCATTGGCGACATAATGCAGGATCACGAAGTCGCGGATGCGCTCGATCTCGAAGGTTGCCAGCCGGTTATAGGCGTCGCGGTCGGCATCCTGCACCGGGCCGTTGGGCAGGAAATCGACAAGGCGGCTGATGGCAGTCTGGATCAGGTGGATCGAGGTGGACTCGAGTGGCTCGATGAAACCGGAAGAGAGTCCCACGGCCACGACATTGCGCTCCCAGAACTTCTCGCGGCGTCCAGCCTTGAAGCGGATCGTGCGTGGGTCTGCCAGTTGCTCGCCGTCGAGGCGACCGAGCAGGCGCGCTGTCGCCTCGTCCTCGCTCATCATTTCGGAGCAGAACACATGGCCGTTGCCGGTGCGATGCTGGAGCGGAATGCGCCAGCACCAGCCTGCAGGCTGGGCAATGGAGCGGGTGTAAGGCACCAGCGGCTCGGCCCGCGCGCAGGGTACGGCCACCGCCCGGTCGCACTTCAGCCATTGGCTCCAGTCGAGATAATCGACGCCCATTTCCTGGCCGAGCAGGAGGCTGCGGAAGCCCGAGCAATCGACGAAGAGATCGCCTTCCACAACTTCGCCACGATCAAGCTTCACGCTGGTCAGGTCACCGTTGAGCGCATCGCGATCGAAGCCGACGATGCGGCCCTCGACCCTCCGTACGCCACGGGCCTCGGCGTAACGCCTGAGAAACGCTGCGTAGAGCGAGGCATCGAAGTGGTAGGCATAGGGCATCGGCGGCAGGGCACTGCCCTGTGGACGCTCGATATGGGCGAACTTGTCGGCATCGCAGGCAACGGCATTGAGCACGTACTCGCCGAGCGGCCCGGCCAACCCTTCGGCTCGCGCGCGGAGCCAGTAATGATGGAAGGGCAGAACGCCGAGACTGCGTCCGGTCAGCCCGAAGCCATGGATGTAACGTTCGTCGAAACCGCCCCATCCTTCAAAGGCGATCCCAAGCTTCCACGTGCCGTGCGTTTCGCGCAGGAACTGGGCTTCGTCGATCCCGAGAGTCTGGTTGAACAGGCGCACCATCGGAATGGTCGCCTCGCCAACGCCGACCGTACCGATCTCCTCGGACTCGACGAGCGTTATCTGCCAGTGCGGCGAAGCCAACCGGGCGAGCGCGGCGGCGGTCATCCATCCCGCAGTGCCGCCACCAGCAATGACGATCCTGCGTTGAAGTGAAGCTGGCACGTCCGTTCTCCCGCAGTCCATTTCCGAAGAGTGCCTTCTGCGGGCACGTTGTGGCAACGTCTCTGTTCCCTGAAAGGGTGGAGGGGGCGCGATGAGGTCGCCCCCTCCGGAGGGATCAGAACTTGTAGTTGAAACCGGCCATGAAGCGGCGGCCATAGGTCTGGTAGTTGCGGATCTGGAGCGGAGCCCCGTTGTCCACCGAGACGAACGGCTCGTCGGTCAGGTTCTGGCCCTGAACGAACAGCGACAGACCGTGGAGCGGGCTCGTGTCCTTGAAGTCATAGCCGACCTGGGCGTCCACGATGGTTTCCTTCAGCGCGCGGCGCAATTCACGCTCGCCGCCGAACCCGACGAAGATGCCCTGGAACGACGACCGGTGACGGGCCGAGACGCGGGCGTTGAAGCCGGCCTTCTCGAAGAACAGCGTACCCGAAGCCACCCAGCGCGAATAGTCCGGCAGGTCCATCGCATTGGCGTTCGGGCCGGGCTTGATCGAGGTCTTGGTGTAACCAAGGCCACCGGTGAAGCCGAAGCCTTCGAGTGCCGGGGTGATGACTTCGAACGGCAGGGTGCCGGCGAGTTCGACACCGTAGAGCTTGCCGCCGGAGCCATTCACCGCCGTGTTGATCGTGCCAACGTAGTTGGTGATCGGAACCGGCGCCACGATCGGCAGGCCCGTGTAGTCATAGGGGACAACGTCCTTGTAGATGTAGTTGTCGAGCTTCTTGTAGAACATCTGCAGGCCGATGTAGCCCTTGCGACCGAAGTACTTCTCGATGTTCAGGTCGGCTGCCCAGGCACGGTACGGGCGCAGCTGCGGGTTGCCGCCGTTGCCGGTGATCACGCCGCTGTTGACGTTGTAGCTGTAGTCGAGGCTGACCTTCATGTCCTCGAAGCGCGGACGCTGGATCTCGCGGGCCGCGGCGAAGCGGACCACCCAGTCTCCCGGAATGCGGAAGTTCAGGTTGAGGCTCGGCAGGATGTCCCAGTACCGGGCGCCGCGAACGGTCGGCACCAGCGAAGCCGCCGCAAGGTTCACGAACCCGCGAGACTTCTGCTCGGTGTTCTGCGCCAGCACGCCGATGTTGCCGTCCATCTCGACATCGCCGAGGGTCGCCTTGAGGTCGCCCTTCAGATAGATCGACATCACGCGCTCGGTGACCGAGTAGGCCTTGGCGGGGACGTCCTTCGAGGCATTGAGCGTCTTCACGTAGACGCCGTCCTCGACCATGCGGAACGGATCGTAGCCGATGATCGGACCCGCACCGATGAAGGAGAGGTCGGTGGCGCCGGTGCGGTACTGTTCGGGGACGACGAGCGACTTTGCGCCGCCGGCCAAGTTTAGGAAGTACTCGTTGGGCGTCTTGGACTTTGTACGATCGACGTAGGCGGTGCCGACGGTCAGCTTGGAGAGGAAGCCGCCTTCGAGTTCCTTGCCAACTTCGACCTGGAAGCTCTTGATGTCATCGTCGATTATGCGGTCGTTGTAGTAGCCTTCCTGCGAGCCCTTGGGCGCGCCGCCACCCCAGCCGAGGGGGTCGGTGAGGACGATGGTGTTGTAGTTGCCGTAATCGAGCACGTGGCTGGTGAAGCTGGTGCCGGTCGGGCCGCTGACGAAGGTCAGGGTATCGGTCGCGCCGACGCCGCCGCCGGGGCCGGTACCGGCGTTGGTTTCAAGGCTCAGCTCGTTGCGGTCGGTCTTGGAATAGCCGAAGTCGAACGAGGCCGACCAGCCGTCTTCACCGGCCCAGGCAGCATTGAACCCGCCCGAGAAGATGTCGGAGTTGCGCTCGTAGCCGTGGTTGTTGACGACCGCTTCGACCCCCGAGAAGGTGCCCTTGGTGATCAGGTTGCCCGAGGTCTCGATGCCGGTGGGCGAGAGCTGCGCACCGCTCCATGCGAGCGGGAACTCGATGCCGCGCTTGATCTGCTTGTCCTTGAAGTTGCCGTAGAAGCCGTCAACCGTGAGGGTCAGTTCCTCGACCGGCTTGAACTGCACGGTGCCCTGGATGCCGAGGCGCTTGAGCTGGGTCGAAACGCCGAACGGCTTCATGCCGCCGATGATCTTGGTGTTGTTCGGGCCGTCGGCATAACCCCATGCCTCGAACTCCTGCGCCTGATAGGGCTCGTCGGTGTAGGCCGCCGAGAGGGCAACGCCGAGGCGGTCTTCCATGAACTGGCCGACGTAGGTTGCCGTGGCGCGGTAGCCGAACTCGTTGCTGTCCTTGTTGACCTTGCCGAGATCGGCGTAAGTGCCACGACCGCCGAACGAGAGCAGGCTCTTGCCGAACTCGAGCGGACGGATGGTCTTGATGTCGACCGTGCCGACGAGGCCCTGATGGACGAGGTTGGCCTGCGGGGTCTTGTAGACGTCGACGCGGCTGACGATTTCCGAGGGGAACTGGTCGAACTCGACGTTGCGCTGCTCGCCCGTCGAAGTCTGCGGGCGACCGTTCAGCGTGGTCGAGGAAAGGTCGGCGCTCGAACCGCGAATGGCGATCGAGTTGGCGCGACCGAACAGGCGCTGCGTGGTGAGACCCGGAAGGCGCGCGATCGATTCACCGATCGAGGCGTCCGGCAGGCGGCCGATGTCTTCGGCCGAAACCGATTCCACGATGACCGGCGAGGTCTTCTTGACGTTGACTGCCGTGGCCAGAGCCGCGCGGAAGCCGGTCACGACGATGGCCTGGTCCTGGCCTTCGGGCGCTGCCTCGGTGGCCTGGGCCTGATCCTGCGCTGGAGCCGCATCCTGCGCCATGGCCGGTGTCGCCGCGAGGGCAACCGTGATGGCGGCGAGCGATACGCCCGCAGCAGCGGATAGTGTGCGAATTGCCATGTTGAAACTCACTCCCCCAAGCCGGATCGTTCCGGCCCTGAACCTTGTGCAAAAAGCTTGATCGACTTCGGCGGTTGCCGCTGATCCCGGCCTTCCGCTCCATTTCGGTTTAAAGGGGCGATGAAGAATGACGAATATGGCATACGTATACTATGCGTTCCGCAGGGCGAAGATTGGTTTCAGATGATGCTTTCCAGCAACGGTTCCGCCCTGTCGCAAATGCCTGAAAACACGGGCCATATCGGCTCTTTCCGGCGGCCCTCCAGCGGTGCCATTGCATGAGCGGCGCATCACGCATACACTCCCCGAAGACCGACCACGGGACCACACCGGGCGGTGGGAGTGACGGGGACATGGGGCGCAGGCCTTCCAACAAACCAACCAGTTTCGACATTGCCTATCTCGCTGGCGTTTCGCAGCCGACGGTCAGCCGCGCCTTGCGCGGCAGCAAGTCGGTCAGCCTTGCCACCCGCCAGAAGATCGAGGCCATCGCCCGGCAGCTGAACTATACCGTCGACAAGAATGCGTCCTCGCTACGCTCGCAACGCTCGAACACACTGGCGCTGCTGTTCTTCGAGGACCCGACGCCCGACGAGTCCAACATCAACCCGTTCTTCCTCGCCATGCTCGGCTCGATCACGCGCCATTGCGCAAACCGCGGGCTGGACCTGCTGATCTCGTTCCAGAAGCTCGATGACGACTGGCACAAGCGCTATCAGGACAGCCACCGCGCGGATGGCCTGATCCTGCTCGGCTACGGCGACTACACGGCCTATGAGCCGCGACTGCGGCAATTGATCAAATCGGGCACGCATTTCGTACGCTGGGGTTCGGTGGACCAGGGGACCATCGGGGCGACGGTCGGCTCGGACAACTTCGGGGCCGGACGGCTGGCAGGGGAGCATTTGCTTGCCCGGGGGCGCAAGCGGATCGCGTTTCTGGGACAAGCGGATTCGCATTATCCAGAGTTCGAGCAGCGCTATGCCGGGCTTGCCAAGGCGATCTCGACGGCCGGTCTTGCGGCGGACCGCGCGCTGGTGGTCGATGCGGTTTCTTCCGAAGAAATCGGCTATGGCGCAGCGCGCGAGTTGCTGGCGCGCAACGTGCCATTCGATGCGATCTTTGCGGCGAGCGACCTGATTGCCATCGGTGCGATGCGGGCGCTGGCCGAGGCCGGTCTGACCGTGCCGGGCGATGTGGCGGTCGTGGGTTTCGACGACATTCCCGCAGCCGCGTTCACTTCGCCCCCGCTTACCACGCTGATGCAGGACATCCGCCTCGCTGGTGAAGCACTGGTGGAAAGCGTGCTGGCGCAAGTCGAGGGACGCCCACCAAATCCGCGTGTGCTTCCGGCAAGACTGGTGGTCAGGGCCAGCAGCGGCGGGTGATTTTGGTGGAACGATGACTCTGTTTGGGCTGATTGCACAGCCTGACGCCTGATGCCCACCGCCGCCCCGTCCCGCTTGCGGGAGGGGAGAAAGACTGGTCCAACTTTTTGGTATTCGTATGCGCATCGATTGCAGCAAATCCCGTATTCTGCGACTTCGGCGCATCTGAATTCGTCCCGAAGGCCGCACGAGACGGCCCTGCACCGCAGGCCCGCCTGCGACCGGAGAGCCAATGACATCACGACCAGTGGAAACGGCAGGCCAGCCAGCGAGGCAGAAGCCGAAGCAAGGCTTCTGGGGGCTGTGGAACGTCAGCTTCGGCTACTTCGGCATCCAGATCGCCTTTGCCCTGCAGAACGCCAACGTCAGCCGCATTTTCCAGTCGCTCGGCAGCGAGGTCGACGATCTGGCGTTCCTGTGGATCGCCGGACCTGTCACCGGGCTGATCGTGCAACCGCTCATCGGCTACCATTCGGACCGGACCTGGGGATGGCTGGGACGGCGGCGGCCCTATTTTCTGGCAGGCGCAGTGCTCGCCGCGCTGGCCCTGGTCGGTCTGCCCAATACCGGCCTGCTGCTTCTGGCTGCAGCATTCCTGTGGATGCTCGACGCTTCGCTCAATGTGGCGATGGAACCGTTCCGCGCCTTTGCCGGAGACATGACCCCTGACGACCAGCGTGCGCAGGCCTTTGCCTTCCAGACCTGCTTCATCGGTGCAGGCGCCGTGCTTGGCAGCCTCGCCCCTGCCCTGTTCAACTGGCTGGGTATTGCCAATGTCGCACCGGAAGGGGTGATCCCACCCTCGGTGCGCTACAGTTTCTACCTCGGTGCTGCCGCGATGGTGCTCAGCGTTGGCTGGACCGTGTTGCGCGTGCGCGAGTACTCGCCTGAGGAAATGGCTTCGTTCGAAGGCTCCACTCCGGAAGCCGATGCTGCGCAGCACGAGCCGCTGGTCTATCCCCGCAGCGGCCCCTTGTGGGTGATCGCAGGCGCGGTCTTGCTGGGGCTGGTTGCCAGCCTTGGCCTCGACAAGCAGCTTTACGTTCTTGGCGCCGGGCTAGCCGTGTTCGGGTTGATGCAGATCGGGGTGCGGGCCACGTCTGCCAGCGGCGCCCTGGCGCATATCGTCAGCGATCTGGCGCAGATGCCTGTCCAGATGCGGCAGCTCGCTTTCGCGCAGTTCTTCACCTGGATCGGCTTTTTCATCGTGTGGATCTACACGACGCCGGTGGTCACGGCGCAGGCCTTCGGCGCGACCGACACCACCAGTGCTGCATTCAACGAAGGTGCTGACTGGGTCGGCGTGATGTTCGCCTTCTACAACGGCGTGGCAGCGCTTGCGGCATTCGCCCTGCCGGTGCTGGCGCGCCGGATCGGCAATGCAGCGACGCATGCAGTCGGGCTGTTGTGCGGCGCGGCGGGCTTCATCGGACTGCTGCTGATCCGCGATCCCGAACTGCTGCTGCTGCCGATGGTGGGCATGGGCATTGCCTGGGCTTCCGTGCTGTCGATGCCCTACGTGATCCTGACCCGCGTGCTGCCGCCGCGCAAGTTCGGGATCTACATCGGCATTTTCAACTTCTTCATCGTGATACCGCAGCTTGTCGTGGCAACGCTTATGGGTGGCGTGATGCGCAGCTTCTTCCCCGGCGAACCGCGCTGGACGATGCTCGTGGCAGCGCTGATGATGACGGCCGCGGCGGCGGCGATGTTTCTGGTCAAGGAAAACGCGAGGGTTTCGGGCGAATGAGCGACAGGACAATGATCGGGGCGGTAGAGGCTGGCGGCACAAAGTTCGTGCTGGCGCTTGCCACGCAGGAGGGCGAGATCGTCGCCCGTACCCGCATGCCGACCAATACGCCGATCGAGACCTGGCCGGCGATGCGGGCGTTCTTCGAGGAAGCCAGCGCCGCGCATGGACCGATTGCGGCCTTCGGTGTGGCGAGCTTCGGTCCTATCGACATCGATCCGACTTCGTCGGCCTATGGCACGTTCACGACCACGCCCAAGGCGGGTTGGGCAGGCGCGCGTTTCCATGACGCGCTTTCAGGCTTCGGCGCGCCGATCAAGGTCGATACCGACGTGAACGGGGCCGCCATCGGGGAATGGATGGCAGGCGCGGGACAAGGGTGCCGCACGCTGGCTTATACCACCATCGGGACCGGTGTCGGCACGGGAGTCGTGCGCGATGGCCGCTCGCTGATGGGAATCTCGCATTTCGAGAGCGGGCATATCGTGCCGCCCCGCGACCTTTCCCGCGATCCCTTTGCGGGGATCTGTCCCTATCATGGCGATTGCATCGAGGGGC
The DNA here is from genome assembly GCA_046290865.1 of Novosphingobium sp. Taxonomy (GTDB): domain Bacteria; phylum Pseudomonadota; class Alphaproteobacteria; order Sphingomonadales; family Sphingomonadaceae; genus Novosphingobium. The sequence goes on along the minus strand of JBKBUD010000004.1, from coordinate 58,135 downwards.
TGGCCTGTGGTCCGGCCATCGAACGGCGGTGGGGGCGCAGCCTCGACCAGCTTGGTCCGGACGAGGTTGCCGTTGTTGCCGACTATATCGCGCATCTGGCCAGCACGCTGGTGCTGTTGCACATGCCCGACCGCCTGATCTTCGGCGGCGGGGTGATGAAGGCACCCGGGTTGATCGACGCGGTGCGGCAAGCGACGGCGAGCAAGCTGAACGGATATGTGCAGCATCCACGGCTCGATGCGGGGCTGGAAAGCTACATCGTGACGCCTGGCCTTGGCGATGACGCCGGGATCACCGGCGCCATCGAGCTTGGCCGTCAGGCGCTGGCAGCGAAGTAGCGCGCCGACAGCACGCCCTCGCCGCGCAAGGCCCAGGCCTCGCCGGCGAGGCGAAGCTGGAGGGTAAGGCTGTCGGCACCGTTCGAGGCGATCACCTCGATGCTGCCGACGTCGAGCCAGACCTGGACGGGGGCATCGGCCGAGATGACCATGTCGCTGGTGCGGTCGAGCTGCGGCGTGACCGGATCGGCGCGGCGTACGGTCAGACGGCCGCTTTCGAGCGTGACCGCGATGGTGCGGCCGTGGTCGTCGGTCAGCGTGAAGCGCCAGTTGGTTGCGGCCGGGAGTTGCAGCATCGAGGCTGCGGGAAGCGGGCGGGTGCCTTCGCCCAGCGCCATGGTTTCGGGCGCGGAGAATTGCTCGGTGCATGAGGGTTCGATCTCCTGCGCGAGGCGCAGGGTGCCGCTTTCGTGTCGCAGGGAAAGGCGGCGGGGCAGGCTCATTGCGCCGCACCAGCCTTGGCGGGGCAGGTGCTTCTGGACGGCGTGGTTGCCCATCCAACCGATCCAAGTCGGGCGTCCCCCGGCATCGCGCGGGTCGATCCAGCCGATGGCGGCGTAGAATTCGTCACCGTGGTCGGCGACGAGCCATTCGCTTTCGGGCGTGAAGCTATGACCGTCGAACGTGCCGATGCGGTAGAGCGCGCCGGAGCCGGGGGCGCCGGACAGGACGTCGACCTTGAACAGCCAACGCGTTTCGCTGGTGCCTTCGACCGGCAGCTCGACGAGGAACGGGCATTCCCACAGATGGCCGGGGGCGCCGTCGCGGGGGATCTCGGAAAGCTCGGTCCAGCTCTTGAGGTCGGGTGAGCTGTAGAGGAGCGCGCGGTTCTCGTCGGACAGGACGACGGCCATGATCCAGCGGCGGGTCGGCTCATGCCAGAAGACGCTGGGGTCGCGGAAGTCGGCCATCTGGCGGTCGAGGACGGGGTTGCCGGCGAACTTGGCGAAGGTGCGGCCGTGGTCGGTGCTTGCGGCGAGGCACTGGAACTGGTGGAGGCGATCGGTGCGGGCGCCGGTGTAGATCGCAACCATGGCCTCGGCTCCGAATCCTGCGCTGTTGGCGTGGTCGATGACGGCGGAGCCTGAGAAGATCATGGTCTGGTCCGCCTCGGCCAGGGCGACCGGGAGCTCCTGCCAGCGGGCGAGATCGGGGCTGACGGCGTGGCCCCAGGACATGTGGCCCCACTCCTCGCCGAAGGGGTTGTACTGGTAGAACATGTGCCATTCGCCGGCCTGCCAGACGAGGCCGTTGGGATCGCTCAGCCAGTTGGCGGCGGGAGCATAGTGGTAGCGGGGGGGCATTTCAGGCCTTTGCGGGGATGATGTCGAAAGCGATGGTCATGCGCTCGCCGTCGGTGAAGGGAACGGTGCCGTGCCACATGGTCGAGGGGAACAGGGCGAGACGAGCGGGACTTGGTTCGACCGCACCGTAGGGGGCGACCGGAAGGGCGAGTTCGGGGGGCGGATTGCCGAACTGGAGGTGGCCTGAAGGCGCGGGACCGAGGTCTGCCTCGTCGGGCACGGTTACGTAGAGGGCCGAGCTGATCCAGCCCATCGGATGGGTGTGCGTGGCGTGATAGCCGCCGGGGCGCAGGCGTACCGACCAGCTTCCGGCGAAGAGGAAGCGGCCGCGCGGGGCGGCAAGTAGGGGGTGCGCGGGGTCAGGCGGCGGGAGTTCGGCGATGTAGCGGGAGACCGCAGCCTCGATCTTGGCGCGTGCCGCAGCGATGATGGGATCGATGCGCAGCAGCAGGGGGCGCTCGGTCTGGGTGCCGCCACGCACCGACTGCTCGTGCCACGGCTCGTTCATGGTGTGGAGCGCGCGCAGGGTCATGGCCAGTTGAGCGAGTTCCGGGGCGGTGAAGTCGAGGTCGAAGGTCCTGACATCGCGCATCCCGGCATCGAGCCAATCCACGCGGGCATCGCCAAGCAGGCGCCAGCTGAGCGAGAGGTAGGACCAGAACGCGCGCATGGCCGGTTTGCCGAAATGCTTCAGGCAAACGTCGCGCGCACGTTCCACCTGCCCGCCGCGCAGGAAATGGCGGACACGGGCGAGGTCGAGGCCGACGTCCTCAATTCCCTCGACAGCATCGAACAGCGCAGCGTCGTCTGCCGCCTCGCCGCTCTCGCTGGCGATGAACAGCTTGCCCAGCAGCGAAGGCTGACGTTCGCCCAACGCGGCTTCGGCATCGGCAATGACGGTTCTTGCCGCATCCCACTGCCGGGCGGTTGCGAGGACGTGGAACCACGCCATGCGCAGGCCAAAGTTGGCAGGGTCGCGCCCGATGGCGAGCGGGAAGCTGCGGGCGAAGTCGCTGTCGCCGGCCGTCGCGCGCATCCCGCAAAGACAGCGATGACCCTCTATCCACGCGGGATGCTGCGCCAGTACGGCCTCGAGCAGCGCCTCCCCTTCCCCGCGCCGTCCTTCGGCGGCAAGCGCGGTTGCGCGGCTGCGCTGCAAGTCGATCCTTGCCGGTTGAAGGTGCACTGCGCGGGCGTAGAGATCCGCCGCATTAAGCCCCGCCTCGAACGAGATCTGCGCAAGGCCGAGCGCAGTGTTCGGATCATCGGGGGACACCTTGGCAGCAAGCAGGATGGCGTCGAGCGCGCCGCCAAGGTCCTGCATCTCGCGAAAGGCGATTGCGCGCTGCAACAGGCCCTGCGGATCGCTCATGCGGCGCAGTTGGCCTTGATGAACTGCTCGTGCGAAGGCTGCTGCAGCGCCGCGTGGTGCATGGCCGCGCGCAGCTTGGCGAGCCATTCACGACCGTCGATGCCGCGATAGTCCGCCAGCGGATCGGTGCGTTCGGGGATGTTGCCCTGCCCGATATGCACCGCGAGCCACGACGGCGGGCCGAACAGGTCGGCGTCGCGCTGGACGAGGCGACCGTAGCGGCGGAAATGCTCGATCTTGGTGTGGAGCGTATCGGGCACGTCCATCGCCGCGCAGTAGCGCCACAGTTCGCTGTCGTCGCGCGTGGTGAGTTTGTAGTGCAGGATCAGGAAGTCGCGGATGCGCTCGTACTCGCTGACCGCAATGCGGTTGTATTCCTCGATCACGATGGGATCGAAAGTGCGGTCCGGGAACAGCGCCAGCAGCTTGGAGATGCCAGCCTGGATCAGGTGGATGGAGGTGGATTCGAGCGGCTCCATGAACCCGCTCGACAGGCCCACTGCGACGACGTTCTTTTCCCAGAAAGACTTGCGCCGGCCGGTCACGAACCGCAGCGGACGCGGATCGGCGAGCGGCTTGCCATCGAGGCGCGAGAGCAGCTTTTCGGCGGCCTCGTCCTCGGACATGAACTGGCTGCAGAAGACATAGCCATTGCCGGTGCGATGCTGCAGCGGAATGCGCCACTGCCAGCCCGCCTCGCGAGCCGTGGAACGGGTGTACGGGGTCAGGGGATAGGTGTTCTCGCAAGGCACCGCCATGGCGCGGTCGCAGGGCAGCCAATGCGTCCAGTCCTCATACCCGGCCTTGAGCGCGCCTTCGATCAGCAGACCGCGGAAGCCCGAGCAATCGACGAAAAGTTCGGCCTCGACCTTGCGGCCGTCTTCCAGCGTCACGCCAGTGACAAAGCCGGTCTCGGCGTGCTGCTCGACGCTGGCGACCTTGCCTTCAATGCGGGTGACGCCCTTGGCCTCGGAGTATTCGCGCAGGAACCTGGCATAGAGTCCGGCGTCGAAGTGATAGGCGTAATCGTAGGTGGACAGCACGTTGCGCTGGTCGGGCATCGGCGGCGCAAAGCGGTTTTCCTTGGCCAGCGCCCAGGCCATCGAATGTTCGTCGAGCGGCGCCGTCTCGCCGGCCTCGCGTGCGCGCAGCCAGTAGTGATGCAGGTTGACGATGTCGAAGGCGCGGCCATGCGGACCGAACGGGTGGAAGTAGCTGTTGCCGAGGCTGCCCCAGTCGACGAACTCGATTCCGAGCTTGAAGCTTCCCTTGGTCTTGCGAACGAATTCACGCTCGTCGATCTGCAGGGTTTCGTTGAAGGTGCGGATCGGCGGAATGGTTGCCTCGCCAACGCCGACGGTGCCGATCTCATCGGATTCGACCAGCGTGATGCTGCAATTGTGCCGCAGCGCCTGCGCCAGTGCAGCGGCGGTCATCCAGCCAGCGGTGCCCCCGCCAATCACGGCGATGGAGCGGATCATCAGGCCAAGATCGTTCATCCCTCGGTGCTCATGCAAGTCATGCCTCTCTCTGGCGTCCCTTCTTCCCTATCGCTCTTGCGGCGATATTGGAACGGAAGGGCGAGACGCATGTGCGCCCCGCCCCTCCCTCATGCGACCCGAATTTGTCGGGAGGAGGCGTCTGGTCCTCCTCCCGCCAGCATCAGAAGTTGTAGCGGACCGAAGCCGACACGGTGCGGCCGAGCGCCGGGGCGCCACCGATCACGGTCGGGTTGACCGAAGCATCGGCGATGCCGCCGTTGCCACGCAGGTCGAAGGTGTCGAACACGTTGTAGACCTGCAGGCCCAGTTCGAGGTTCTTCACCGGATAGACGCGGAGCGACGGGTTGAAGATCGCCTTGCCCGGATACTCGAAACCGCCATCGTCGATCGCGCTGGTCTGGCCGGTCATGGCCAGGCCGACCGTGACGAGATCGCCGAAGTCGTAGTTGGCCGAAGCGGTGTAGATCAGGTCAGGCAGGTTCGGCGAACGCGAGTAGGAGGTTGCACCCGCCGTCTGGCGCTTGGCCTTCGAATAGGTGGCGTTGCCAACGAAGCTGAAGCCACCGTTGCGGTAGGTCGCGAAGAACTCCGCACCGGTCGACTTGAACTTGGCATCGATCACGCAACCGCCCGAACCGCCAGGGCAACGCGTTGCCGAAAGCTCGTAGGTCGACTGCTTGAAGTTACCCTTGAGCAGCGTCATTTCCATGGTGAACTGGCCACCGAGCAGATCGCCGCGGCTCTTGATGCCGAGTTCGTGCTGGGTGACGAAGTCCACCGAAGGCGTCACACCGTCAGCCGAGCAACCGTTGCTGCCGATGTCGCTTGCGCGGCACAGGGCACCATCGTTGCGGATCTTGCCACCCAGGGTCTGGCGGTCGCTGTTGAAGCGGCCACCGCGCGAGGTGCGGGCGAAGATGGTCAGGTTCGAGGTCGCCTTGAACAGGGCACCGACAGTCCACGAGGTGTAGCTGCGGGTGTAGTTCAGGTTCTCGCGAACGCCGTCGGCAGTGATTGCCGGGATGGTCACGCCACCGCTGTTGATCGGGAACTCGTTGCCGCCGCCGATGGCATAGCCGGTCGACTTGATGCGCTCGAAGCGGACCGAGCCGTCCACGCCGAACTGGTCGTGGTCGAAATCGAGCGAGAGGTACGGCGCGGTGTTGGCGTACGACAGGTCATAGTCGCGCGAGCAGCAGCTGCCCCAGTTGTTATTGTAGCCCGAGGTGCCGGCCTGCGTCAGCTTGTTGCCCGCGCTGTCGAACAGGTCGAGCTGCGACGGGTTGTCGCCGTTGAGTTCGCGCAGCGACTTGTTGACGTGCCAGTCCATCGCGATCTTCTGGTTCATGTAGAACAGACCGGCGCGGGTGGTCAGCTTGCCCGAAGCAACGTCGAACTTGCCAGCCACCGTCAGGTCGTTGGCGAAGCTGCCGATGTCGCGGATGTTGGTGCGGACATTGACGTTGTTGTCGAGGTAGCGGTCGGTGAACAGCTGGCCAGCCTTGGGACCGCTGGCATAGCGGATGGCGGCCACGGTGCGGCCGTTGACGTTCGAACCGAGGACCGACGAGGTCAGCGCAGTGTTCAGGAACGGCGAGGCGAAAGCACCGCTCATGTTGGTGTAGCGCATGTTGTTGTCGACGGTGATGCCACCATCGAAATCATAGTGGAACTGGCTGCCGAAGGACTGTGCCTTGGTGGTGATGCCGTCCATCTTGACGCGCTCGAGGTTGCCCTCGCGGTTGTAGATCAGGAAGTCCTGGTTGTAGATCGAGTAGTTCGAGGAATCACGACCGTCGAAGCCCGGATAGGGACGGATGTTCGTCACCTTCTTGCCGGTGATGGTGGCGAGCGCCGGGGCACCGGTGTAGTTCGGCTCCTGCGTGTCAGCGACCTTGAACAGCAGGCGGAAGTAGCCGCGACCGTCGTTGAATTCCTTGGTGAGGTTGCCCTTGACCTGGAACGATTCCGACACGGTGTAGTCGGCCTTGAGCGGACCACGGCCGGTCTTCACGAAGCCTCCGACATGGAAGTACATGGTGTCGTTGATCGGGCCGCCATAGCGGAAATCGGCGCGGGTTTCGTCGTAGCCGAGGCCACGGTTGATCGAAACGAAGCCACCTTCCTGCTTGCCGGTGTGGCTGATGTAGTTGATGACGGCGCCAGGTGCCTGCGAGGCGAAGGTGCCGGCCGAGCCGCCGCGAACGCCTTCGATGTTCTGCACCGAACCGTCGAAACGGGTCCAGTAGTCGTTGTTGCCGAACTGGATGTCACCGAACAGGACGGTGGGCAGGCCATCTTCCTGGATCTGGACGAAGGGCGAACCGCCGGTAGCAACAGGCAGGCCGCGCACGGCGATGTTCGAGTTACCACCGGGGCCGGCGGTACCGGCAACCTGGATGCCCGGGATGGCGCGGAAGACTTCGGCTTCCGAGGTCGGGCGGATCGCCTGGATGGTTTCGGCAGAGATCGCGCTGACCGAGACGGCGCTGTTCAGCTGCGTCTTGTCGCGACCAGAGGCGGTGACGACGATGGCGTCAAGGCCGACGGATTCGGGCGCGGTTTCGGCGGCGTCAGCCTGGGCGGCGTCCTGCGCGAGCGCGGGCACAGCCAGCATCGCGCTGGAGAGCGCGACGACAGATGCGCAGGCAAAAAGGGGCGTAAACTTCATATGTCCTCCCACCAAGAAGCTCCTGCAGCATCTGCAGGAATCAGCAAGGTCTCGATAGGCCCCGCAACAATCGTTTGCAACGACAATCGCAATCGATTGCAGCAAATCATTGCGCCGTGTCGTTCGTGCAACACCAGCCTCTCGCCGCCGGGGCTGGAGCATGCCTAAACGATTGACATGGGTGTCGGTAGCGTCGCATCAAAAGCGCGAGGGGCGTTGCGCTGGGCCGCGCACAGTAAGCGCTTGCGCAGGATATCCAGATTCCATGGACGAAGTGAAAAAACCGGGCAAGATCAAGAATATTGCTGAACTCGCCCGGATCGCCGGCGTTTCGGCGGGGACGGTCTCTCGCGCGCTTGCGGACAAGTCGCTGGTCAACAAGGAAACGCGCGAGCGGATCCAGGCGCTGGCGCGGGAGCATGGCTTCAGGCCAAACCAGATGGCGCGTCGTCTGCGCACGCAGCAGACGGGCGTGATCGGCGTGGTCATTCCGCTGGGGCACGAACGTCGCCAGCACATCTCCGACCCGTTCTTCATGACGCTGTTCGGCTATCTCGCCGACGAGCTTACCGAGAGCGGACACGACCTCATGCTGTCGCGCGTGATTCCCGGCGATGACGAATGGCTGGATCGTATCGTCGATTCAGGGATGCTCGATGGCGCGCTGGTCATCGGGCAGTCGAACCAGTTCGAGGTGATCGAGCGGGTGGCGCAGCATTACCGCCCGCTGGTGGTGTGGGGCAGCCATCGCGAGGGTCAGGCGCAGTGCACGGTCGGCGTCGACAACGCGGCCGGCGGAGCGCTGGCGGCGCGCAGGCTGCTGGCACGGGGGGCAAAGCGGCTTGCGTTCTTCGGCGATACCAATGGTCCCGAGATCGCCGAGCGCCTGTCGGGGGCGCAATCTGCGCTGTCCGGGGCTGCGGATGCGACCTTGCGGGCGTTTCCGACCCACCTGGCGAGCGACGAGATGGCCAACCAGATTGCCAGCCATCTTGCCGAGCTCGACGGGCAGATCGACGGGATCGTCTGCGCCTCGGACATGATCGCCATGACCACGATCCGGCTGCTCCACGAGCGCGGGATCGCGGTGCCCGAGCAGGTGGCCGTGACCGGGTTCGACGACCTGCCGCTGGCGACACGGATGGTGCCGCAGCTGACGACGGTGCGTCAGGACATCGCGGCGGGCGCGAAGGCCATGGCGGACACGCTACGCCGTCGCATCGCCGGCGAGGATGCGCCTTCTACGATCATGCAGCCCGAACTGATCCAGCGCGAGAGCGCCTGAGCGGTCAGGCGACGGTGACCTTGTCGCCGTCGAAGTCGAGGGAAAAGCGAGGGGCTGGCGTTCCGCCGAAATTGCTGCGCAGCAATTCGGGGTGGTCGGCAGTGGTGCGACCTTCCATGCCCCAGTAGTCGACGAAGCTCCAGACTTCGGCCTCGCCCGTCACCCACCAGCTGTAGGACTGCTTGGGCTCGGCATCGGGATTGGCTGCGACCAGTCCGCTGCCATTGATCGGACGCCATGGCCCCTCGATCCGGTCAGCGACCATGCCGTAGAGGCCATTGGGACCGGCTGCGGCGCCGGGGGCGAAAGTGTGGGTCTGGGTCGACCAGAACAGGTAGTAGCGACCGTCGCGGACGAGGACGTGCGGGCGTTCCAGTTCGTTGTTGACCCCGATCGCCTCGATCAGCGGGTTGCCGAGGCGCCATTCGCCATTCGCGAGCGTGGCGATGCCGATGTTGCCGTTGAAGGCATCGTCCGACCACGCCGCGCTGCCGGTGAACAGCAGGTGGGCCTTGCCGGTGGCGGGATCGCGCAGCCATGCCGGGTCGCGGAAGCCCTTGATCAGGCCGGGGGCGCCGGTGTCCTGTCGGTCAAGCACGTAGCGGACGCCATCGGCCACGACGATCTCGCACGGGGCCTGCCACTGCCCCGGCCCCTCGGCGCCGAGGCGGCCTTCGCTGAGGAACAGGCGCTGCTCGAAGCTCTCGGCGGACTCGCCGCGACGGCCGGCGGCAGTGAAGAAGTGTTGCACGGTGACGCCGTCATCCATGAGCACGGCGCAGCCGGCCCATTCGCGGCTGCCGGGCGTCAGGCCATCGGGAAAGGCGTTGCCATGGTCGCGCCAGCCATCGGCGCCGAACGAGATCAGCCTGATACGGGCGTGGCCATGCCGCTCGATCGGATCGGCGAAAACGGGCGATGACAGGAAGAACCACCAGTTGCGGCCCATGTGCTCGACCGTGCGGCCATCTTCGTGGGCAAGCGGCCAGCAGTCCCACAAGTCGAGGTGATCGAACAGGCGCACGACGTCATCATTGCCGATCAGCGGGATACGCGGGCAATCGCCATAGCCGGCAGGCTCCCAACGGCTTGCGCCGAACGGGGCCTTCGAATGAATTGGCGACTGAGTTGGCGAAGAGATATCGAGCATCAGGGGCTTTCCGGAAGTCATGATCAGGCGCGCTTGCGCAAATGGAAGATGGTAACGGTCTCGGCCTTGTCGGGCGGGAGCGGCAGTCCAGAGGCAGCCAGCCAGTCGGCCGGGAAGGTTTGCGGCGCGGCCTTCATGGCATCGAACAGGGGCGTGCTGTGCGCAGCGTGACCGCCCTCCCCGCCCGCGATGCGCAACAGGCTCACGTCCCACGCGCCCGTCGAACCCGCAAAGGGCAACGGCAGCGGCTGCGGACGGCGGTCCGCAGGGGGATCGGCGCGGATCACGAACAGGAGCAGTTCATCCTGGCGGCCCTGGGCCTGCCAGCGCAGGCCATCGTTGCCCTGGCCGAGCCAGACCCGCCCTTGATGCAGAAGGCCACGCCACTGCTTGTGGAAGGCGATCCAGTCCGACAGTTCGACGCGCTCGTCCGCAGTCAGTTCGCGCGGGTCCATCTCGACGCCGAGGTGCCCCGTCATCGCCATGGCCGCACGGAAGGCGAGCGAATGGCGCCGTCCGGTCGCGTGGGCCGGACTGGAGGCAATGTGCGAGCCCATCACCTCGGGCGGGAGGAAGGAGAGAAAGCCGCGCTGCATGGCGATGCGACTGACCGCGTCGATGTTGTCGCTGGTCCAGTAGCGATGGCAGTAGTCCGCCATACCGGCGTCATTGCGGCCGCCGCCACCGGCGCAGGCTTCTATCTCGACTGCGGGATGCGCACGCCGGACCCGCGCCAGCAGATCGTAGGTTCCGCGCAACTGCGACGCACCTCCGGCCGGAGCGAGATCGCGGTTATGATCCCACTTGAGGTAGGTGATCGGCAGCTCTTCAAGCAGCGCATCGAGACACCCGAAGAGGTAATCGCGAACGTCCTCGCGGCGCATGTCGAGGACCAGCTGGTTGCGCGCGGTCGGCCGGTCCCTGCCCGCCAGAGCCAGCGCCCAATCGGGATGAGCGCGATAGAGGTCGCTGTCCGGATTGATCATCTCCGGCTCTACCCACAGGCCGAACTCCATGCCGAGGGCATTGACCCGTTCGGCGAGAGGCTTGAGACCCTTGGGATACTTGTGCGGGTCGGTTGTCCAGTCGCCGAGCCCCGCGGTATCGTCATTGCGGTTGCGGAACCAGCCATCGTCAAGAATGAAGCGTTCCACGCCGACCGATGCCGCGGCTTCGGCAAGGGCGACGATGCGCTCTTCGTCATGATCGAAGTAGCAGGCTTCCCACGAGTTGAGATGGACGGGACGCGGACGCATCGCGCCGCCGGGCCAGCACAGCCTTGCGCGCACCGCATCATGGAAGGCTGCGGCAGCGCCGTTGCGGCCGCTGGTCGAAACCGCGACGATGGCATCCGGGGCGGTCCAGCTCTCACCGGGATGGAGCACGATTTCGCCAGGTTGCAGCACGGCACCGGCAGTGAGGGTCCAGAAGCCTTCGTCGTCACGCTCGACAGCAATGCGACTGTCGCCCGACCAAGCCAGTTGCAGGGCGCGGACGGTGCCTGCGTGAAAGGTCGCGCCCTCGTCGAGCAGGTAGAGGCCACCGGGGCCGCCATGGCCGGAAATTCCGCGGCGCACTTCGCGGACCCAAGCCTGCTGCGGCATGGCCTCGCGGCATTCGACGAGTTCGGCATTGTGACGGCCGCGCCATGAGACGATTTCGCCTGCAGCCGCCGACACAGGCAGGAGTGCGCTTGCCAGCCAATCGACCGTGAACGGAACGGTGCCGATGTTGCTCACCCGGCTGCGGCATACGTATGCTGCACCAGTAGCTTCGAAGACTTGTTCCAGTTCGATGCCGCTGACCGGATCTGTGGAGCGGATCGTCAGATGACCGTCTGCGCTTGAAGCGGACGAGTCCGTGAAGGCGATGTTGAGGGATGACCCGTCGCGACTGATGCGCAGAACCTCGGGTCCGAACCAACCCAGCCCCGAAACAGGAGCAACGGACAGCGGAACATCATGGTCGAGCGAGTAGGACGCCGAACCGCGCGTTATCGCGAGCGACGGCAGACCTTCGGTCGAGACGGATGCGCCGAAATGCCGCCAGACCGGCGGAGCGCCTTCGCGCAACTCCAATACCAGCGAGCCTGCGCCCGCATTCAAGGCAATCATCGAAGTCATCACGCGGCGATTGCAGCCTGCGGCATGGCGCCCACCCTGCCCTCGCGCACCCAGAGGACAGAGAACCCGGCGAGGACGAGCGAGGCTCCGCAGAACATCAGCATGTTGCGCGGATCGCCGCCCAGAACGAGCTTGTAGGCATCGAAACCGAGAGAGACGAAACCCAGGTCGAGGCGGCTCATGACCACCGCGAAGATCAGCATCGGGATGACGATCATCATGTTGAAGATGCCCATGTAAACGCCGGTGCGCTGGGGCGGGATCGAGTTGGTCAGAATGGCATAGGGGTTGCCCATGATGCTGCCCCAGGCGAGGCCGATGCCGATCGCGGGCAGGAACAGCAGCGCCTTGTCGGTGACATTGGGCAGGATGAACATGCCGACGCCCCCTGCAAACAGGCACACGGCGTGAAGCGGACCCGGTCCGATGCGCTTGACCAGCGGCACCATGGCAAAGGCCGTGATGAAAGATATGGCGTTGTAGAAGGCGGCAACTTCGCCGTTGGTCAGGACGGCGGAGTGGAATGCGCTGCTGTGGGCATCGGCCGTGCCATAGACCGTACGGCTGATCGAATAGACCGCGTAGGTCCAGTAGCCCGACATGCCGACCCACTGGAACAAGCTCATCAGTCCGAGCTTGCGCATGGCGACAGGCATATCGGCAATCGCCTCGCCGATTTCGCGCAGCGTGGCCCAGGCGCCCTTGGGCTGCGCCTGAATGTGGGCGCGCTCTTCATCGCTCAGCGGCAGTTCCGGCACGCGCAGCACCGACCACAGGATGGTGGTGAGCGAGAGGACAGCGCCGACCATGAAGACGATGCGCACCGTGTAGGGGATGCCGTGGCTGTCCACCCAGTCCTGATTCATGCCGAGGCCGACCAGCAGCGATGGGGTGAGGAAGGCCAGCATCTGCGCAAGGCCGGTGAATGCGCTTTGCGAAAGGAAACCGGCCTGTCGCTGATCGGGATTCAGCCGGTCCGAGACATAGGCGCGGTAGGGCTCCATGGTGATGTTGTTGCCGGCATCGAGGATCCACAGCAGCGACATCGCCATGAGGATCGAGCTCGACAGCGGCATGAAGAACAGGCCGAGCGCACAGAGCACCGCGCCGATGAGGAAGTAGGGCGTGCGGCGGCCCCACTTGCTGTCGGTCCGGTCGCTCATCGCGCCGATGATCGGCTGCACCAGCAGGCCCGTGATCGGCCCGGCCAGCTGGAGCATCGGCAGCTGGGATTCATCGGCGCCGAGATAGCTGTAGATCGGCCCCATGTTGCCTTGCTGGAGGCCGAAGCTGAACTGGAGACCAAGGAAACCGAGGTTCATTTCCAGTATCCGCGCCAAGGGCAGATGCGGTCGCCTGATACTGGTGACAAGGTTCATGCGCGGACTCTCCCGGGGGCCTCATGGGCCTGTTGCGCGCATCATGTCACAAGCTGAAAAGAATGACAACAATCGATTGCATAAAAGGTTGACGAAGGGCGTGTTCAAGAGGCGCGACGCAAATGCCTCTACAGGACTAGAACTGGAAGGCGCACTCGGGCGTTGCCGCGAGGAGAGCGTCGGCGCGCTGGCGCATGCGGTCGGAGAACTGTCCGTGCGTCACGATGTAGAGGCTGTCGGACAGGATTGCCTCTGCCACCATTTCGCCGACCTCGTCCGGATCCATCCAGTCATTGCCGACGACGCGCTGCGCCAGAGCCTGTTCGGATGCCGCAAAGCCGCTGCCTTCGCGAAGATGGGGCGGACGGTTGCGGGCGGCTTCGTGAATGTTGGAGCGGACGAAGCCGGGGCACAGCACGCTGCTGCCGATGCCCTGCGTCGCAAGATCGGCGCGCATGTTCTCGGACAGGTTGAGCACGGCCGCCTTGCTTGCCGCATAGATGGCAAGGTGGCCGGGCATCGTGACCGTGGCTGCAAGCGAGGCGGTGTTGACGACGTGCCCGCCGCGACCGTGGGCAATCATCTGCGGCAGGATGGCCTGGAGGCCGTTGACCACGCCGCCGAGGTTTACGCCCAGTCCGAAGTCCCAGTCGGCATAGGTCGCCTCGAGCACCGGCCCTTCCACGCCGACACCGGCATTGTTGACGAGGATGTCGACCCCGCCAAGTTCGAGGTCCATGCGGCTTGCGGCTTCGGCGTATGCCTCGCGATCGGTGACGTCCAGTTCCATGGCGATCACGCTCTCGCCAAGGCCTGCTGCGGCGACGGTCCTGAGCGCACTGCTGATGTGATCGGCGCGCAGGTCGGCCATGATCACGAAGGCATCGCGGCGCGCGAGGGCCTTGACGATCCCGAGGCCGATGCCCGAAGCCCCGCCCGTGACGAAGGCATTGCGGCCGGCAAAGGATGTGATCGCCATTGGTGTTCTCCCCCTGCCCGGCCGATCATTCAGCCGGGTTTATCAGGACCTTGCACTGTCGCGTGCGCTTGCGCAGGCTCTCGAACACGTCTGGCGTTGCATCGAGCGAAATCGTGTCGGTTACCAGCAGGCGGGGTTCGACCGCACCGCGATCCAGCGCATCGAGGGCGGCTTCATATTCCTGCCGGGTGAAGAAGGCCGAGGTCACCAGCTTCACCTGCTTGGACAGCATGGCGAAGCTGTTGAAGGTATCGGGGCGGGTGCACAGGCCGAGCAGCACGATGGTGCCGTCGTTGCGGACCTGATCGACGGCTAGCGCGATGAGGCCGGGAACGCCGACGCATTCGAATACCACATCGGCCTTGCCGCCGAGTGCCCGTTCGGCGCTTCCGACGGGGTCGGCCGGTTCGACAACGAAATCGTGCGCTCCCATTTGCATGGCGCGATCGCGTTGCCAGTCGGCGAGGTCCTGCACGACCACGCGCCCTGCCCCGTAGCGGCGTGCCCAGAAGGCGACGGCCAGGCCGATGGGGCCGGCTCCGAGAACAAGGACCTTGTCGCCAATGCGCATGCGGCTGAGCGCTACGCCGTGGAGGGCGACGGCGAGTGGCTCGACGATGGCACCGTCGGCAAGGCTGGCGCTTTTGGGCAGACGCACGCACTGGTTCGGGCGGGTCAGCGCGTATTCGGCATAGCCGCCGCCCTGGAGGCCGAACTTATCGCACCACTGGACTTGGCCGGTGCGGCAGGTGTGGCACTCGCCGCAGCTTTGCAGCGGGATGACGGAGACGAGATCGCCGGTCGTGAGGCCCTCGACGCCCTTGCCCAGCGCGACGACTTCACCGGCGAACTCGTGGCCGAGGATGGAGCCTGCACCCTGCCCGTAGGCCGGGTCCTCGGTCATGTGCAGATCGGAGCCGCAGATGCCGCAGCGGCCGACCTTGACGACGACGTCGCCCTCGCCCGGCGTGGGGTCGGGGATGGTCTCGACGGCCAGGGGCTGGTGCAGGCCCTGCATCACGGCGGCGCGCATGAGGGTGGCCCTACTTGTACTTGCCGAGCATCATGCCGCCGTCGATCACGACGTGGCTGCCGGTCATGTAGTCGGACGCGTCGGAGGCCAGCAGCAGGGCGAGTGGCTTTAGCTGTTCGGTCTCGGCCACCGAGCCCAGGGGGACGATGGCGTCCCATGCGGCGCGGGCGACCGGGTCCTTCTTGAGCCAGCCACCGCCGATGTTGGTGACGAAGGGGCCGGGCGCGATGGCGTTGATGCGGATCTTGAACTCTGCGAGTTCGAGGCCGAGGGCGCGGACCATGTGGAGGACGCCGGCCTTGGCGGGCATGTAGGGCAGGCCGACGATGGGTTCGGTGACGAGGCCGGCATTCGACGCGGTGGTAATGATCGAGCCGCCGGTGCGACCGTTTGCGCGGCCACCCTTCTTCATTATGCGCACGGCGTTGCTGACGGTGTAGAACACGCCGTTGAGATTGACCTGGATCGAGCGGTCCCAGCGGTTGTGGTCGTAGGTATCGACCTGGCCGTCTTCGTTGCGGTGGCCGGCGGGGTTCCAGAAGCCTGCGCCGGTATCGATGCCGGCGTTGGCGAAGCAGATGTCGAGGCCGCCATAGGCGCGGTCGTGGGCATCGAACGCGGCGGAGACATCGTCCCAGCTGGACACGTCGAGCCGGTCGGCGCGGACCTCGTAGCCCAGTTCGCGCAGGCGGGCGGCTTCGCGCAGGGCACCTTCGGCATCAATGTCGGTCAGGGTGACGGCAGCGCCGGCCTCGGCCATGGCTTCGGCATAGGCGAGGCCGATGCCCGATGCGGCGCCGGTGACCAGCGCGGAGCGGCCCTTGATGTCAAACCTGTCGAGCGTTCCCATTGGCATCCTCTTGTATTGATTGTTGTTCGCGGTCGATCAGGCGCTGCAGCATGCGACGCGCGCGCACGCCACCGCCGTCGCCGTTGAGGATCAGCGGGCGCAGGTCCCAGAAGTCCTCCCCGCGCATCAGGCGGTGGCTGTCGCGGATGATCGGCATGTCTTCCTGCTCGAACGCGAATTCGAGCGCGCCGCGCATGGCGGCGGTGAACTCGGCGTCGCCTAGCTTGTAATCGCGGGCGGTGGCCCAGAAGTAGTGGGTGGTGTCCGGCGTCTCGGGCGTGAAGGCGTGGAGCGAAGGCAGCAGCGTGCATTGCTCGCGCGGGGTGCCGGGATCGCCGGCGCGGAAATCGAAGTAGAGGACGGCGGGGGCGTGCCACTGGACGAGGCCGTAGAAGTCCTGTTTGCGTCCCTCGGTGCCCATGACGGCGGAAATGCCGACGGACAGTTCGTCGTTCAGCCGTACATATTCCGCAAAGACACTCTCTCCATCCTGCCAGAACTTGCGTTCGCCTTCGGTGAAGGCACTGGCGACAAGCGCGGGATGGACGAAATTGGCGTGGCTGAGATCGAGGATGTTGTCGCTGTAGAGCTCGTAGTGGCCCTCGGCGATCGTTGCGCCGCGCACGGCTTCCCACTTCGGGTCGGACAGCCAGGCGAAGTCCGGGATCAGGGCCGGGTCGGCTTTCGCCGGATCGCCCATCCAGATCCACAGCAGGGCGTGGCGCTCGACCAGCGGATAGACTTGCAGCCGCGCGTCGGGAAGCTGGCCGCCGGGGTGCGGATTGTGGACGCAGCGCCCTTCCCCGCTGAAGCGCAGGCCGTGGTAGGGGCACATCAAGGCGCCATCGACCACGGTTCCATGGCCGAGCGGCGCGAAGCGGTGCGGGCAGCGACCGGTGATGGCCTGCGCCACGCCTTCCGCATCCCGGAACAGCGCAACCGGTTCTTCCAGGAAGGTGCGTTGCTGCGGCTCCGTCCCGAGATCGCTCGCCCAGCCAGCCACATACCAGGTGTTGCGCAGGTACGTGGCCCGAGGCTGGGCGGACAGTTTCGGAACGGGACCGCTGCTCACGGCTGCACCCTCAGAGGTAGAGCGCGGGGTTGATTGCGATGCCGTGCTCGCGGCAGTAGCTCTCGTAGTGGTTCATGAACCACCACACGTCGAGCGTTTCGACATGGTTGCCGTGTTCGTCGAAGAACTCGTTGGCGCCCTGCATGTGGAACAGGGCCTTCATGCCGTTCGGATCATCGGTGACGAGGGTGTGCGCGGTGCCCGGCGTTTCGGTGATGAAATCGCCGGGACGGCAGACCCAGTCGTACTCCAGATAGCGGAACGAGCCTTCGAGGCCGATGGCCCAGACCTTGCCGCGGTGCTTGTGGGTGCCGATGACGCCCGGCCCCTTGATCCACAGCACGTTGACGTAGACGTTTTCGCGCACGTCAAAGGCGAGGTGGCGGATCGCGGCGTTGTCGCCGAAGGGAACCCACGGACTCTCGACTTCCGAGGAACCGACGTAGGTGCCCTCGACACCCTTGGCGCGGATCAGGTCACCGTAGAGTTCGGGAACGTTGACGATCTTGTATGCGCCCGAAGGCGGCGCGGTCATGGTGCCCATGGTGGCCTCAGAGATAGAGCTTGGGATTGATGGCGATGCCGTTCTCGCGGCAGTAGGTCTCGTAGTGGTTGATGAACCACCAGACGTCGGTGGTATCGACCAGCACGGCGTTCTCGTCATAGAACTCGATCGGCCCCTGCATCCATCCGAACAGCTTGCAGCCTTCCGGGTGGTCGGTGACGAGGGTGTGGCTTTCACCCGGCGTCTCCAGGATCAGGCCGCCGGGCGTCGCTACCCAGTCGTACTCGAGATAGCGCACGCTGCCTTCGAGACAGACCATGGTGATCGTGCCGCGATGGAAGTGCGTGCCGATCACGCCGGGGCCCTTAACCCACAGGATGTTCGAGAACAGGTTCTGGCGGACGTCGAAGGCAAGGTGCTTGATCGCGGCGTTCTCGCCGAACGGAACCCAAGGGCTGTCGACATCGGTCTGCGCGTCGATGTAGCGCCCCCCGGGGCTCAGGCGCTTGACCAGATCCTTGTGTGCAAAGGGGACGTCGACGATCTCCGCCTTGTCCGAAGGCGGGGCGGTCATCACCGTGGCGGTGCTCATTGTCGTGGTCCTCTCAGCGGATCAGGGTGTCGACGTAATCGGCGCCGATACCGACGGCATCGTAGTGTTCGCGCGCGGCCTTCATGTAGTCGAACACGTCGTAGTGACCGACGGTGTTGCCTTCCTCGTCGAGCCACATCAGCGGGCCGGAGACGACGAAGAACACCTTCATCGGGTCCTCGTGCTCGTAGCAGACCAGCGTATGGCTCTCGCCCGGCGTTTCATAGACGAAGTCGCCTGCGGTCGCGGTCCAGCTGTGCTCGAGATAGGCCCACTTGCCGCTGATCGTGTAGGCCCAGATCGGATGGGGATGATAGTGGCGGTTAACGAGACCCGCCTTCTTGCTCATCAGGACGTCGGCCCACATGTTCTTGGCGGGGCTGATCCAGACAGGCTTGGAAAACACAGTTTCGGAGATCGGCACCCAGTAGCGCTCGTCGCCTTCGGCGATCTTGGGCATGTAGACTTCGGGCAGGCCGCCTTCGCGGAAGACCTTGTCGACCGGCTTGATGTCCTTCCAGAATTCCGTGTGCGCCGCTTCAGGCATGTTCTCTCTCCACTCAGATTGGGTGCATGGGCGGGGTCAAAGGGGGGACCCCGCCCATGCGGCACTCAGGTCATCAGAATTCGAAGCCGAGGCGTGCGTACCATTCACGCGGACGGCTGTAGGTGCCGTAGGCCTGGCCACCGGCGAACTGGGCCTGGCCGGTAACGAGATAGCGCTCGTCGGTCAGGTTGGTGCCGCCGAAGGTAAGCGACCAGTTCTCGGGCGCCTTGTACTGGATAGAGGCGTTGACGATGTCGGTCGCAGGACGGAGCAACAGGAAGTAGCCTTCCGTGTCGTTCTTGAGGCCGGTGGTGTGGGTGTAGTCGCCGATCACCGTGATCGAACCCTTGCCGCCAAGGTCGACCTTGTAGCGCGGGCTGATGTTGAACTTCCACTTCGGCGTCTTGGGCAGCGTTGCGCCCGGGATCACGCCGTAGTCGCCGAACACGCCCGTGGCCGGAGCCACCTGCGCGCCGGCATCGACGCGGGTGTACTTCGCGTCGAGGTAGCCAACCGAGCTGGTGATGGTGAAGCCATCGACCGGCGCCGCTTCCAGTTCGATTTCGAAGCCGCGGATGCGGGCATCGCCTGCGTTCTGGATGGTCGGCGAGACGCCCTGCTGGAAGTTCAGCTGGATGCCCTTGTAGTTGGTGTTGAACACCGCCGCGTTGATCTGCAGGCGACGATCAAGCAACGTGGACTTCACGCCGACTTCGAAGGTCTCGGCCTTTTCCTCGTTGAAGTCCGGCGCATAGTTCAGCGGGTTCGACAGGCGGGTTGTCCAGCCACCGGTCTTGTAGCCGCGTGACCACGAACCGTAGAGCATGACATCGTCGTTCGGATGAACCTGGATGCCCACCTTCGGAGCGAAGTTGTTGAACGACTTACGCTGCGTACCGGCGATGTAGTAGCGCAGCGGCTGGTTGGCGTTGGGGAAGCCGGCAGCGATGCGGCAAGCTTCGGTGATCGGCGTGATCGAAGCGCACGGCGGCACGCCGATCTGGTTGAGGATCTTGTAGGTCAGGCCGTTACGGTCGGACTGGAAGCCCTCGAAGGTCTTATTTTCATGCGTGTAGCGGCCGCCGACGGTGATGCCGATGAGGTCGCTCATGCGGTAATCGACCTGGCCGAAGAACGCGTAGTTCTTGGTGGCGAGATCGTTCGGACCGTCAACCTGCAGCAGGCCTTCGGCGAAGGTCACGTAATCGTGCAGGTCACCGGCTTCCTTGAAGAAGTAGGCGCCGAGCACGTAGTTGAGCTTCTTGTCCATGGCGCTGCCGAGCAGCTGGAGTTCCTGGCTGAACTGCCACTGGTTCATGGTGAAGCTGGTGTGCAGGAAGTTGAGCGGCGAACCGTCGAGGTCCATGCCCGCATTCCAGTGCAGCTCGCGGTAGGCGGTGATCGACTTGAGCTCGATCTCGTCGGCGAGGTCGAACGAAACCGTCAGCGAGCCGCCATAGGTCTTGAGCTTCGAGTAGTTGTTGCCGTTGGCATAGCTCGTGTCGATGTCGGTCGGCACGAAGCGATCGTCATAAGGCACGCGATTGTTGTTCGGGTTGTTGTCGACGTTGACGCCGAACAAGGTCGGGATGTCGACGATGCTGTTGCGACCACCGATGCCCGGAATGTAGGCAAATGCCGGCGGTCCGCCCCCGCATTCGGCACCGGCAGGAATCCCGGCAATGGCGCAGTTGTAGGTTCCGGCAAACACGAACGGAACGGTCTTCAGCAGCGTGTTGGCGATCTGCGACTGGTCGATATTCGAGTAGTCACCCGAGGCCATGACGCGGATGTTGCCGCCATTGTCCCAGTTCAGCTTGCCGCGCAGGTTCCAGTTGTTGTCGCCACCTTCGGTGCCATAGCCGATGTTGTTGTAACCGGCAGCGTTGTAGGAGGTGATCGGCGGAACGTTGAAGTTGGTCACGCCCGGGAACGGAATGCGCTTCACATAGCCATCGCGGTTCTTGATCGCGACGCTGACCGAGGAAGACAGGCCGTTGGCCAGCGGCAGATCAGCCGTGGCGCGAACGTTGACGAGCTTGAAGCTGCCGGTGGTGATGTCACCCTTGACCGCGAACTTGTCGCCGGGGGTATGGGTGACGATCGAGATCGCGCCACCGATGGTGTTGCGTCCGAACAGCGTGCCCTGCGGGCCCTTGAGGACTTCGACACGTTCGACGTCTGGCAGGTCCTGGTTCGCGCCGACCGAGCGGGCGAGATAGACGCCATCGAGGTACACGCCGACGCCCGGATCGATGTTGAAGGCAAAGTCGTTGGCGCCGATACCGCGGATGAAGGCCGAAAGAACCGCCGACGAGCCTGAGAACGGCGTACCGGCATCAAGCGTGACGTTGGGCGAAATGTTGGAAAGCTGGGAGACTTCGGCAACGCCGCGCTCCTGCAGGGCATCGGCTGAGAAGGCGCTGATCGCGATCGGCACGTCCTGCACATTCTGCGCGCGCTTCTGCGCGGTGACGACGATCTCGGCAATACCGCCGCTGCTGCTGCTTTCGGCCTGGGCCTGCTCCTGAGCGAACGCCGGCACGGCCAGGGCCGTTGCCAGTGCTGCGATGGAAACCGATGCAATTCTCATGGTTTTCCTCTCCCTGTTGTTTTGTGGTCGAAACCGATCCGAGGCCCCTGCCCCGGAATCATGCCAGCTTGATAGGCACTGGCGGCACTTGTCGCTTGCACTGGCGCGCAAGCAGATCAGGACTGCTGCGCAAAGATCATGCTGCGCAGCATTCCGTAACGTCGTCAGGCGGTCATGCGACCCATCCTCCAGTCCCGTGGCGCCGCTCCGAACTGCTGGCGGAAGCAGCGGGTGAAATAGGCGCTGTCGTTGAAGCCGAGCTCGAAGGCGATTTCGGTGATGCTGGCGTCGGGCCGTGCGACGAGCCGGTCGGCGGCACGGCGCAGGCGCTGCTCGAGGATGTAGGCGGTGGGCGTGGTGCCCATCGCCGC
Organism: Novosphingobium sp.; assembly: GCA_046290865.1. Lineage (GTDB taxonomy): Bacteria > Pseudomonadota > Alphaproteobacteria > Sphingomonadales > Sphingomonadaceae > Novosphingobium. The sequence continues at coordinate 36,469 of JBKBUD010000004.1, read as the reverse complement.
AAAGACGTTCTGGACGGTGCGGACCGAGACATTGCAGGCATCGGCGATGGATGTCGTGCGCAGCGATGGGTCCTCGAGGCTGGTGGCGACCATGGCGACGATGCGGCGGCGCATGTCGGCCTCGCCCAGCTCGAGCGACGGCCGCTGCGCGCCGCGAATGGCCATGGCGGCAAGGTCGTAGAACACTGCGTTGACGCCGGCTTCCCATTCCGGGTCCTCGGCAGCGCGCTCGCCCTGCTGCCACAGCGAGAGCAGGAAATCGTGGAACACCCGGCCACCGGGCGTCGCGCCGCACATACGTTGCAGCAGCGCGTCGTCTACGCCGGGGAAGCGTTCCGCGAGGGGCTCGCGGGGGAACTCCACGACAAGCAGCTCGTGGCCGGTGAGCTTGATCGAATAGGGCGTGTGCGGGCTGGCGAGAACGAAGTCGCCGGGCTGGAGCACGCATTCCGCCTGCTTCTGGGCGTGGGCGCTGGAGCCGCGGCACTGCAGGTGGAGGATCAGGCGCTCCTCGTTCTGGGGAATGGGCGTGCGGCCGACGGCGGAGTTGCTGGAATCGGTGCGGATCATGTCCAGCTGGCCGACGCGCCAGGCGAGCATGCGACCGGTGAAATCCTCGCCGGGCACCTTGACGAACGTGCCGGTGAAGGCGCGGTCGGCGATCTCGTTCCAGTAGCGCGCCCGGTCCTGCGGGGCGACGTCCGCGGTATGAAACTTGAGAAGCGCACCCATGGTTCTTCTCCGTGGTTCAGGCAGTTGCGGGGATCGCTTGGCCACCGCGCCGCGCCACCACGCGCGGTGCGGATTCGATCAGGCCGAGGGTCAGAATGCCGGCGAGGACAGTGCAGGCGAGCATCAGCCACAGGGGCGCCGACAGGCCGTAGATGTCGGCCAGAGAGCCGGCGATGAAGGGCGAAAGTACGCCGCCCAGCACTTCGCCGGTGCCCATGACGACGCCCGTGAGCGTGGCGGTGAGGCGCGGGTCGACCGATTCCGAGGGGATCGTGGCCATGAACATCGGGAACAGGCCATTGAGGCCCCAACCGAAGAAGAAGATTGCGGCCAGGACCCAGGTCGATCCTTCGTAATAGAGGCCGCCCAGCGGCAGGATCACGCCGAGGAACGAGAAGAAGATCATCACCGGGCGGCGGCCGACAGCGTCGGAGATCGCGGGGACGACGAAGCTGCCAAGGCCTGCGGAGATGCCGAGCGTGGCCATGAGCCAGCCCATCGTCTCGGGCGCAAAGCCGCGCGCCTTGGTCAGATAGAGCGGCATGAAAGCCCAGCAGACCACGAGATAGGAGACGAGGAGGATCGAGATCAGCGCGCAGAGGATCACGTTGCGGTGGGCGAAAGCCTCGCGCAGGGTGACGCGTGGCGAGGCGTCGTCGTGGGCCTCGACCGGCGGTTCGCGCAGGGTGAACCAGATCAGGGCGGCGGTGACGAGGCCCGGCACGGCTGCGAGGTAGAAGCCGGTGCGCCACCCGGCAGCGACGGCGACCGGCACCAGCAGGATCGGTGCAAGACCTGAGCCAAGCAGGTTGGAGCCCAGGTTCTGCGCCACGCCCATGGCAAGACCGCGCCGTTCCGGGGCCACCTCCGAGACGATCATCGAATGGCTGACCGGCATGACGCCGCCTTCGGCTGCGCCCATCAGCAAGCGCGCACCAAGCAGCATCATGAACGAGGAGGCCGCGCCCGAGACAAACGAGCACAGGCAGAAGGCAACCGTCGCGACCACGACGACCGGCTTGCGCGAACCGAGCTTGTCCGAAATCCGACCGACGAGAAGGCCCGACAGTGCCCAGGTGAGAGACAGGGCCGAGCTGAACATGCCGACCTGCGTGTTGGTCAGGTGCAGGTCCGGCTGAACGAACGGCATGAGAAAATTGAGCGCGTTGCGATCAAAGAACAGGATGCCGAAATTGAGGCTGAGGAGCGCGGTGACCCACACCTGATAGCCGCTGCCTCTTGCCTGTGTGCCGCTCATCCCGCTCTCCCGTCCCTGTTTTCGTTGATCTGCTTCAGATGAAGGGCCGGACCGGAGCGGTCCCGTCCCAGCCTTGCGAAGCCCGCCACATCGCGGTGAAGTGCGCGTCCATGCCGGGCGTTGCCGGGATCAGCTCGAGAAAGCCCGGCGCCGCCGCATCACCGCCTTCGAGGTAGGCCACGCTGCCGCCGGTGGGCACGGCTGCCTTGAACGCAAGCTTGTATCCGCGCGCGAGGTAGGCCGGCAGTTCCGCCTCGACGTCCTCGCAGGCGATGCCAAAGTGGTGGAAGCCGTGGCCGCGCTGTTCGATGGTCTCGCGATAGACCGAAGGATTGCCATCAAGCGGCTGGATCAGTTCGACCTGCATGTGGCCGATGAAACCCATGGCGATGGCGACGTCGGCGGTCGACACATCGCCGCGGTAGAACTGGTCCGGCCCGAGGAAGTGCTCGAGCAGGAAGAACGGTCCTGCAGCGCAATCCTTCTGGAAATGCGCGATCGAGGCGTGCACGTCCTCGACCACGAACGCGGTCTGCATGACGCCGCCGAACGGCTGGCCGAAGCCGAGCATTCCTGCCATCTCTTTTCCTCTCCAGGCGCCCCGTCTCTTGTGGACGGCAGCGCGGCAAATCCTGGGCTAAAGCGTGATCGCGACCTTGCCGAAGAGCCCGGCCGACGATTGGTAGGCGTAGGCGTCGAGCGCATTTTCCATGGCAAAGGCCTTGTCGACGACCGGCTTGATGCCGTGCGCGTCGATGAATGCGTTGAGTCTCTGCGCCATGCCCTTCGAACCGACGAAAATGCCGCGGATCGATGCGCCCTTGAACATCAGGCCATGCGGGTTGGTGTCACCTTCGCGGGTAAGCACCCCGATCAGCGCGATCTCGCCGGCAAAGCCGACGGCGGCGATCGACTGCTTGAGCGTGCCCGCGCCGCCGACCTCGACGACCTTGTCGACACCGCCACCGGCGAGCCGCGCGGCTTCTGCCCCCCATTCGGGCGTTGTGCGGTAGTTGATGACATGATCGGCACCGAGTGCCTTCACGCGCTCCAGCTTTCCATCCGAAGAGGAGGTGGCGATCACGGTCGCCCCTGCGGCCTTGGCGATCTGCAGCGCGAGCAGCGAGACACCGCCGGTACCGAGCACCAGCACCGTGTCGCCGGCCTTTACCGGGCGCGGACCTTCCATCAGGGCGTTCCAGGCGGTCACGCCAGCGCAAGGCAGACAGGCCGCCTCGACGGGATCGAGGGTTTCCGCGAGCCGGACGACGCCGTGCTCCGGGAGGACCACGTAGTCCTGCAACATGCCGGGAGCCGGGGGCGCGCCGAGTGCGACGCCCATGCCGGGATTGGGCGGGCCATCCATCCAGTCCTGGAAGAAGATTCCGGCGACCCGGTCACCGACGGCCAGCGAGGTAACGCCCTCGCCTATGGCGGCGATCTCACCGGCGCCATCCGAGAGGGGCACCGTGTCTGCCTGCACCACGCCGCCCATGTAGAAACCGAGCGGAATGATCTGGTCACGATAGTTGAGCGAACAGGCGCGCACCCGCACCAGCACTTCGCCCGGTCCGGGTTGTGGCGTCTCGGTCTCGATCAGCTTGAGGTCGCTGAGCGAGGTCGAGCCTGCGGAAATGATCCACTGGCGCATCGGCATTTTCTCCCTGTGACAAGGATCATCACCGATTCAGCGCCAAGAATTAATCAGTTGGACAAACAGATTTCATTTGGTGAAACTTAATTGGGGTTGGCCTCGAGCGCCGCGCCGATCGCCCGTGCGGTGGCCTTCAGCGCATCGAGATGCCGTTGGACAACCGCTTCGTCCGCGCCGCGCCGACCCGGCCAGGTCACGTTGATCGTGGCAATCGGAGCGCCGCCGACCAGGATCGGAACCGCCATCGAGCGCCGGCCATCACGCAGGACCAGCTGCTTCGAGCGATCCGGCCACGGCAGGAGGGGATCGCGTGTTGCATATCCGCGTTGCCGCACCTGTTGCAGCATGAGCCGCAATTCGGCTTCGCTACCCTCGGGCGGATTGGCAGGGCGAAGTCGGTCGATGATCGAGTCCCGCTCGGCATCGCCACAGGCGGCCAGATAGGCCCTGCCCGTGGCGGTATGAATATAGGACAGCTTGACGCCAACGGGACCGAGGATTGCGGAATCGAGGCGGAACAGCGGACTGTTCGTCTCGAGAATCTCCATGTGGTCGAGTCGCGGCGCGGCGAGCACGGAAGGCCAGGCGACCTTGCTCGACAGGGCCTTCATATGCGGGGAAGCGACCTCCGCGATGTGCGCCGACGACGTGACGGACGCCCGTTCGAGCCGGTCGACGTGCGGCAGGTAGGCGCCATCGGCCAGACGTTGCCAGACGAGGCCCTTCTGCCCCAGCGTTACCAGCATGCGCAGCAGGGTTGCCTTGGGCAACCCCGTTGCCTGGTGCAGTTCGTGCAGGCTCGCGGCCTTCCTCGTCTGCACCTCGATCAGCACGTCGAGCCCGCGCTCCAACGCCCGCACGGTCTTGACCTTGCGCTCCAGCATTCATCCCGCTCCGGCAAATTCTGCGTTTCACCTTATGCAACGCTAAATCACGAAACCCCCGTGCAAAGTCAACCGCACTGTCGCAGCAATAGGCGACGGAGAGGAAAACCAAAGATGTCGAAACCGAGCGTCCTGTTCATCTGCACTCAGGATACCAAGGAGGAGGAAGCCCGCTTTACCCGCGCCGCACTGGAAGCGGCGGGCGTGGAGGTGGTCCACCTCGACCCCAGCGTGCGGCGCACTGTCGGCGGTGCAGAAATCTCGCCGGAGATGGTGGCGCAGGGCGCGGGCATGACCATCGAAGAGGTCCGCGCACTCGGCCACGAGGGCAAATGCCAGGATGCGATGATCCGCGGCGCGATTGCAGCCGCGCATGAATGGGATGCGAAGAGTCCGGTTTCAGGCATCCTCGCGGTCGGCGGGTCGATGGGGTCGGCGCTTGCCGGGGCACTGATGCAGAGCTTCCCCTATGGTCTGCCCAAGCTGATCGTCTCGACCATGGCCTCGGGCTTTACCAAGCCCTACATGGGCGTGAAGGACATCGCGATGATGAACGCGGTGACCGACATCTCGGGCATCAACACGATCAGCCGCGATGTTTTCCGCAATGCCGCCAATGCCGTTGCGGGGATGGCCAAGGGCTATGACCGCGACAAGGGAGCGGACAAGCCGCTGGTCCTGATCACCACGCTCGGCACCACCGAGACCAGCGTGAAGCGCATCCGGCAGGCCCTTGAGAGCGACGGCTGCGAGGTCATGGTGTTCCATTCCTCGGGCGCAGGCGGTCCGACGCTGGACGGGCTGGCGACCGACAAGGACGTGGCGCTTGTCCTCGATCTTTCGCAGACCGAAATCCTCGACCACATCTTCGGCGGCCTTGCCGATTCCGGGCCTGACCGGGGCAAGGCAGCGCTGCGCAAGGGCATCCCGACGATCCTTGCCCCCGGGAACGCCGATTTCATCATTGGCGGACCTATCGAGGCATCGCGCGAGCAGTTTCCGGGTCGCCGCTATCACGAGCACAACCCGCAGCTGACCGCGGTGCGCACGGGCGTCGAGGATCTGAAGAAGCTTGCCGACCATCTCGCAGCCAACGTGCGGGAGGCAAAGGGGCCGGTTCGCGTGTTCACGCCGCTGGGCGGGTTCTCCAGCCATGACAGCAGCGCGGGCCACCTGCAGGACCTGTCGGTGCCCGGCCCGTTCGCCGAATACCTTGCGCAAGTCATGCCGGAGACCGTCCCCGTCACCGCCATCGACGCTCATTTCAACGACGAGGCCTTTTCCAGCGCGGTGATTGCGGCCGCGCGCGAAATGCTGGCTGCAAAGAACTGATCTTCACATGACCGACGACCTTCCCCTGACCCACGAAGACATTGCCGAGATCGCCGCGATCCTCGAGAAATCGGGCTATCGCGAACTGGATCTCGCCACGCGGCGCTTCCGCTTGCGCGTGGCCAAGGGCGATGGCGCGCAAGGCGGCACGACCCAGGAATGGCAGTGGTCGGGGACGGTTGCGGAAGTGGCCTCCGACGCTGCGGCAACGGCCGAGGATCCGGACGCGATCTGCTCCCCCCTGCCCGGGACGTTCTATCACGCCCCGCAGCCCGGTGCGCCGCCGTTTGTCCAGCCCGGCGACGAGGTGGGGCCGGAGACGGTCATCGGGATCGTCGAGACGATGAAGCTGATGAACCCGGTTCATGCAGGACGCAGCGGGACGGTGAGCGAGGTTCTCGTGCCCGATGGCACGCTTGTCGCCAAGGGCGAAGCGCTGGTGCGGCTGACCTGACATGATCCGCAGACTGTTCATCGCCAACCGCGGGGAAATCGCGCTCCGCGTGATTCGCACTGCGAGAGCCATGGGGATCGAAACCGTGCTCGGCGCTTCGGAGGCTGACGCTGCGTCGCTTCCGGCGAAGCTTGCCGACCGGGTCGAGATCGTCGGCCCCGGCCCGTCGTCGCAAGGCTACCTTGCGATCGAGCGCGTGGTTGCGGGGGCGGTGCGGGCAGGGTGCGACGCGGTGCATCCGGGTTACGGCTTCCTGTCGGAGAACGCGCAGTTTGCCCGTGCGGTGCTCGCGGCAGGCATGCGCTTTGTCGGGCCGGAGATCGCCACGCTGGAAGGCATGGGCGACAAGCTTGCCGCGCGCGCGCTGGCGGTGGAAGCGGGGCTGCCGGTCCTGCCCGGCGGCGAGGCGGCGACACGTGCCGACGTGCATGCGCGGGCAGCGCAGACCGGGTATCCATTGCTGCTCAAGGCTGTGGCGGGCGGTGGCGGCAAGGGCATGCGCCGGGTCGACAGGGCGGAGGACCTCGACGCCGCGCTGGACATGGCGCAGGCCGAGGCGCAGGCGGCGTTCGGCAATGCTGCGGTCTATGTCGAGCGCTTCGTGGCGCGGGGGCGGCATGTCGAGGTGCAGTTGCTGGGCGACGGGACCAGCGCGATTCACCTTGGCACGCGCGATTGTTCGATCCAGCGGCGCTTCCAGAAGCTGGTCGAGGAGGCCCCTGCCCCTGCCATGCCGATCGCGGCGCGCGAAGGGATCGAGCAGGCGGCGGTGCGGCTTGCCCGGCACCTGAACTATCGCGGCGCGGGTACGGCGGAGTTCCTGGTCGATGCGACCGACTTCTCGTTCTATTTCCTCGAGCTCAATGCGCGCATCCAGGTCGAGCATCCGGTGACCGAGGCGATCACCGGGGTTGATCTGGTGGAACAGCAACTGCTGGTCGCGATGGGCAAGCCGCTGTCGCTGACGCAGGCGATGGTGCGACCGACCGGCCATGCCATCGAGGTGCGCATCAACGCCGAGGACCCCGACGCAGACTTCCGCCCCTCGCCCGGTCGCGCGACCCGTGCGGCCTGGCCTGCCGGCGAAGGCGTGCGGGTGGACACGCACATTGGGATCGGAGGTGAAGTGCCGCCGTTCTACGATTCGCTGATGGGCAAGCTGATCGTGCATGGCGACACGCGCGAGCAGGCTGTCGAGCGGCTGAGCAACGCACTGCAGGCACTGCACATCGAAGGGATGCGGACGACGGCTCCGCTCCATCGCCGCATCGTGGCCGATCCGCGCTTCGTCGCGGGCGGCGTGGACACCGGCTTCCTTACGGGACTTGCCCAATGACCGAGATCCGTCTCGTCGACGTCACCATGCGCGACGGCAACCAGAGCCTGTGGGGTGCGACCGGCCTGAATACGGCGCACATGCTGCAGGCCGCGGCGCTGACCGAGGCCTGCGGCTTCCGCGCCATCGACTTCACTTCGTCGAGCCACATGGCCGTGGCCGTGCGCTACTTCCGCAACAATCCGTGGGAGCGCCTGCGCCGGATGGCGGCGGCGATGCCGACGACGCCGCTGCAGTTCATCACCACCGGCCTGCGCTTCATCGCCTGGCAGCAGGCGGACCCCGAGTTCATGCGCCTGGTATATCGCGCGCTGCAGGTGAACGGCGTCGGGCGGTTCGTGCTGCTCGACCCGATGCACGAAGTTCCGGCGGTGATCGAGGCGGCGAAGCTGGTGAAGGAAGAGGGCGGCGCCGAAGTCATGGCGGCGCTGACCTTCACGCTTTCGGAAATCCACACCGACCAGTTCTATGCCGATTTCGCCAAGGCGGTGGGGCAGAGCCCGAACATCGACCTGTTCTATATCAAGGACCCGGCGGGATTGCTTTCGGTGGACCGGGTCCGGACCCTTGCACCTGCGGTCAAGGCGGCGATCGGAAACCGGCCGCTCGAGATCCATGCGCATACCACGGTGGGCTTGGGCATGATGGCCAGCCTCGAGGCGGCCAAGCTCGGCATCTCGGCGATCCATGTCGGCGTGGGCCCCGGCGGAGACGGCTCATCGCTGCCCGAGGCCAATCGCATGGTCGCCAATCTGGAGGAAGCCGGGTTCGACGTCGGCATCGACAAGGCGGCGCTGAAGCGGTTGACCACGTACTGGCAGCGCGTCGCGCTCGCCGAGGGCCTGCCGCCGGGACGACCGCAGAACTTCGACGCGAGTTTCCTGCGGCACCAGATTGCGGGCGGGGTCATGACCACCATCGCGCGTCAGCTCGAGGAACTCGGCCTGTCGGACAGGATGGACGCGGTGATCGCGGAAACCGGACAGGTGCGCGCCGACCTCGGCTATCCGATCATGGTCACGCCGTTCCCGCAGATGGTCATGACGCAGGCCCTGTTCAACGTGATCGGCGAGCGCCGCTATGCGCAGGTGTCCGATCAGGTGATCCGCTATTGCATGGGCAAGTTCGGCAAGCCGACTTCGCCGGTCGACCCGAAGGTGCTGGCGACGATCATGGACCGCCCGCGTTCGCGCGAACTGGAGAACGAGCCGACATTCCCGGCGCTGGGCGATCTGCGCCGCCAGTTCGGCACCAACCTGCCCGACGAGGAATTCCTGCTCCGCGCGGTCATGCCTGCCGAGCAGGTCGATGCCATGCTGGCCGCAGGTCGGTCGCGCGCCACCTATTCGCCCGAGGCAGCGCCGATCCTGTCGCTGCTGCGCAAGCTCGCCGCCGATCCCAAGGCGCGGGATATCGTGATCGAACGCGAGGGCTTCCGCCTCGCCCTCCATGCCGGAGCATCGCTTTGACCCTTGATTCCGAGTTCCAGGCCCGGCTGCGCGATGCTGCCGGCTACATCTTCGATATGGACGGCACGATTGCGCTGGGGGATTCCAAGAGCGGCGGACACCGCGCCCTGCCCCACGCGATTGCCGTCCTCGAAGCGCTGAAGGCGAGCGGAAAGCCGTTTGTCGTGTTCACCAATGGTACTGCCAAGCCGCCTGCGGCCTATGCCAATTCGCTGCGCAATGCGGGCTTTCCGGTCGAGGACCGGCAGATGCTCACGCCATCGTCTTCGGCGGCGGTGTGGCTCGGCAAGGTCGGCCTTGGCAAAGTGCGCGTGCTGGGCAATCCGGGCTGCGCGGCACCGCTGATCGACGCCGGGCTGGAAGTGATCGGGCCGTCCGAGGAAGCGGAAGGCGTGCAGGCGGTCTATACGGGCTGGTTCCGCGAGTTCGACTTCAATGCGCTGGAAGCCGCCTGCCACTCGCTGTGGAACGGCGCGCGACTGGTGACGGCGAGCAACGTGCCGTTCTTCGCGACGGAGAACGGCCGTGCGATTGGCGCGAGCTTCCCGATCAACGCAATGCTCACGGCGATGACCCGCAAGCGCCCGCGCATTCTCGGCAAGCCTTCGAAGGTCGCGTTCGATACGGCGATGAAGATCATGGGCGTGCCGCAGTCGGCGGCAAAGCACGTAGTTGTCGTCGGTGACGATCCGGCGCTCGAGATGCGCATGGCCAATGCCGTCGGCGCACATTCCATCGGCCTTGCGACCGGCATCATGGGCAAGGATGTCTCATTGCCGGACAAGGACCGACCGTCGGTGCTGCTCAACGATCTCGCGCCGCTACTCGACGTTCTCTAACGTTTCCTGCGCGCCGTCGGGGCGTGAAAGTCGGGGTGCTTGTCGGCGATCCAGCGCAGGAAGCGGGCGATTGCGGGACTGGCCCTGAGCGCAGCCAGGTCAGTGCCGATCCGGCCGAGTTCGGTGTTGGAGAATACGGCGTGGAGCGTGCGGTGGCAGATCGGGTGAACCGCTTCGGTGGTGCGGCCGCCCCGGCTTTTCGGCACAGGGTGATGGAATTCGACCTTGCGCCCGAGTTCGCGGCTACACAACCAGCAGAGCGGCCCGCCCTCGCCCACTGATCAGTCCGTCATCGCCGGTTCCGACGGCGGCCGCCCCGCGCGCCAGAGATAGAGACCGGCGCCGACAATCACGATTGCGCCGCCAACCGAAACGAGATCGGGCCGCTCTCCGAAAAGGAGCCAGCCAAAGCCGCCAGCCATGAGCAACTGGACATAGGTCATCGGCGCGATCGCGGCGGGTCCTGCCTTGGTGGTTGCCACGTAAATGCAGGCGTGGGCCGTGCTGGCGGTAACGGCAATGATGGCGCACTTGATCAGGACCGCCAGCGGCAGGGGCGGTACTTCGAAGAAATGGACCCCGCTCAGATGTCCGGCGGCGGTGCCGAGGCAAAGGAACACCGCGCCGATCAACGCTACGTTGAACTGCATGGAAAGCGCACTGCCCATGCCCGCAACCTTGCGGTTTGCAACCATGAGCAAGGCCATGCCAGTAGCCGCGATTACCGGCAGCAAGGCGACAGGGCCGAGCAGCGAGAGGTTCGGGCGCAGGATCACCAGCACTCCGGCAAAAGCGATGATGGTCGCGATCCAGGTTTCCCGGCGCATCGGTTCGGACAGGATGAGGGCGGCCAGAATTGCGGTGATCATCGGGCTGGTGAACGAGATCGCGGTGGCCTCGCCGATGGGCATGAGATGGACCGCGCTGAAGAACGCCATGGCCGACATCGCGACGCTGAAGCCGCGCAGCACCTGCCAGCGCAGCCTTGGGAAGGAAAAGCCCGAGGGACCTTCACGCACCAGCAGGATCACGCCCAGCCCCACCGCCCCGAAGATGTAGCGCAAGGCTCCGATCGCGGTTCCGGGCCAGGCTCCGGCCATGCTCTTCACCAGCACGTCGCCGACCGAAAGCAGCGCGAAACCGCCCAGTGCAAACAGCAATCCGGACCTGTGACTTTCCTGCAACTTATGTTTTCCCGCTGCCCCAGACCGCCCGGTTATCGGTCATAACCAAAGCTCTAGCGGGCAATTCCTGCAGGCTCCAGCGCGAAGTGCGGCACTTTACCGGGAGTTAACCATGTCACCCTAGAAATACGGACATGCGGGGCACCGGGGGGCCATCGCGATACGACGGAAACGGGGCCACATGACCAAGCTGATCATCCAGATTCCCTGCCTCAACGAGGCCGACAGTCTGCCGGATACTCTCGTCGCCCTGCCCCGGCGCATTCCCGGTATCGACCAGATCGAGATCCTGATCATCGACGATGGCAGTACCGACGGCACCGCCGATGTCGCCCGTCGTTTCGGCGCCCATCACGTCGTGCGTCATCGCCGCAACCGTGGCCTTGCCGCAGCCTACCAGAGCGGTCTCGATGCCGCGCTGGCTGCGGGGGCGGACATCATCGTCAACACCGACGCCGATGGACAGTATGCAGGCGAGGACATTGCCAAGCTGGTCGGGCCGATCGTTGCCAATGAAGCCGACCTTGTCATCGGGGATCGCGGCGTCGGCAGGAACGAGCATTTCGGTCCGATCAAGCGGCTCTTGCAGCGGCTCGGCAGCGCGGTGGTGCGCAACCTTTCCGGCACCGAGGTGACCGATGCGGTCAGCGGATTCCGCGCGATCAGCCGTGCCGCTGCCCAGCGCATCACCATCACCACCGAGTTCAGCTATACCACCGACATGCTGATCCAGGCCGGGCGCAAGCGCTTCAAGATCGTCAGCGTGCCGATCCGCACCAACGCGACCGAGCGCCCCTCGCGCCTGTTCAAGTCGATCCCGCAGTTCATCGCCCGCCAGCTGATGACGATGGGCCGGGCCTATGCGACCTACAATCCGCTGCGCACCTTTGCGATGATCGGCGGGGCGATTGCCCTGATCGGCATGCTGCCAGTGCTGCGCTTCCTTGCGCTGTGGGCCATGGGTGACGGGGCCGGACACGTACAGTCGCTGGTGCTCGGCGGAGCGTTGATCGTGCTGGGAACTCTTACCGGACTCCTCGGCGTGCTGGCCGAACTCATCGGGGCAAACCGCAAACTCCTCGAGGCCGCGCTGGGGCATATCCGCAGGCTCGAACAGGACATCGCCACGCTCAAGGACCGCACCCCGCCGAGCACCGGCTGGAACGAAAAGGACGCCGCCGACAGGGAAGCCGCATGACGGCGGTCGCTTCTCCGACCGTGGCGTTCCGGCAGTCTTCGCAGTCGGGCGACCGCTCGCGACTGATTGCGTTTGGCGCGCTGCTGGTGGTGCTGGCGTTGCAGATTCCGCTGGTGCTCTACCGTGCGGTGAACTGGGACGAATTCTGGCACTACAGCCTGACCGTGCTGGCGGCGCAGGGCCAGCTCGACCAGCCCTTGCAGACGTTCTTTACCCGCGCCTTCATGTGGGTTCCGGGGCTGCCGGGCAATGCGGTGGATCATGTCGTGCTGATCCGCCTGTTCATGCTGGGCTGCGAACTGGTGACACTCGGCTGCATCACGGCCATCGCGGCCCGATTCAGCGATCGGACGACGGGACTGCTCTGCGCGCTGAGCTACCTTGCTGCGGGATACGTGCTGCAGCATGGCACTTCGTTCCGCTTCGATCCACAGGCGACGGCGCTGCTGATGGCGAGCCTTTGGGTGCTGATCTGCCGCCCGGCCAACATGCGCTGGCTGGTGATTGCCGGAGTCATGGGCGGTTTTGCCGGGCTGATCACGATCAAGGCAGTGCTCTATGCCCCAGCCTTCGCCGGGGTGTTCTGGCTGCGCTGGAGCGAGAGCGGACGGGACCGGGGTTATCTCAAGGCCGTTGCCGCGATGGTCGCTGCGGCTGGTGTGACCTTCGCGGTCGCCTATACGCTTCACGCCCATGGCATTGTCGAGGCGAGCGGGCGGGGAGTGAAGGACATTGTCGGCGCTTCTGCCGAGAAGATGTTCAGCCTGACCAGCCATCCTTATTGGCGACACAACCTGAAGGGCGCCATTCTTGCGCCGGTGACGACGCTGCTGGTGCTGGCTGTGCCATTCGCATTGCTGCGACGGGACCGGCCTGCCGCCGAACGGATCGCGCTTGCCGGACTGTGGCTGCCGCTGACCACGCTCGGCTTCTATCACAACACCGCGCCCTATTATCACGTGTTCATGCTGGCCCCGGTGGCGGCATCAGCGAGCGCGATCATTCCGCTGGTGACGCGTCGCTATGGCGCGCTCTTGCTTGCGCTTTGCCTGGTTGCGGGTGCGGTGACGAATGTCGTCCGCGAGGAAGTCGGGACGCTCGACAAGCAGCGCCAACTGGTTGCGGCCGCGAACGCGATATTCGGCGCGCCGGTCAGCTACTTCGACAGCTGCGCGATGCTCGGGCAGTTTCCCAAGGCCAACGGTTTCATGACCCCCTGGGGCACCGAGCGCTACCTGCGCGGCGAACTGCCAAGCCTCGAGCAGATCCAGCGCGAGCGCGTGGTGCCGCTGGTGGTCGACGACGACACGATGTTCGCCGACGCATTGGAGACCGATGGTCCGGTGGCGGACTTCCTGCCGAGCGACCTTGCCATGCTGCGCCAGACCTATCGCCACTTCTGGGGCCCGTACTGGATCGCCGGCTTCGAGATCGCGAGATCCGGGCAGGTGCAGACGATAACGGTTCGGGTGCCGGGGCCCTACACGGTCGGTGCGGGTGGAAACGTGATCGTGGACGGTGCCACTTACGGCGCCGGACAGATCGTCGAGCTTCCACGCGGAACGCATCACGTGCTTGCCGCCGACGCTGCGACGACGTTGACCTGGGGCCGTGCCTTGCGCGAGCCGGTGCAACCCGCGCCTGCCGAACCCTACTTCACGTCATTCTGATCCGATGGAAACCGCCGTCCCCTCCCCCAGCGCAATCGACCGCATCACGCGTCTGCGGACTCGCGCTCAGGCGGGACTGCGGGCGTTCTATGTGCCGTTGCTGGTATTTGCAGCAATGCTGTTCGTGGTTGGCGGGTGGTACTCGTTCCGGCAACTGGGCGTCACGCCGGAACAGTTGCGCCTCGTACCGCTGGCGCTGCTCGTGGCGACCGGACCGGTCACGTTGCTTTACAGCGGCTTTGGCCTTTACCTGATGTCGCGCTCGGTCGGTACGGCGATGACGCTGCCCCGCGCAGTGACCCTGTCGACTTACGCCAATCTGGCAGAGGCGCTGCCGCTGCCGGGAGGCGCAATCGTGCGCACCGGGGCGCTGGTGGCGTCGGGCGCGGGGCTGAGGACGAGTTCGGTGCTGGTCGTACTGTCGGCCGTGCTGTGGATCGCGATTGCCTGCCTCGGTTGCGGCCTTGCGCTGGTGGCGCATGGCCATCCGGCTGCGTTGCCACTGGCGTTGATCGGCTTTAGCGGCAGTGGTCTGGCGACGGGCTGGCTGGTGGCGCGCGCCGGGTGGCGCAACGCGCTGCTGACGGTGGGGCACCGCATTGTCGGCATGATCCTCATCAGCGCCCGACTGCACCTTGCCTTTCTGGTGCTCGGACAGGCGCTGCCGCTCGCCGATGCCCTGCCCTTTGCGCTGGCGAACGTTGCCGGATCAGCGGCCTCGATTGCGCCTGCAGGCCTCGGCATCAGCGAACTGCTCGCCGCGGGCGTTGCCAGCACGGTGGCTGTGCCAGCGGCGGCGGCGTTTCTGGCGGTGGGCATCGACCGACTCGTCGCCCTGGCATCGAGCGGTCTCTATGCCCTCGCGGTGATGGCCATCTCCGGCAAGGACGGGGCGCGTCCGTGAGTTCGGGAAAGGACCGTTTTCTCGTCTGGGGCACGTTCGATACCGGCAAGCCTCGCGTCAGGATGCTGCTCGCGGCACTGTCCGGACTGCAGCCGGGGCTGACCGTCTGCCATCGCAAGGTGTGGGAAGGCATTGAGGACAAGAGCCAGATCGGCGGAGCCGCACGCTGGCTGTCGATCCTGCTGACCCTGCTGCTGGCTTACCCTGCGCTGATCCTGAGCTATCTGCGCGCGCCGAGGCACGAGGTGGTGCTGGTGCCCTACCCTGGGCTGCTCGACGTGCTGATCCTGTGGCCTTTCGCCAAGCTGCGCGGCGCGAGGATCTGCTGGGACGTGTTCATTTCGGCCTATGACACGGTGGTCATCGACCGCGCCATGGTGCCAAAGCGCGGGCTTTTGGCGCGCCTGATATATGCGGTCGAATGGCTGGCGACGCGGGCGGCCGATCTGGTCCTGCTCGATACGCGCGAGCACGCCCGGCATGTCGCCGAGCTGTTCGGCCTCGACCAGCGCAAGGTCCGTTCGGTCTGGGTCGGGGTCGAGGATGACACGTTCCGGCGCGAGGCCCTGCCCCAGCGCGAGGGGCCGGTGAACGTGCTGTTCTACGGCCAGTTCATTCCGTTGCACGGTCTCGACACGATCGTCGATGCCATCGCCCTTTTGTCGCGCAAGGTCGATGCGCCGGACTTGCGCTTCACGATTGTCGGGACCGGCCAGGAAGCGGCGCGGATCGATGCGAAGCTGGCGGACCTGAACCTCCCCAGTGTCGAGCGCGTCCAGTGGGTCGACTATGCCCGCCTCCCCGCGCTGATCGCCGCATCGGACATCTGCCTTGGCGTGTTCGCCAGCGGCGGCAAGGCGGCGCGGGTTATCCCGAACAAGGTATTCCAGATCCTTGCGGTGGGGCGCCCGCTCGTCACCATGGACAGTCCGGCGATCCGCGAGATCGTCGAACCCGGTGACGCCGTCAGGCTCGTCCCGCCCGGAGACGCCGCAGCTCTTGCCGATGCGCTGGCGGCGCTGGCGACAGACTTGCGCACGGAAGATGGCCAACGGCGCATCTCCACAGCGCTTCACGACCTGCCCCTTGCCGACGTTGCGATTGTGCGCCAGCACCTTGTCAGCGCCACGGAGACGCCATGACCGCTCAAGCTACCATGACCGCAACGCCCGTCACCGCTGACTTCGACCGGCAGTATGGTGCGTTCCTGCCCGGGCGCTGGGTGCCCGCACCGCGCTTCGTGCTGCGCCGTGACCGCATCCTCGCATTGGTCGGGCGACTTCGGCCCGGCAAGGTGATCGAGGTGGGCTGCGGCGCGGGATCACTGCTGTGCGACATGGCCCGGCGCGGCCATGACAGCACCGGGATCGAAACGTCGACGCAGGCCCTCGAGATCGCCTCTGAAATGACGGCGGGATTGGACAATGCATCCGTGCGGTCGAGTGCGGCCAACACCTGGGACGGCCAGTTCGACCTGCTGATGTCGTTCGACGTGCTGGAGCATATCGAAGACGATGCCGCAGCCCTGACCCAGTGGGCCGGTTGGCTCAAGCCCGGGGCCGCAGCGGTCCTGTCGGTTCCGGGACACCGCAAGATGTGGAGCCCGCGCGATGCCTGGGCGGGACATTTCCGGCGCTACGATCGCAAGGACTTCACCGACCTTGTCGAGCAGGCAGGCCTGCGGATCGAGCGGGTCGAGTGCTATGGCTTTCCGCTCTCCAATCTGACCCACTGGCTCGGCAATCTGAGCGTGCGCGGGCAGGACTTCGCCGGGGGCGCGAACGATACCGCCGGGGCGACAGCAGCGAGCGGAACCGACCGTTCGATGCATGTCCGCCTCTTCGGAATGCAGCGCTCGCTCCCCGGCCGCGCAACGATGGCGCTGGCCTGCCTCGTGCAGAAGCTGTTCCTGCGCACCGATCTCGGCGATGGCTACATCATTGTGGCGCGAAAGCCCTGATGGCGTGCGTCATTAGGAAATCCTCAAAGTTTCAGGACTATTCACCATCTCTGAAGACGGATCGCTGACCAGACTGGTTGCATCGTGATCCGGAAGCTGACGGGATACGGCGAATGAGCGCTTTCGGGCGGAAGAACGGTATTGCAGGCAGCAGCGGTGGGGGGCGTCCCTCGTTCGGTGTTGCCCGGCCCATGCGTAGCGGAGAGGCGGCAGCGCCCGCGCCTGCCACGCCATCTGCAGCGCCCATGCCGATGCCGATGGGCGGCGAACAGTTTCCGCCGCTGCCGCCGATGGATGCGCTGGACGCACCGGTCAACGCCGCATCTCTGAAAGCCGACGCCCTGACGCGTCTTGCCGACCGCGCCAATGGCGTGAACGAAGGCAACTACCAGGCCGAGGGCTTCGAGGCTTCGGTTCACAAGATCAAGGAACAGGTGCTGCCGCGCCTGCTCGAACGCGTCGATCCGGAAGCTGCGGCAACGCTGACCAAGGACGAGCTCTCGGAAGAGTTCCGCCCGATCATCCTCGAGGTGCTGGCCGAGCTCAAGGTCACGCTGAACCGACGCGAACAGTTTGCGCTGGAAAAGGTGCTGATCGACGAGCTGCTCGGCTTCGGGCCGCTGGAGGAGCTGCTCAACGACCCGGACATCTCGGATATCATGGTCAACGGGCCGGAGCAGACCTACATCGAAAAGAAGGGCAAGCTGGTCCTCGCCCCGATCCGGTTCCGCGACGAAAGTCACCTGTTCCAGATCGCCCAGCGCATCGTCAACCAGGTCGGCCGCCGCGTCGACCAGACCACGCCGCTGGCCGACGCCCGCCTCAAGGACGGCAGCCGCGTCAACGTGATCGTGCCGCCGCTCAGCTTGCGCGGTACTGCGATCTCGATTCGTAAGTTCTCCGAGAAGCCGATCACGCTCGACATGCTGCGCGATTTCGGCTCGATGTCGGACAAGATGTGCACCGCTCTCAAGATTGCCGGCGCATGCCGCATGAACGTCGTCATCTCGGGCGGTACGGGTTCGGGCAAGACCACCATGCTCAACGCCCTGTCGAAGATGATCGATCCGGGCGAGCGTGTGCTGACCATTGAAGACGCCGCCGAACTTCGCCTGCAGCAGCCGCACTGGCTGCCGCTCGAAACGCGCCCGCCGAACCTCGAAGGCCAGGGCGCGATCACCATCGGCGACCTTGTGAAGAACGCCCTGCGTATGCGTCCTGACCGGATCATCCTCGGCGAAATTCGTGGCGCGGAGTGCTTCGACCTGCTCGCCGCGATGAACACCGGCCACGACGGTTCGATGTGCACGCTCCACGCCAACAGCCCGCGCGAGTGCCTTGGCCGTATGGAAAACATGATCCTGATGGGCGACATCAAGATCCCGAAGGAAGCGATCAGCCGCCAGATTGCGGAATCGGTCGACATCATCGTCCAGGTCAAGCGCCTGCGCGACGGTTCACGCCGCACGACCAACATCACCGAGGTGATCGGGATGGAAGGCGACGTGATCGTGACGCAGGAACTGTTCAAGTTCGAGTATCTCGACGAGACCGAAGAGGGCAAGATCATCGGCGAATTCCGCCCGTCGGGCCTGCGCCCCTACACACTGGAAAAGGCTCGCCAGTTCGGTTTCGACCAAGCCTATCTCGAGGCTTGCCTGTAAGCGGGGTTCAGGCCGCGAACCATTCCCTCGCGGCCAGCCCCAGGAACACGCAGGCGGTGAGGAAGGTGATCAGATAGATCGCCGTCCAGGGCATGAAGCCCACTGCGTCGAGATTGACCCGCCGCATCCGGCGCCGCTCTGCCCAGACGGCGCAGAGCGCGACGCCAAGCGCCAGGGCGCCCGCGCTCGCGTGGAACTGCCAGATGTGATCGAACCAGTCTTCCATCGCTCGCAAATGGGCAAGGAAGGGGTTGATCGCAAGGCCCATTGGCCTATTGCCACCACCATGTCAGCTTCCCGCGACCGCCCGATGCTTGCCCTTGGCCTGCGGCTGGTGGCGACGATCCTGTTCTCGATCATGCTCCTGCTGGTGAAGCTGACCGGCGAACGCGGCGTCCCCCTGCCCGAGACGCTGTTCTTCCGCCAAGCGCTTCCGGCGCTTGCCATATTCGGCTGGCTGGCATCGCGCGGGCAGCTTGGCCGGCTCAGGACGCAGCGTCCGTGGATCCATGCCCGGCGCGCGCTGATCGGCGGCACCGGCATGTTCCTGACACTGGGCGTGGTGCGACTGCTGCCGCTGGCCGAGGCGACAATTCTGGGCTTCACTACCCCGATGTTCGCGGTGATCCTGTCGGCGCTGGTGCTGCACGAGAAGGTCGGGATCTGGCGTTGGACCGCGGTGGCGATGGGCCTGCTGGGCGTTATCGTGATTGCCGGGCCCGGCACCTCCAGCCTGCCGCCGTTCGGCCTTGCAGTCGGGATCGGCGCGGCTGTCATGGTCGCCATTGTCACGATCCAGGTGCGCGATCTCGGACGTACCGAGGAGCCGCTGACGGTGGTGTTCTACTTTTCGGCGTTCAGCGCTCCGGTGCTGGCGCTCGGACTGATCGGCAATGGTTTGAACCATGACGCGGTTGGCTGGGCAATGCTTGGCGGGATCGGCCTGACCGGGCTGTTCGCGCAGATCGCGATGACCGCCTCGCTGCGCTACGGTTCGGTGGCGAGCGTGATGGTCGTCGATTACGTGCAGCTTGGCTGGGCCACGTTCTGGGGCTGGCTGGTGTTCGATCACCTGCCGCCGGCGACGACTTGGCTCGGCGCACCGATCATCATCGGGGCGAGCCTGCTGATCGCGTGGCGCGAGCATGTACTGTCACGCAACCGGAACCCTGCCCCTCTGGCCACCTGAAGGAACCGCGCCCGCCATGGCGCGTTTTCCCCTTCGTCCTGAATGTGAGGCAGCGACCTCACCGTAAAGTTCGAAAGGTGAAAGCCATGATCCGCAAGTTCGTTTTCGCCACCATGATGGGTGGTCTTCTGTTCGGCGCCACTGCCTGCAACACCGTTCGCGGCGCGGGCGACGACCTCAAGTCGGCAGCCAACACGACCGAAGAAGCGATCAACTGATCGATCCTTGGGCCAGAAAAAGGGCCGCTCCGGATGTCCGGGGCGGCCCATTTCGTATCATTAGTCCTTGAAGACCAACTTGGGCTTTCGCGCGGCCAGCGTCTCGTCCAGACGGCGGCGTGGCGCGAGGTGCGGGGCTGCCTTGAGCAGTTCGTCCCCTGCCCGCGCCCGTTCTGCCAGCGACCGCATGGCGCCGATGAACTGGTCGAGCCCGGCCTTGCTCTCTGTCTCGGTCGGTTCCACCAGCATCGCGCCGTGGACGACGAGCGGGAAGTAGACCGTCATCGGGTGATAGCCCTCGTCGATCAGGCCCTTGGCAAGATCATTGGTCGAGAAGCCCTCGGCAAAGCCATCGTCCGAGAACAGCGCTTCGTGCATGCACGGGCCTGCCGCGCCAAACGGCGCATCGAGCACGTCGTGGAGGCTGCGCAGCACGTAGTTGGCGTTGAGCACCGCATCGCCCGAGACCTGGCGCAACCCGTCGGCGCCGTGACTGAGGATGTAGGCAAGCGCGCGGGTGTACATGCCCATCTGGCCGTGGAAAGCGCACATGCGGCCGAATGCCTGCGGGTGCTCCTCGTGCGCCTGCTCTTCCTCGATCAGCTTGATCGAGCCATCGGCCTGGCGCGCGGTGAACGGGAGCGGACCGAACGGCGAAAGCGCTTCGGACAGCACCACCGGCCCTGAACCCGGACCACCGCCGCCATGGGGAGTGGAGAAGGTCTTGTGCAGGTTGATGTGCATCGCATCGACGCCAAGATCGCCCGGACGCACGCGCCCGACGATGGCGTTGAAGTTGGCACCGTCGCAATAGACGTAGCCCCCTGCCGCATGGACAGCATCGGCGATGATCTTGAGATCGCGCTCGAACAGGCCACAGGTGTTGGGGTTGGTGATCATCACGCCCGCAACGTCCGGACCGAGCCGCGCGGTGAGCGCTGCGGTATCGACGCGACCGTCAGGGGTGGCCGGAATGTTCTCGACCTTGAACCCGGCGAAGGCTGCGGTTGCCGGATTGGTGCCGTGCGCGCTTTCCGGCACGAGAATGACGTCACGCGGATCGCCCTTGGCTTCCAGTGCGGCGCGGATGCAGAGCAGGCCGCAGAGTTCGCCATGGGCACCGGCCTTCGGCGTCATCGCCACGCCGTGCATCCCGGTGAGTTCGATCAGCCAGTGCGCCAGCTCGTTGATCACACCCAGTGCGCCTTGCACGGTGTGGACCGGCTGCAGCGGGTGGACGTCGGCAAAGCCGGGCATGCGCGCGACCTTTTCGTCAAGCCGCGGGTTGTGCTTCATCGTGCACGAGCCGAGCGGGAACAGGCCGAGGTCGATCGCATAGTTCTGGCGTGACAGGCGGGTGTAGTGGCGGACGGTTTCCGGCTCCGACAGGCCCGGAAGATCGGGACGTTCGGCCCGCGCCATCGGACCCAGGGCCGACAGGTCGATACCATCGGTCTCGGGGAAGTCGACGCCCGAACGGTCGGCATTGCCGAGTTCGAACAGCAGCGCTTCCTCGAGCTGCAGCGCGCGATTGCCGGTGAAGGTCTGGATGCCGTTGTCGGGCGCGTTCTCGCCCATCGAAGGACGCCATCCGGTGGGGTTGATCGCGTTCATGCCAGCACCTCCTTCAGCGCCGAAACCAGCGCGGCGATGTCCTCGTCCGTCGTGCATTCGGTGGCAGCGACGACCATGCCGTTCGCGAGCGCCGCTTCCTGCGGATAGAGCCGCCCGAGCGAAATGCCGCCCAGCACCTGACGGTCAGCGAGATCGCGCACGATCTGGCGCGCGTCGGTCGGCAGAGTCACGGCGAACTCGTTGAAATAGTGGCTGTTGACCACCGTCACACCCGGCACTTCGGCCAGCGCCGCTGCCGTCTTGCGCGCGGCGAGGTGGCTGAGCTTGGCCATGTCCGACAGACCCGAACCGCCGAGCAGCGTCATGTGGATCGAGAACGCCAGCGCACAGAGCCCTGAGTTGGTGCAGATGTTGCTCGTCGCCTTCTCGCGGCGGATGTGCTGCTCGCGGGTGGACAGCGTGAGCACGAAGCCGCGCTTGCCATCGGCGTCCACCGTCTCGCCACAAAGGCGGCCGGGGATCTGGCGCAGGTACTTCTCGCGGCAACCGAACAGGCCGAGGTAGGGACCGCCGAACTGGAGGCCGACGCCGAGCGACTGCCCCTCGCCCACGACGATGTCTGCACCGAGGCTGCCGGGGCTCTGCAACACGCCGAGCGCGACCGGCTCGGTCACCACCGCGATCAGCAGTGCGCCAGCGCCTTGGGCGGCGGCGGCAATCTTGGCGAGATCGGGAATGCGGCCGAGGATGTCGGGGTACTGCACGACGACGCACGAGGTTTCAGCGTCAATCTTGGCGATCAGCGCGTCATCGTCGGGCGTGGCTTCCAGAACCGGGGCGCTGGTGTCGAGGACGTCGCCCGTGAACTTTGCCATGGTGCGCGCGGTTTCGACGTAGTGGGGATGCAGGCCGCCCGAGAGCACGGCCTTGCCCCGCTTGGTGATGCGGCCCGCCATGGCGATTGCTTCCCAGCACGCGGTCGAGCCGTCGTAGAGCGAGGCGTTCGCGACGTCGGTGCCGAACAGGCGGGCGACCTGGGTCTGGAACTCGAAGAGGACCTGCAGCGTGCCTTGCGCGATTTCCGGCTGATAGGGGGTGTAGGCCGTGAGGAATTCGCCACGCTGGATCATGTGATCGACAGTGGCGGGCACGTGGTGGCGATAGGCCCCGGCGCCGAGGAAGAACGGCACCGATCCGGCGGTGGTGTTGTTCGCGGACAGGCGCGCCATGTGGCGTTCGACAGCCATTTCGGTGGCATGGTTGGGCAGACCCGCAATGGGAGCGGCAAGACGCGCCTCGGCGGGCACATCGGCGAACAGCTCGTCGATCGAGCCCGCGCCGATGACCGAGAGCATCGCGCTCCGGTCGGCGTCGGTCAGGGGAAGGTAGCGCATGGGATCACAGCTCCGCGACGTAGGCCTGGTAGGCGGCCTCATCCATCAGGCCTTCGAGTTCGGCGGCGTCGGACAGGGTCATCTTCCACAGCCAGCCCTCGCCTTCGGGGTCCGAGTTGACCAGTTCGGGCTGGTCTTCGAGCGCGGCGTTGGCGACCGTGACCTTGCCCGAGACCGGAGCATAGACGTCGGACGCAGCCTTGACGCTGTCGACCACCGAGGCGCTGTCGCCCTTGCCTACTTCGCTGCCTTCGCCGGGGAGTTCGACGAAGGTGATGTCGCCCAGCTGGCTCTGCGCGTAGTCGGTAATCCCGACCGTCGCTTCAGCGCCTTCAACCGCGATCCATTCGTGGTCCTTGGTGAAATAGCGGGTCATCAGGCGGCTCCTTTGCGATGGTAGCGATGGGGGACGAAAGGCGTGGGCACGACGCTGGCGGCGAGCTTGCGGCCGCGCACGTCGATGGAAAGCGGGGTGCCGGGCGCGGCAAGATCGACCGGCACGTAAGCCATGGCGATCGGGCGCTCGAGGCTGGGCGAGAAGCCGCCCGAGGTGACGGTGCCGACTTCGGTCTCGCCGGAAAGCACCTTGGCGCCTTCACGCGCGGCCATGCGGCCTTCGATGGCGAGGCCGACACGGCGGGTGGGCGCTCCGGCGGCGATCAGCGGCAGGACCTTGTCCGCGCCGATGAAACCACCCTCGTTGCGGCGGCGCTTGTTGATGCCGAACAGGAGGTCGGCGCTCACCGGATCGACTGTTTCGGTCATGTCGTGGCCGTAGAGCGGAAGGCCGGCTTCAAGGCGCAGGCTATCACGCGCGCCGAGGCCGATGGGCTTTACCTGTGACTGGGCGCAGATCAGGTCGGCAAGTTCGGCGGCGTTTTCAGCCGGAACCGCGATCTCGAAGCCATCTTCGCCGGTATAGCCCGAGCGGCTGATCCACGCATCGACGCCGCCGAGTTTGAACTGGCCGCCGCGCATGAAAGTGAGGGCCGAGAGCGGGTGCTCACCGGTGACCAGCGGTTCGAGGGCTTCGAACGCCTTCGGGCCTTGCAACGCGAACAGCGCGCTGTCCTCAAGGTGGTTGATGGTGACCGCATCAGGCAGATGTTCGCGCAAGTGGCCGATGTCGTCCCACTTGGTTGCGCCGTTGACGACGAGGTAGAAGCCGGTGCCCCAGCGCGTGACCATCAGGTCGTCGAGAATGCCGCCCTCTTCGTTGAGCAGCAGCGAATAGCGCACGCCGCCGACGGGCAGGGTCGAAAGGTCGATTGGCAGGACAGCTTCAAGCGCAGCCTCCACGCCCTCGCCGGACAGGTAGAGCTGGCCCATGTGCGAAACGTCGAAGAACCCTGCGCTTTCGCGGGTCCAGAGGTGTTCGGCGATGATGCCTTCAAACTGGACCGGCATCCAGTAACCGGCGAAATCGACCATGCGGCCACCGCGCGCGCGGTGCCACTGGTCAAGCGGCAGGGTCAGCGGGCCAGTCGGCACGTCCGGATCGACGTCGGCAATTTCGCCGGAGTTATTGCCAGAGCTATTGTATGTGTCGCTCACAAATATCATTCCCGTGCAGTTCAGACGCCATGCGGCGCCCCCTCTGTCACGGAAACCTGAGAGCTTTCCCCCGCCCGCCTCTCCTGACGGGTTTGGATGGGGTTACCCCTTCGGCGGCCCTTCCCTTTGCGGGAAGCGACTCTTTCCAGAGTGTCGCTGTCGACCAACGCGGTCCATTTGCCTGAGAGATTCCGGGGCGGTTGCTCCTTCGGCGTCTCGCGATCCTGAACGAATCGAGAGAACTCTCCCGCGCGATCAGCGACGCTTCCTCTTCGTTGCAGTGCAGCGCGAAGTCAACTGCGCTGAGACAAGCTTATCCCCGGCGCAGGATGCGGCGCATCTCGTCATACTGGTGAACGAAGCGCCCGCGCTGCTTTGCGCCGGCCAGCGTCAGGATCACGCGGGCAATGTCGCTGGCCTTGGCCGAGCGGTATTTGCGCAATCCGCCAAGCATCAGGAGATCCACCAATGGACTGAGGATCATGCCGATGCGCTCCGCCGGTCGCGCCGCACCTTCGCGTTTCCCGCGCAGCAGGCCGGGCCGGATCACGTCGAGCCGATCCAGATGCAGCTTGGCCAGCTTGTCCTCGACCTCGCCCTTGACCGAGAGGTAGAAGTTCTTCGACGAGAACTGCGCGCCGACCGAGGATATCACGATCAGTTGACGGGCGCCGGCAGCCTTGGCCGCGGCGGCGCATTCGAGCACCAGATCATGGTCAACCGCGCGGAAGGCCTGCTTGTCTCCGCCGACAGCCTTGATCGTGGTGCCGAGCGCGATCACCACGGTATCCGGCCGTCCCGCCGCAATGGCATCGGGCCAGTGCCCGGTGTCGGACAGCAGCATCTCCATCCGTGCCCCCTTGGGCAGCGGCACTTCGCGCCGGGCGACGGCGACGAGGTGGATATCTGGGCGGCCTACCGCTTCGGCCATGACCGCGCGGCCGATCAATCCGGTGGCACCGACGAGAACCACACGCGTCTGCTCAGACATTGCGCAATCCTTCCGGTGCCTGTCCGAACAGCCTGGCGTAGCTGTCGATGGCGTAGCGGTCGGTCATGCCCGAGATGAAGTCGGCAATGTGCCGGGTCTTGGCCGGTTCGGCATCGGGCAGCGTTGTGCGCCAGCTTTCGGGCATGCTGCCGGGATCCTCGGCGTAGGCTTTGAACAGCGACGCGATCACATCCTTGGCGCGGTCTGCGGTCTGGCACTGCTCCTCGTGGAGGTAGAGACGCTGGTACATGAACTGCTTGAGCGCGCGCTCCTGCTCGCCCATGGCCGCCGAGAAAGTCGCCAGCGGACGGCCCGCCTTGCGCACGTCCTCGACGCTGGCCACGCCGGTCTCCGCGATGTTGGCCTGTGCGGTGGCGATGACATCGTTGACCATGTGTCCGATCTGACCTCGCACCAGTTCGCGCAACATCCGGTCCTGCGGTGCGCCCGGGAAGCGACGTTCGATGGCGCGCCACTGGTCGGCCACCGAGGGTAGTTCGAGCAGCTGGTCGAGACACAGGAACCCTGCCCTCAGTCCATCGTCGATATCATGGTTATCGTAGGCGATGTCGTCCGAAATCGCCGCGACTTGCGCTTCGAGCGAGGCAAAGGTGGTGAGGTCCAGCGGGAATGCCGCGTCCAGTTCCTCAAGCGCCCAAGTCGGCTTGAAGATCGGGCCATTGTGCTTGGCAAGGCCCTCGAGTGTTTCCCACGACAGGTTCAGGCCCTCATGCCCGCAATAAGGGCTTTCGAGCCGCATCAGCACACGCAGGGTGTTCGCGTTATGGTCGAAGCCCCCCGCCCCGGCCATCGCCTCTTCCAAAGCATCCTCCCCGGCATGGCCGAAAGGCGGGTGGCCAATGTCGTGCGCGAGGCACAGTGCTTCAGTCAGGTCCTCGTCCAGCCCGAGCGCGCGGGCGATCACGCGGCCGATCTGGGCGACTTCAAGGCTGTGCGTGAGGCGCACGCGGTAATGGTCGCCATCGGGGGCGATGAATACTTGCGTCTTGTGGCGCAGGCGCCGGAACGCGATCGAGTGAATGATCCGGTCGCGGTCGCGCTGGAACGCGCTGCGAGGGCCCCGCGAGGCCTTGTCGTCCAGCCCGAACTCGCGGCCCCGCGTGCGGGCGGGATCGCTGGCGTAGGGTGCCTTGCCCTCGATCACGCTGCGGTCAACCGAGAATCCAGTCGACTGCTGCCTGCGCATGGATGCGCGTGCCATCGAATATCGGCAGGACGTTGGCATCGACGTCGATCACCATGTCGAGCTCGGTGCAGGCCAGAACCGCACCCTTGGCGCCGCGCTGGCCCATGTTGGTCAGCATTGTCTTGAAGGTCCGCTCGGCCGAGCGCGAGGCCTTGCCCAGCATCAGTTCGTCGTAGATGATCTTGTCCATCGCCTCGACTTCCTCGACCACCGGCGGCAGCAGGCTGACGCCATGGGCGACGAGGCGCTTGCGGTAGAAGCTTTCCATCACGACGTTGCGCGTGCCGATCAGCGTGGCGTTGCTGACGCCCGCTTCCTTCATCTTCGCGCCCACCGCGTCGGCAATGTGGATGACCGGCACGGACACTGCTGCGGCCACCTGATCATAGACCTTGTGCATCGAATTGGCGCCGATCAGCAGCGCGGTTGCTCCGGCCTGTTCGAGCCTGCGGGCGCTGTCGGTCAGCACCTCCGCTGCATAGGCCCACTGCTCGGGCGTAGACAGGCGGATCAGGTTGGTAAAGTCCAGGCTTTCGATCAGCAGCGG
The DNA here is from genome assembly GCA_046290865.1 of Novosphingobium sp. GTDB lineage: Bacteria > Pseudomonadota > Alphaproteobacteria > Sphingomonadales > Sphingomonadaceae > Novosphingobium. The sequence continues at coordinate 9,256 of JBKBUD010000004.1, read as the reverse complement.
CGCGCTTGCCATCCTGGTGGTGCGCGCCTGTACCAGCTGGTTGATGTCTTCGTAGTAGGTGCGGGTCGAAACCCAGCTCATGCCGCCGATAAGGCCGATCTTGCGCAAAACGATAACTCCCCGGGCTTTGATGAAAGGCCCCTGTTTGCACCGGCATTACGAAAGGCGGCGCGGGAGGTCCAGAGCGCTAGCGCTTCTTCTCCGGCGCCAGACCGCTCGCACAGAGCGCTGCGGCGCTTGTCGTGACGCCGAGCAGTTCGGCATCGCCGAGGCGCTTCACCGTGGCGACATAGTCGGCAAGGCCTCGCTTTGGTCCTTGGAGGGCCTGCAAGCGCTTGAGCTGGCCGATGCTCAGGCGGTCGGTCATGCGTGTTGCCATGCACGAGGCGTTGGAATCGGAAAGGCCCGCGTCGACCAGAGCCGAGCGGACCTTTCCATACGCCAGTTTCGAGGGCGCGCAGGCTGCCAGCGCCAGCGTGATCGCCAGCACGGCAGCCGAACAGCGCATCAGTGCTGGAGCGCCTTGACGATGTCCTCGACCATCTTCTTGGCGTCGGCGAGGAGCATCATCGTCTGGTCCATGTAGAACACGTCGTTGTCGACACCCGCATAGCCAACACCGCCCATCGAGCGCTTGACGAAGAAGATCGTCTTGGCCTTGTCGACGTCGAACACCGGCATGCCGTAGATCGGCGAGGACTTGTCGGTCTTGGCCGCCGGATTGACCACGTCGTTGGCGCCGATGATGAAGGCCACGTCGGCCTGCGCGAACTCGCTGTTGATGTCTTCCAGCTCGAACACTTCATCGTAGGGTACGTTGGCTTCGGCCAGCAGCACGTTCATGTGCCCGGGCATGCGGCCCGCGACCGGGTGGATGGCGTACTTGACGTTGACGCCTTCCTTCTTGAGCACGTCGCCCATCTCGCGCAGCGCGTGCTGCGCCTGGGACACGGCCATGCCGTAACCCGGGATGATGATGACGTTCTCGGCTTCCTTCATCATGTAGGCCGCATCTTCGGCCGAGCCACGCTTCCACGGACGCTGCTCCTTGGCTGCGCCGCCACCGGCAGCAGCTTCGGCCCCGAAGCCGCCAGCGATAACCGCAAGGAACCCGCGGTTCATCGCCTTGCACATGATGTACGAGAGGATCGCACCCGACGAGCCGACCAGCGCGCCGGTCACGATCATCGCGGTGTTGTGCAGCGTGAAGCCCATCGCCGCAGCCGCCCAGCCCGAATACGAGTTGAGCATCGAGACAACCACCGGCATGTCCGCGCCGCCGATGGGGATGATCAGCAGGAAGCCGATGATGAACGAGAGAACGGTGATCGTAGCGATGACCCAGGCCGACTGGTCCTGCGTGAAGTAGGCAACAAGCCCGATGATCGCGATCAGCGTGCCGAGGTTCAGCACGTGGCGCCCCGGCAGCAGGATCGGCGATCCGCTCATCTTTCCAGCAAGCTTGAGGAACGCGATGACCGAGCCCGAGAACGTAATCGCACCAATCGCGATACCGAGGCCCAGCTCGATCCGGCTGACGGGGTTGATCTGACCACCGGGCAGCATGATCCCGAAGGCATCGGGATTGAGGTAGGCGGCAAGGCCCACGAGCACGGCGGCAAGGCCGACCAGCGAGTGGAACGCGGCGACCAGCTGCGGCATGTCGGTCATCGCGATCTTGCGGGCGATGACGAAGCCGATGCCGCCACCAATGGCCAGCGCCACGATGATCTCGGGCAGGCTGGCAATCTCGTGCGTCAGCAGCGTGGTGGCGACCGCGATGGTCATGCCGATCATGCCATAACGGTTGCCCGCACGGCTCGTCGCCGGACTGGAAAGCCCGCGCAGCGCGAGGATGAAGAGGACGCCCGAAACCAGATAGGCCAGCGCGACCCAGGGAGAGACAGCGACGTGTTCCATCACTTCTTCTCCTTCTTCTTGTACATCGCGAGCATGCGCGCCGTCACGGCGAAGCCGCCAAAGATGTTGACCGAAGCCAGCACCACAGCGCCCAGCCCGAGCCACTTGGCAGAGGGGCTACCGGCAGCCGCCGAAGCGACCAGCGCACCGACGACGATCACCGAGGAGATCGCATTGGTCACCGCCATCAGCGGCGTGTGCAGGGCCGGCGTGACAGACCAGACGACGTAATACCCGACAAAGCAGGCGAGCACGAAAATGCTCAGGATCGATATGAAGTCCATGGCTTTCCCCCTCAGCCGAGCAGTCGTTCGTTGACCACCTTGCCGCCCTGCGTCAGGCGGATGGCGTTGCCGATTTCCTCGTCGAGCACGGGCTTGCCCTGCTCCTTGTCCCAGAAGGCCGAGAGGAAGTTGTAGAGGTTGCGCGCGAACAGCGCCGAGGCATCCGCAGGCAGGTGCGCGGGCGTGTTCGAATAGCCGACGATCTTGACGCCGTGCTTTTCGACGACCTGATCGGGCACCGAACCCTCGACGTTTCCGCCCTGCGCCACGGCAAGGTCGTAGATCACCGAGCCGGGCTTCATCGTCGCAATCTGGGCGTCCGAGATCAGGCGCGGTGCAGCGCGGCCCGGGATCAGCGCGGTGGTGATGACGATGTCCTGCTTGGCGATGTGCGCGCTGACCAGTTCGGCCTGGGCCTTCTGGTATTCCTCGCTCATTTCCGTGGCATAACCACCGGCGCCTTCGCCTTCGATGCCGGCAACGCTCTCCACGAAGATCGGCTTGGCGCCGAGCGACTGGATCTGTTCCTTGGTGGCCGAGCGGACGTCGGTGGCCGAAACCTGTGCGCCGAGGCGACGAGCCGTGGCGATGGCCTGAAGACCGGCAACGCCGACGCCCATGACGAAGGCCTTGGCGGCAGAGACGGTGCCTGCCGCGGTCATCATCATCGGGAAGGCGCGGCCATAGAGGTTGGCGGCGACCAGCACCGCCTTGTAACCGGCGAGGTTCGACTGCGAGGACAAGATGTCCATAGACTGCGCGCGGGTGATGCGCGGCATGAACTCCATCGCCAGCGCTTCAAAACCGGCTGCGGCGTAGGCATCCACGCGCGCGCGCTTGCCGAAAGGATCCAGCCCGGCGACGATCCATGCGCCGGGATTGGCACCACCGAGAACCTCTGGTTCGGGTCCCTGCACGCCGAGCACGATATCCGCGCCCTGGACTGCAGCGTCCGTCACCTCGGCCCCGGCAGCGCGGTAATCGTCGTCGGAGATCGAGGCGGTAATACCCGCCCCGGTCTCGACAGCCACCGTGGCCCCGAGGGCAATGAACTTCTTCACGGTCTCCGGCGATGCCGAAACCCTGCTCTCCCCTGTCGCGCGTTCCCGAAGGACGGCGATCTTCATTGCCCCCGCCACGGCGCTTTTACTGGATCACCAGGATGACCACGAAAACCAGCGCGCAGATCGCCGGCGTGGCCCACTTCACCATGTTCACGAAACCGCTGTAGGTGGCCTTTGCGGCCTTGATGTCATTTGCAGGAGCCATTTTCTTCCCCAAAATCCATGCGCCCTGGTGGCGCGACGCGCATGCTCTAGCGATGGGCAGGCCGCTGCTCAAGTGCGGAGCCATTCCATCGCGCTTAATCGCCTCTTTACCCAATCCGGCTACTGGATTGCTCCTGACGCAAATGCGGGGGAGTCAAAGTACTAGGTCATGCAGGAGTCCGAACCGCGCCTTCTCATGCTGATCGACGACGAACCCGCCCAGTGCCGCCTGATTTCGGCGCTGGCTTCGCGGGAGGGATGGCGCACGATCATCGCCCGCGATTCGGAAAGCGCAATCGCGACGCTCGGCACTCGCCAAGGGATGCAGCTCGGCGCGATCATTCTGGATCAATGGGTTCCGGGTGACGATGCCTGTGCCCTGATCGCCGAACTCAAGGCCCGCCGCCCTGCCCTGCCGATCCTGATGCTGACCACCAGCAGTTCGCCCTTGCTTGCCGTCGAAGCGATGCGCGCAGGGGCGACCGACTACCTGATCAAGCCGGTTGCGCCCGAACGCCTGCTGCAGGCGCTGCGCAGCGCGACCTCGCGCGAGACCGACGCCAGCGAGTTGCAGCCGCTTACCGAGAAGTTCGGCGCACCGCTCGATTTCGATTCGATGATCGGGGCCGCTCCGGCATTCCGCGCGGCGCTGGCCGTGGCGGCCAAGGCTGCGCGCACCCATGGCAACGTCCTCGTCGAAGGCGAGAGCGGCACCGGCAAGGAGATGCTGGTCCGCGCGATGCACGCCGCCAGCCCGCGCAGCCGGACGATCCTGCGGACGATCAACATTGGTGGCATGCCCGCCAACCAGCTCGAATCTGCCCTGTTCGGACATGAAAAGGGCGCTTTTGCAGGCGCATTCGAGCGTCATGTCGGCCTGCTACAGCACGCCGATGGCGGCACGCTGGTCATCGACGAGGTCGATCGTCTGCCCGACAATGTGCAGGACCGGCTGGTGCGCTTCCTCGAACGCGGTGACGTGCAGCCAATCGGCGCGCGCCATTCCTTCCGCGTCGACGTGAGGATCATCGCCTGCGCCAACGCGGGTTTGCGCGATCTGGTCGAAACCGGAGACTTCCGCGCCGAACTCCATACTCTGCTGGCCCAGACCCAGGTCATGCTGCCCTCCCTGCGCGAGCGTTCGGCCGACATCCCTGCCCTTGCCCGCCATTTCCTGACGCGCATCGGCGAGCAGCCGGGCCTTAGGCCGCTGGGCATTACCGATGGCGCGCTGGCGCTGCTGTCTGCCTATGACTGGCCGGGCAATGTCCGGCAGTTGCAGGCGACGCTGTTCCGGGCAGCGGTGTTCTGTGACGGAGAGGCGCTGACCGCGCAGGACTTCCCGAGCCTTTCGAACATGATCGGCGAAAGCAGCCGGCGCGCTCCGGCCGTGACCGACGGTGCGGGCATTACCCTGTTCTCGCCCGACGGGAACCTGCGCCCGCTCGAAGAGATCGAAGCCGACGTGATCCGCCTTGCGATCGGACATTATCGCGGTCGGATGACCGAAGTCGCACGCAGGCTCGGCATCGGGCGCTCCACGCTTTACCGCAAGCTTTCGGAACTGGGCATCGACAACGCGGCGTGACCCGCGCTAGCCTTGCGCCATGCAATCTTCCTCAGAATTCGCAGGACGCACCGCACTCGTTACCGGCGCCGCCTCGGGCATCGGCGCGGCGGCGGCGCGCTGGCTCGACGCCCGTGGTGTAGCGGAACTGGTGCTGGTCGACCTTGACCGTCCGGCGCTCGACCTGTTGGGCCTGAGCTGCAATGTCCGCCCGTTCGGCGGCGATGTCTCCGATCCGGCCTTGTGGAAGTTGCTCGAGCGCGAAGTTCCCCGCGTCGACTACGCCGTGCTCAACGCGGGCATCGCCAGCAACGGCGAGATCACCGACCTCGACATTGCCGCCTGGCGCAAGACGCTGTCGGTGAACCTCGACGGCATGTTCCTGTCGCTGCGGACCGCGTTGCGGGCGATGAAGAAGGCGCAGAGCGGCGCGGTGGTGCTGACGGCCTCTGTCTCGGGCATCAAGGCTGCAGCGGGAACAGCGGCCTATTCCGCGTCCAAGGCTGCGACAATCCAGCTGGCCAAGGTCGCCGCAGCCGAGGCTGCCAGGTATGGCGTGCGGGTCAATGCCATTGCGCCGGGCGGCGTCGATACCGGCATCTGGGACTGCGCCGAATGGTTCGCGCCGCTGGTGGATCAGCACGGCGGACGGGCGGAAGCCCTTGCCGCCATGGCCAGGGACGCCACGCCGCTCGGCCGCTTTGCCAGCGCCGATGAAGTGGCCGCGCAGATCGGTTTCCTGCTGTCCGACGCGGCCGCGACGGTCACCGGGACCTGTCTGGTCAGCGACGGCGGGGTTTCGCTCTAGGCGAGTTGGCTGAAATCGGTCAGCGCGGCATCGCGCAGGCCGCGCCAGACGTGGAGCGCCTGCACCGTCTCGGCCACGTCGTGGACGCGCACCATCTGGCAGCCGGCATCCATTGCCTTCACGGCCAGCATGACCGATCCCGGCATGCGCTGATGCGCGGGGACTTCATTCGACAGCGCTCCGATCATGCGCTTGCGGCTTGCCCCGAACAGGATCGGCTGGCCGAGGGCATGGAACAGGGGCAAGGCGTTGATCAGCGCAAGGTTCTCGGCGAGCGACTTGCCGAAGCCGATGCCGGGATCGAGCAGGATCTTCTCGGGGGCAATTCCCGCCGCCAGCGCCTGATCACGTCGCTCGCGCAGGTCATCGAACACGTCGAGCACGACATCGGCATAGTCGCCATCGGCATGCAGATCGCCGTCCGAGCCGGGGGCGTGCATCAACACGACCGGCGCGCCGGAGCGGGCAACGATCTCTGCCGTGCGGGGATCGTGGCGCATGGCTGAAACGTCGTTGACGATGTGCGCACCTGCCGCCAGCGCGGCCTCGATCACGGTCGAGCGGCGGCTGTCGATGGAAATCGCCGCGCCTGCTGCCGCGAGTTGCTCGATCACCGGCACCACGCGCTTGACCTCGTCGCCTTCCCACACCGCTGCCGCGCCGGGTCGGGTGGATTCCCCGCCGACGTCGATCAGTGCCGCGCCTGCCGACAGCATGGCGTGGGCATGGTCCAGCGCCGCATCGGGCTTGTCGAGGAACTTGCCGCCGTCCGAAAAGCTGTCGGGCGTGACGTTGAGGATGCCCATGACCACCGGCTGGTCGAGCCGCAGCATGCGCTGGCCGCAGGCGATCGGCGCGTGGGTGCGGCGCAGATTGTCCCATTGGCCGGAAGCATCGGCAGCCAAGGCGTCGGGCAACCCGACCAGGATTGTCGGAAGGTCTGCAGCACCAAACCGCTTCCGGGAGACGACCTTCCCGCCATCGCGCACGATCACGGCGAAGCGGCTGGCATAGACCAGTCCGCCGCCCAGACGGATCGCCTCGCCCTCTTCGGATTGCGGACTGTCGGCCAGCGCGATCGGGCGGATGTAAACCTTCATTGTGTGCATCCCCGCGAAGGCGGGGACCTCGTGCGATGTTGCGCGAGATGTTCCGCCAGAACACCGATGCCCCCGCCTGCGCGGGGGCGCATTGCCAGGCTAAGGCATCAGTCCTCGACGGCCAGCAGATACAACTGGCGCAACGCATCGATGGGCTTGACCTCGCCCTCATGCTCGACATGCCAGAATGTCCAGCCATTGCACGAGGGCGCGCCCTGCAGCTTGGCGCCGAGGCCGTGGATCGAGCCGATCTCGGCATCGGACTGCAGCGAGCCATCGGCGCGGACGGTGGCGGTGAAACGGCCCTTCTTGGCGGTCAGGCGCGTGCCGGGAGCCAGCATGCCGCTTTCCACCAGCGCACCGAACGCCACCTTGGGCGCGCTGCGCTTGGACTGCATCGTGGTGAGCGCACTTTCATCGAGCGGGAGCGCCAGTTCGATGCGCTCCTGCGCGACCTCGATGTAATCGTCCTCGCGCTCGCAGCCGATCCAGTCACGGCCAAGGCGCTTGGCCACCGCGCCGGTGGTGCCGGTGCCGAAGAACGGGTCGAGCACGACGTCGCCCTTGTTGGTCGTTGCCAGCATGACGCGATAGAGCAGCGCCTCGGGCTTCTGGGTCGGGTGGGCCTTGGTGCCGTTGCGGCGCAGGCGTTCCGGCCCGGAGCAGATCGGCAGCACCCAGTCCGAGCGCATCTGCAGCTCGTCGTTCAGAGTCTTCATCGCGCGGTAGTTGAACGTGTACTTCGACTTCTCGCTCTTCGATGCCCAGATCAGCGTCTCGTGGGCGTTGGTGAAGCGCGTGCCCTTGAAGTTGGGCATCGGGTTGGCCTTGCGCCAGATGATGTCGTTGAGGATCCAGAAGCCGAGGTCCTGCAGGATCGTGCCGACGCGGAAGATGTTGTGATAGCTGCCGATCACCCAGATCGAGCCATCGGGCTTGAGCAGGCGGCGCGCTTCGGCCAGCCATTCGCGGGTGAACTTGTCGTAAGTGGCGAAGCTGGAGAACTTGTCCCAGTCGTTGGTCACCGCATCGACATGGCTGCCATCGGGACGCGCCAGGTCGCCGCCAAGCTGGAGGTTGTAGGGCGGGTCGGCGAAGATCATGTCGATCGAGGCATCGGGCAGCTTGCGCATCTCCGCGATGCAGTCACCGCGCAGAATCTGGTTCACCGGAAGCGCAACATCCGCCTTCAGCACCTTTGCCGGTGCCGCGCGAAGAGCCTTAGCGCGTTCCTTGACTGCAACTGCCATATCTAGTCCCTGACCCCTTGTGGATAAGGCCACCGTTTGAGTCATTGCGGACTCGCCGTCAAGCGGCGACTCGCGGGATTCCGGCGAGTCGCGCGGGGTTCGGGGTGAGAACAGAAAGAGTCTATTTCGACATGTTGAGTCTCGGCACAGGCGCAAGACTCAACATCTAGTGGTGTGCCCCGACAGACTCAGGGCCAAATTTTTTCGTCAGAGCAATTGCAACTGCGCGACCGGAGCAAAGCTGCGGCGGTGCAGCGGCGTCGGCCCATGCTCGCGCAGCGCGGCCAGATGCTCGGGCGTGCCGTACCCCGCATTGCGCTCCCACCCGTAGTGAGGATGCGCAAGGGCCGCCTCGCGCATGATCCGGTCGCGGTGTTCCTTGGCGATGATCGAGGCGGCCGAGATGCACGGCTCCAGCGCGTCGCCGCCGACGATGGGGCGCGCGGGCCAGCACCATTCCGGGCGCCGGCCGTGTGGTGTAAGGTTGCCGTCGACGAGGACTTCGCCGATGCCTTCGTCATGCGCCATCTGCTCGCACAGTGCCTGCACCGCCAGCGTCATTGCCAGCATGGTCGCGCCGAAGATGTTGAGGCGGTCGATCTCGTCGGGCTCGACCACGCCCACTGCCCAGCGGCAGCGGCGCTTGATCTTCTCTTCCAGTTCGGCGCGCCGTGCCGCGCTCAACTTCTTCGAGTCATCGAGCCCGGAGGGCCGCGGCTTGCACAGCACCACCGCCGCCGCCACGACCGGCCCGGCCAAGGGCCCACGCCCGGCCTCGTCCACGCCGATGGTGACCATGGACGAAAAGGAAGTGGCACAACTGGCGTTCAGGGGCATTGTGGGCTGCATGACGAATCCGATCCTGCGCTCGCTATCGCCGCTCGCCCTGCTCCTCGCAAGCTGTGGCTCAACGATTTCGGCCAAAGGGGCCGATCCTGCGGAAGCGGGCATCGCGATCACCGATGTCGCCACCTTTGACGAGCCTTGGGCGATGACTTTCCTGCCCGGCACCAATATGGCGCTGATCACCGAGAAGAAGGGCAAGCTCAAGCTCTGGAC
>JBKBUD010000084.1:0-9023 GCA_046290865.1 Novosphingobium sp. | reverse complement strand
GGCGTTCTCATTGGCCCTTTCGCGGACACGATCCAGCCCCTGGTTGTTCGGGAATCCGTTCTTCGGCCCCACATCGGTCTTCAACGTCGGGGAAGTGCCTTGTTTCGCAGGATGGGGTCCCACAGGATGGGTCTTGCCGCTGTCTGGCCGGGTCCCGGCGAACGCCGGGCTCGCGAGTATGGTCAGCCCCGCACAGGCAAGGGTTATGGTAGAGAGTGTTCCGGTTTTTCGCATGTCGACCTCCTGGGCGCTGTCGTCTTCGCCTTGGCAAATGACAGGCCTTGGCGAATGACAGCGAGAGGAGGGCGGCGCTCGCAGGCTTGCGCATCGCCCGGCGCGACCACTGGCCACGGCTGATCTCTCGCTTCTCACCTGCTCTTCTTGCAGGTGCGAAGGCGACGGTCGGGCGGACCACATTAATACCTAATTAATTGTTTTTACGAACCATTCACCTTGCCTTGCCGCAGCACCCTCTCATCTCAGGCCGCGCCATGTCCGGTGCAAATCACGGTGAGCGACTATCCGTTCTCGAATTGCTTTTGCGCCATGAGGCAAGCCGGGCAACCGCATCAGCCAGCATGGATTCGCTCTTGCAGTGGCACAGGCGGACGATTCCGCGGGGCATGCCGGGTCCCTCCCACAGCGCCGAAAGCGGGATCGAGGCAACGCCAGCCTCGCGCACGACCTTGTCGCTGAAGCTCCGGTCATCAAGCGCGAGGCCCGATGCGGCAAGGTCGATGCAAGTGAACCAGGTTGCGGCCGACGGCAGGGTGACAAAGCCTTCGCGCGCAAGGCCTTCGAGCAGGACGCCGCGCGTCCGCGCCCACCGCTCGGCACAGGCTCGGGCAATGTCTGGCTGGTCGAGCGCTGCGGCTACCGCCGCTTGCAGCATTGGCGGGGTGGTGAAGGTGAGGAACTGGTGCGCTCGGCCGACAACCGCGGCAACCTCGGGCGCGGCAACGATCCAGCCCACCTTCCACCCCGTCGCGCCGAAGATCTTGCCCGCCGACCCGATCTTCAGCGCTCGCTCGGCCATGCCCGGTTGCGCCAGCAGCGAGGCGTGGGCGCGGCCGTCGAAGCGCACGTTTTCCCACACCTCGTCGCAGATCGCGAAGAGGTCGTGCCTGCCACACATATCGGCAAGCATCGCCAGGTCTTCCTCGGAGGCGACGGTGCCCGTGGGATTGAGCGGATCATTCAGCACGATCGCCCGGGTGCGAGGTGTGATGGCTGCCTCGATCGTGGCGCAGTCATAGCGCCACTCCGGGGGCTGAAGCGCCACGAACACGGGCACGCCGCCTGCCCGGCGCACCAGCGGCGCATAGGCGTCGTAGGCCGGGGAAAACAGGAGGACCTCGTCGCCGGGGGAGACAACGGCGAGGATCGCGCTGGCCACGGCCTCGGTTGCGCCGGACGTCACGATCACGCCTTCCGGTTCCAGTCCAAGTCCTTGCACCCGCCCGTAAAAGTTCGCCACGGCGCGGCGAAGTTCAGGCAGGCCCGCCATTGGCGGATATTGGTGCGAACCCGAAGCGGAGGCCTTGGCCAAGGCGTCGAGCAGGGCCTGCGGCGGTGCGCCGTCGGGAAACCCCTGGCCCAGATTGATCGCGCCCAGTTCACGTGCGAGGCCGGACATGTATTCGAAGATCGTGACCGGCATCCGGGCATAGATCGGGTGAAGGCGCGAGGGTGTCGTGGTCATCGGGCACGACCCTAACCGGCACTTGGCCCCGCTTGCAATGGCAAGCGCTGCCGTTAGGGTCGCGTCGCAATCAGGCTTGGACGATGCGATGGGCGAAACTCTTGTTCTTCATGGCTATTGGCGGTCAACCGCATCCTGGCGCGTGCGCATCGCGTTGGGGCTCAAGGGGCTCGAATGGCAGGGCCGGGCGCATGATCTGCGGACGGGCGAGCAGCGGTCGGATGACTATCTGGCGCTGAACCCTCAGGGCTTCGTGCCGGCGCTTGAGGCGGGCGGTGAGGTCCTGACGCAAAGCCTTGCGATCATAGAATATTTCGACGAGATCCAGCCCGCTCCGCCACTCCTCCCGGCCGACCCGCTGGAGCGGGCAAGGGTCAGGGCGCTGGCCCAGGTGATCGCTTGCGACACCCACCCCGTCCAGAACCTCAAGGTTCTGAAAATGCTCAAGAAAAGGGGGATTGATCAGGCGACGGTGGATGCCTGGGCGGCTGAGGTGATCGAGCAGGGTCTGGCGGCGTTTTCCAAGCTCGTTTCCCGATATTCCGGGCCATACTGCTGCGGCGATACCGTGACTCTGGCCGATGTCCTGCTGGTGCCCCAACTCGGCAACGCAAGGCGCTTCGGCGCCCGGTTCGACTTCGGGCGCATACCGGAAATCGAAGCCGCGTGCGCGGAATTGCCAGCGTTTCGTGCGGCAAGGCCGGAGAACCAACCGGACGCTGACGTCTGAATGTTGATTGCCACTGCGAGCCGCGGGGAAGTACGGCACGTCTAAGCTGCGCAAGGGCATGCGCCTCGTTCGCGAGTGGAAAAATAGGCTTCAGCTCCTGGCCGCGCTCCCTGGAAAAAATCCCTTTTGGGCGGTTGAACAAACTGATTTCAGGTGCAATCACCACGCCAAAGGAGGCAGTGGTAATGGCAGGCATGGTACCGTTCAGTTGGGAAGACGCACTCGGGCTCGAGGGGCTGCTGACCGATGACGAGCGAATGATCCGCGACGCTGCCCGCGCCTTTGCGCAGGATCGTCTTGCCCCACGCGTGATTGATGCCTTCGCCCACGAGCATACCGACCCCGAAATCTTCCGCGAGATGGGAGAACAGGGCCTGCTCGGTGTGACGCTGCCCGAGGACTTCGGCTGCGCCGGCGCGGGCTATGTGTCATACGGCCTCGTCGCGCGCGAGGTGGAGCGAGTGGATTCAGGCTACCGCTCGATGATGAGCGTACAGTCGAGCCTCGTGATGTTCCCGATCTACGAGTATGGTTCCCAGGAACAGCGCCGCAAGTACCTGCCCAAGCTCGCCAGCGGCGAATGGATCGGCTGCTTCGGCCTGACCGAGCCCGATGCCGGGTCCGACCCCGGTGGGATGCGCACGGTCGCGAAGAAAGTCGATGGCGGATACGTGATCAACGGCGCCAAGACTTGGATCTCCAACGCGCCGATCGCCGACGTCTTCGTCGTCTGGGCCAAGAGCGAGGCTCATGGTGGCGGCATTCGCGGCTTCGTGCTGGAAAAGGGCATGAAGGGTCTGTCCGCGCCCAAGATCGAGAACAAGGTCTCCCTGCGCGCATCAATCACCGGCATGATCGTGATGGACGACGTGTTCGTGCCCGAAGACGCGCTGCTGCCCAACGTCCAGGGCCTCAAAGGTCCGTTCGGTTGCCTCAACCGCGCCCGCTACGGCATTTCGTGGGGTGCGCTGGGCGCGGCAGAGTTCTGCTATCACGCCGCGCGCCAGTACGGGCTTGATCGGCACCAGTTCGGTCGTCCGCTCGCCGGCACGCAACTCTACCAGAAGAAGCTGGCCGACATGCTGACCGAGATCACGTTGGGTCTTCATGCCTCGCTACAGGTGGGCCGCCTGATGGATGCCGGCAAGTTCGCGCCCGAGATGATCTCGATCGTCAAGCGTAACAACGTCGGCAAAGCGCTCGATATCGCGCGGATGGCGCGCGACATGCACGGCGGCAACGGCATTTCCGGCGAGTACCAGGTGATCCGCCACATGGTGAACCTCGAGACGGTGAACACCTACGAGGGCACGCACGACGTCCACGCGCTGATCCTTGGCCGGGCGATCACTGGTATCGCCGCGTTCTGAACTTTGGCGATACGCTGGCGATCTTGGCGCGTCTGGACTAAGGGCGCGCCATGGACTCGCCTGTTACCGTCGCCGCGCTCTATCGTTTTGCCGTCATCGCCGATTGCGCCGCCTTGCGCGATGCGCTCGAAGCCCTGTGCAAGGCGCAAGGCATCAAGGGCACGCTGCTCGTGGCGCGCGAGGGGATCAACGGGACGATTGCCGGTAGCGCGGATGGCATCGCGCGGGTGGTGAACTTCATCCGAGCTCAACCGGATTGTGCAGAAACCGACGTAAAGTATTCCAGTGCATCGGAAATGCCGTTCTATCGCATGAAGGCGCGGATCAAACGCGAGATCGTGACGATGGGCGAGCCGGACATCGATCCGCGCGCCAGCGTCGGCACTTATGTCGCGCCGCAGGATTGGAATGCACTGATTTTGGACCCGGACACCATCGTGATCGACACCCGCAACGATTACGAGGTGGCGGCGGGCACGTTCGAACGCGCGATCAACCCACATACCGGCAGCTTTCGCGAATTCCCCGAATGGTTCCGCCGCGAGCGCGAGCGACTGCTGGGCGAGGGCAAGGCGCCGAAGGTCGCGATGTTCTGCACCGGCGGCATCCGTTGCGAAAAATCGACCGCATTCCTCAAGGCCGAAGGGGTCGAAGAAGTCTATCACCTCAAGGGCGGCATCTTGAAGTATCTTGAGGAAGTGCCCGAGGAGGAGAGCCTGTGGCACGGCGAGTGCTTCGTGTTCGACGAGCGCGTGACCGTTGGCCATGGGCTGGCACATGGGAGCCACGTTCTGTGCCGGGCCTGCCGTCGCCCGGTAAACGTCGAAGGGCAGAGCCACCCGTTATACGAAGACGGGGTGTCCTGCGCCGCCTGCCATCATGAGCGCAGCGACGAGCAGCGCGCTTCGGCGCGCGAGCGGGACCGGCAGGAGAAACTCGCCCGCGCACGCGGACGCAGTCACATCGGCGCAGTGCTCAGCACGAACTGACGAAGGCGACGATCTCGTCGGCAAGGCGGCGGTCCGTGGTGCCGAGGTGCATCGCCAGCGAATAGTGGTTGTGGCCGGGGACGATGGTGCCTGCGGGCATCGTGCCATGACGTTCGAGACACTCGGCCATCAGCCCAAGGAACTCGGCCTGGAAGCGCGGCGGGTCGTATTGCGCGCAGGCAACGAACAGCGGGATCGTGGTGGCAGCAACCGCTTCACGCGGCATCCGTTCGGGATAATCGGTGTTCGGTCCGTAGTACGGCTCATCCTTCACATCGAGCGGCGTGTACCCGTAGAGCCCTGACAACAGCACGGCTCCGGCGACAGGCAAGTCGGACCGTACTTTCAGCGCCGTGGCGATGTGCACGGCACCGGCGGACGTGCCGACGACCACTATCCGGGCTGGATCGCCACCATGAGCTGTCGCGTTGGCACGCAGCCAGTCGGTGGCCGCTACAACGTCCTCGCCACCCTCGGGCCAGCGCGCCTCGGGCAGGAGGCGGTAGTTCATCACGGCGCCAAGGAACCCGGCCTCGGCCATGGCACGCGCGACGGCAGCGTTCTGCCAGGAACCGTTGTCACCCTTGTCACCGAGGCGGAAGCCGCCGCCGTGGACGAACAGCACGACCGGCAGGTTGCGCTCCTCACTGGTGCGATAGAGGTCGAGCCGGTGGCGTTCGTGCGGGCCAAAGGCGCAATCGGCGGCCAGCACCGGTACGCGTGCGGCCAGCATGCGCTGTTCGGCATTGAACAGGGCATGGACCTGCTCGAGCACTTGCGGTCCGAGGGCGGTGCCCATGGCAGCAATGTCTGGAAGGTGGTTCATGTCAGGAAGGCTCCGCGCGATAGAGGCGGCGCAGCGACCTGTCGGTGACGAGCGCGCCGAACAGCCCACCGAAGCCGACCTTCATGGCAAAGGCAGACATCCAGCCCATGCCCGCGCTCGGTCTGTAAAGGCAGGCAAACATCAGCAGCGCGGAGACGGCGAGGCCACCCGCGATGGAAATGATCGCCTGACCCAGAATCTGCCGGGTCGAAGGGACACTTCGCCCAGTCCCGCTCAGTGCCCGCCGAACCAGCAAGGAAGGCACCAGCGTTGCCATCAGCGCGATCACGCCACCTTGCGGCAGGAAATCGCGCGCGAGATTGTCCGGCGCGGCGAAGGCAAGGGGGCGGACCGCGGTCCCGAACACGCCAAGGAAGAAGGCTGCGCTCAGCACGGCATTGATGCCGATGCTGGCCAGCCTCTCCCGTCGGATCAGACGTTCGAGGTCCATACTGCCCTCAGCGCTCGTCGATGACGGGGTTGGTGAGGGAGCCGACCTTGCCGATGGAGATCTCGGCGACGTCGCCTGCCTTCATGTAGAGCGGGGGATTGCGTTTGTCGCCGACGCCGCCGGGGGTTCCGGTGGCGATGACGTCGCCGGGTTCGAGGGTGGTGAAGGTCGAGCAGTATGCGATCACGAAGGCGACGTCCCAGATCATGTCGGAGACGGGCTGGTCCTGCACGAGCTGGCCGTTGATGCGGGTCTGCACGCGCTGTTCGGCAAGGTCCGGCAGGTCTTCGGGAGTGACCAGGGCCGGGCCGAAGCCGCCGGTGCCGGGGAAGTTCTTGCCCGGCGTGAACTGGATGTTGTGGCGCTGCCAGTCGCGCACCGAGCCATCGTTGAACACCGAATAGCCGACGACGTGCTCCAGCGCCTTCTCGCGCGCAATGCGGCGGCCGCCCTTGCCGATGACCACGGCAAGTTCGCCCTCGTAATCGAAGCGGGTGCTTTCGGGCGGGCGCACCAGCGGCTCGCCATCGGCGATGAGGCTGTCGGCCCAGCGGGTGAAGATCGCCGGATATTCCTTCTGGTCGCGCCCGGTCTCGGCGACGTGCGTGGCATAGTTGAGCCCGACGCAGAGGATCTTGTTCGGATTGGGGATCAGCGGCAGCAGGCGCACGTCGGCGCGGGCGTACGTCGCGGTGGTGGCCAGCGCCGACAGGTCGCCGGCCACGGCGTCCTTGAGCCATGCCGCAGCGTCTTGGCCGCCGAGGTCATGCACGGTCTCGCCCTCGAGGCGGCCGAAGCTGGGGGTGCCGTCGGGGCGGCGGAAGCTGATGTAACGGGCCATGGTCTTGTCTCCCCTGAGGACGCCTTGTGCCTGCACCGCCGATCCTGCCAGCGCAAGGGCGGCCGCGCCGCCGACGAAACCTCGTCTGTCGATGTTCAAAGTGCTGCGGTCAAAGTGGTGCCGGTTCCCAGTCACGGCGGCAGCGGAAGCGCTCTTCGGCCACGCGCAGGCCGGCGAAGTCCTTGTCCGAGACGCCCCACTGGTCGATGCGGTTGTCGGGCCAGGTCCAGTCGTCGGGCTCACCGGTGCGATAGTCTGCGGGCACCTTCTCGACCGCGGTCGAATATTCGATCACCGGGCCGAACGGGGCGATGTAATAGGCATAGACGTTGTCGCCCGGACCGTGGCGGCCGGGGCCCCAGGCCGGCGCAAAGCCATTGTCGCGCATCCAGCCAATGCCACGCATCACCGCGTCGAGATCGTCCATCTCGAAAGCGACGTGGTTGAGGCTGGCAAAGCCGGCACGGGCAAAGGCGGTGGAATGGTGGCTGTCGTTGCAGCGCACGAAGACCATGCCTCTGGTGCGATCCGAGACGCGGAAGTCGAGCACGTCCTCGACCGCAGCCCCGAGCAGTTCGGCATCGGCAGAGTTGAACACCACGTGGGTCAGCTTGACCGGCGAGACGCGCTTGCTGGCCTTGGAGAAGCCTTCGATGGGGGCAACTTCGCCGGTGCCTGCAAGGAAGCGCAGGATCGTGCCTTCGGGCAGTTCGACGAGGATCCCGTGGCCCTCGCCCGGATCGGCCGAGGTTACCGGGCGCGCGGCCCAGCCCTGCGCACTGACGCGAGCCTTGATCGCGGCCAGTTCCTCGTCGCTGCACACGAACGTGGTCGAGCGGACGAACTCCTTGTCCGATGGTTCGAAGGCGACGAGGTAGGGGAAGGTCCCGGTGCCGCGCAGGTAATGCGTCTGCCCCCGCACCTCGGCGGGCGAGAGGCCCCAGATGTCGACCATCCACGCTGCCGCTCCTGCGGGATCGGGCAGGGCCAGTTCGATGCTTCTGAGCTTCACTTGTTGTTCTCCGGATCGAAGCCTGCAGCCTTCAGACCGGCAAGGGCGCACAGTTCGTCGCACTCGCCGGTATCGCCGCTGATGCCCACGGCACCGATGATCGCGCCATTCGCGCGCACCAGCACGCCGCCGGGCGAGAAGGCGATGTTGCCGCCGACCGCCACGCTGACGCTCTGGAAGAAGGCAGGGTTGCCCTTGGCCCGCTCGGCCAGCACGCGGGTGTCATCGCCCATGCCCAGCGCACCCATCGCCTTGGCGCGGGCGATGTCGTGGCGGAACAGGCTTGCGCCGTCCTCGCGCGCGAAGGCGACCGGATGGCCGCCGGCGTCGAGCACGATCACGGCGAGCGGCCTGGCATTGCGGGACCGGGCTTCGGCAAGGGCTGCGGTGACGATCGTCCGGGCTGCAGCCAGGGTCAGATTGGGCGTCAGGCTCATGCCGCGATCTCCAGCTTCCGGCGCAGCATCGCATCGCGCATGGCAAGCAGTTCGGCCGCAGAGCCGGTGCCGAACACATAATGGTCCGGGCGCACCAGCACCGCATCGACATTGCGGTCCGTGAGCCAGTTCAGCACCGCGCCGTTGTCGGGCAGTTCGCTGGCCACGATCACGTCGCCATTGCCGCCGTCACGCACGAACAGCCGCCAGCCCTGGCCGACCAGATCGTCCAGCTTGCGCCCGTCTGTCAGGATGGGCTGGATGAAGCGCTGGCCCGCTGCGGGCGTGCCCTGTGCCACGAAGCCGGCCGCAATCGCCGGGATCAGGTCCGCTGCCGTCTCGCCCTGCTTCTGCGCCGACTGCGCACGGATATCGGCATCGCGCTGCGCCGCCTTGGCGGGATCGAGTTCGCAGATGTAGCGCCCGGCGGCCACCGCCGCGCCGATCACCCCGCGCACGTGCGGATCGCGCTCGGGCTGGTAGGTCGCAAGGATGGCCTCGTCCGCGCCCTCGTTGACGATGGCCGCCATCTTCCAGGCAAGGTTGGCCACGTCGCGCAGGCCGTGGCACATGCCCTGGCCGAAGAACGGCGGGGTCTGGTGCGCGGCATCGCCTGCCAGGAACACCCGGCCGACCTGCCACTGCTCGGTCACCAGACCGTGGAA
>JBKBUD010000083.1:0-9161 GCA_046290865.1 Novosphingobium sp. | reverse complement strand
CGTCGTTACGGAGGGCGTGCGCAATGCCTGTGCGGGAAGTTTCAGTTCAGGCCGCCGCTTTGAAGGCGAAAGCGCAGATTGCGGCCGGGGCAATGGTTGCGGGATACCTCGTCATTTCATCGTCGGCGGGAGGCGCGACGGCGGCCTCGCAGCGATTTACCGCCGACCTGCCCTTGAACCGCAGCATTGGGCCACTGCGTGCGGGCAAGCTATGCCTGCCGAAAGGTCGTGTTTCAGCAGCCGATATGATCCCGGACGCGAAGCAGTTCGATCTTGTGGTTCGGCAAGCTCTGGACGAACAGCCTCAGGTTCATCAAGCCACTCTCGGCTCCGGCGCAGCGCCGAAGATCGAGATTCACCTGAAGTCGGTCGCCGTCAAGCTATGTGCCAGTTCGTGGGGCCTGTTCGGCACCGGCGATACGAAATCGCTCGGAGGCAAGGCGGATTTCACGTTCACTTGGAAGAAGGACGGCCAATCCGTACTGGCGGTTGAGACGATTCCGCTTGAGGTAAGCGCCAAGGAACGCCTGACGGCCCCCGCAATCTTGCGCAAGGCCGTCAACACGCTGCTGCAGAGGATGTCAGCATCGGGACAACAACCGGGATGAACTTCGGCCGGTTGTCCGCGACTTTCGGCTTATGCCCGCGTCCCCTCCATCGGGAACGTCCCGAACATCCCCGCCGTCACCTTGCCGGTCAGGGTGTCACCCTCGACCGTTGCGGTGCAGTCCAGCGTCATCGGCATCGGCACGGTCATCTTCATCTGCCAGGTCAGGGTATTGCCATCGACCTTGCCGTTCTCGACTTCCATCGAGCCCATCTGCCCGGCGTTGGTGCCGGTGAAGCTGCTGCCGTCGACGTTGACGGTGAAAGTGCTGGTCTGGTCGCCCATGGGGGTATGCGTCACGCAATTGTAGGTGCCGGCAACGGACATCGGTGCTCTCCCGTTATGGTGTGCTGACGGGGAGTTTATCTACAAAAGTGTCAATAGCAAGGCGCGCCGCGTGACGAAGCGTTGCCCCGGATGGCGGCACGAAAAAGGGGGCGCGCTTGCGGCAGGCCCCCCAATTCCGAGCCAGTTGCGGCTTACTTCGGCGCAGCCATCTCCTCGACCGGGAGGCCGAACTTGTCGAGCTGCGGGCGGACCTTGGCGGCATCGCCCACCACGACCCAGACCATGCCGTCCGAATTGACCTTCGAACGGAACGCCTTGTCCGCGTCGGCCACGGTCATCTTGCCGTAGCGGGCGGAGAGGGTTTCGTAGAAGTCGTCCGGGCGCTGATAGTTGACGATCTTGGCGAGGCCATCGAGCACCGCGGCACTGGTTTCGAACATGCCCGGCAGTTCGCGGGCGCTGCCCTTGGTCGACCAGTCGAGCTCTTCCGCGCTCACGCCCTTGGTGGTCGAGAAGCTGTCGATCTCGCGCTTGATCTCGACAAGCGAATCCCCGGTGCGGTCAGCCTGGACCGGAGCGATGACCTGGAAGCGGACTTTGTCGAGCGGTTCGCTGATGCCGTTGTAGGTGCCGTAGCTCCAGCCTTTGTCCTCGCGCAGGTTCATGTTGATGCGGCCGAGGAAGTTCCCGCCGAGCACGTCGTTGGCGGTGTTCAGCGCGACGTTGTCGTCGGTGCCCTTGGCGTCGATCACCTTGCCGGCCATGATGTAGGACTGCGGCGAATTGGGGCGGTCGACGAGGATGACGCGGCTCTTCTGCGCGGGGATCGCGGCCGAGAAGTCCTTCACCGGGCGCGCCATGCGGTTCGAGGGCCAGTTGCCGAAGCTGTCGTCGAGCATCTTGACCACGGCATCGAGCGTGGTGTCGCCCACCACGAAGATGCGCGCGGTATCCGGGCGGAACCAGCGGGCATGGAATGCGAGCAGGTCCTCGCGCGTCAGCTTCTTGACCACTTCGGCGTCGCCGAGGCCGCTCGACGGGAAGGCGTAAGGGTGGCTGCCGTAGAGCGTCGGCACGAGTACGCGGGCGGCCAGCGCCTGCGGGTTCTTCATTTCCGCCGAGATCGCGGTGAGCTGCTGCGTGCGCACGCGCTCAAGGTCAGCGGGCGCAAGCGCGGGACGGCGCACGATGTCGGCCAGCAGGCCGAGCGAAGCGCCGAGGTTGGGCGAAAGCGCATCGACCTGGAACGAGGTCAGGTCGCTCGTCGCCGAGAGCGAGATGTTGGCGCCAAGCCGTTCGCGGGCGCGGGCGAGGCCTGATGCATCAAGCTTGTCGGTGCCTTCGTCCATCAGGCTGAGCAGCAGCGATTCGGTGCCGAGCGCCGACTTGGGATCTGCGGCATAACCCGCATCGAAGCTGATCCGTACCGAGACGGTCGGTACCTCGCTGCGCCTGGCGAAGTAGACCGGGATGCCGTTCTTGAGCGTGGCGCGCTGGATCGCCGGGAAGTCTAGCGGGGCGAGCTGGCTGACAGCGGGAAGCTTCGAGCGGTCGGCACCGGCCACGGCGGGGGCGGGGATGCCCTTGGCCGGCATGTCGGGATCGCGGAAGTACGCCGGATGGGCGCCGGTTGCAGACTGGGTGTAGAAACCGCCGCGCGCTTCACCGCCCTCGGTGCGCGTGCCGGGCTCGACCGTCAGCGCGAAGGCCGGACGGCTCAGCCACTTGGCCGCGGCTGCCTTGACCTCGGCGGGGGTCATCTTCGCCGTGCGGTCAAGCTCCTGCCGGTAGTGCTTGGGCGTGCCGCTGTAGAGCAGACCTTCGGCCAGCGTGGGCGCCTTGCCGTTGAAGCCGCCGGTGCGCTCCAGCCCGCGGATCTCGCTGGCGGTGGCAGAAGTTGCAGCGCGCAGCAGTTCATCCTGCGTCGGGCCGTCCTTGATGAACTTGGCGATCTCGGCATCGAGCGCGGCGGCGACCTTGGCCGAGTCCTGTCCCGGCGTGACGTCGGCCTTGATCACGAACTGCGCGGCCTGGGCGAAGACTTCGGCTTCGGCCGAGACCGAGACGGCGACCTTCTGCTGGCGCACCAGCGCATCGTCGAGGCGCGAGGAGGCAAGGCCGCCCAGCACCGATGCGGCAAGATCGAGCGGCAGATAGTCAGGGTTGTCGAGGCCCGGCACCGCCCACATGC
The DNA here is from genome assembly GCA_046290865.1 of Novosphingobium sp. GTDB lineage: Bacteria > Pseudomonadota > Alphaproteobacteria > Sphingomonadales > Sphingomonadaceae > Novosphingobium. The sequence goes on along the minus strand of JBKBUD010000083.1, from coordinate 6,075 downwards.
GATAGATGCGGGTGGTGGCAACCTGGTCCTTGATCGTCTTGGCGACAGTGGCGGGCAGCGTCGGCACCGGGGCGCTGACCGGCTTGACCTGGGGGCCCGGCTTGATGTCGCCGAACCACTTGGTCACCTTTGCCTTGGCAGTCGCGGCATCAATATCGCCCGACAGGACCAGCACGGCATTGTTCGGGCCGTAGTGATCGGTGAACCACATCTTCACGTCATCGAGGCTGGCCGAATCGAGGTCCGCCATCGAGCCGATGGTCGAGTGGTGGTAGGGGTGGCCCGAGGGGTAGAGATTCTCGAGCTGCTCGTACTCGACGATGCCGAAGGGGTTGTTGTCGCCCTGGCGCTTCTCGTTCTGGACGACGGCACGCTGGTTATCGAGCACCTTCTGCGTGACCGCGCCGAGCAGGTGGCCCATGCGGTCCGATTCCATCATCAGCACCATGTCGAGCGCGGCGGTGGGCACGGTCTCGAAGTAGTTGGTGCGATCGAACCAGGTGGTGCCGTTGACGTCGGTCGCGCCGACTTGCTGCAGCGGCGTGAAGAAGTCACCCGGGACGTTCTCGGTGCCGTTGAACATCAGGTGTTCGAACAGGTGGGCAAAGCCGGTCTTGCCCTTGGGCTCGTTCTTCGAACCGACGCCGTACCAGACGGAGACCGCGACCACCGGGGCCTTGCGGTCGGTGTTGACCAGTACGGTCATGCCGTTGTCGAGCTTGAAGCTTTCGTAGGGAATCTGGACCTTGGCGACGAGGTCCGAGAGCGGGGCGGGCTTCGCCTCCTGAGCGAAGGCGGGAGTGGCAAGGGCGGTCGAGGCGGCAAGGGCAAGCAGGCTGGCGGAAAGTTTGTGCTGCATGAGTGTCCCGAAGAATGGGCGACCGCAGTCGCGAAGGTTGTCTTGTCATCCGGAAGCAGACCGGCCCTGAACCGAAGCTGATCTGCGTGCCCCCAGAAATGGTTTGATCGGAAACTTTCTAGTGACCATCATCGCGCGCGCAAGTGGGGCGGCCCCTTGGGGCATGTGCCGCTGACCCCGTTTCGACGAACGACAAAGAGAGACCGATGAACGTCAAGCTGCTTGTTTCCGCCCTGTTGCTCAGCACCGCCACCGTACCCGCCATGGCGGAAGAGCCAGTGTTCGATGCCCAGGCCGTGCGCGCCCACGTCACCTTCCTGGCCGACGACCTGCTCGAGGGGCGCGACACCGGCAGTCGGGGCTTCGACATCGCCGCCAACTACGTGGCGTCGCAGTTCATCGCGATGGGCCTGAAGCCCGCTGCGCCCGATGGATCGTTCTTCCAGAAGCTGACCGTGCGCGAGGCTCGGCTGGATGGTGCGCCCAGGCTGGCGCTGACCTATGGCGGCAAGGACGTGGTGCTGTCCGACACTGCCCAAGTGCTGGTCCGACCGAGCCTGACCGATGCCAAGGTCGCTTTCGAGGCGCCGCTGGTCTTTGCGGGCTTTGGCTTCGACCGCCCGGACCTCGGCTTCAACGACTACAAGGGCCTCGACGTGAAGGGCAAGATCGTCGTCGTGCTGACCGGCTTCCCCAAGGGCACGCCGAGCGAGCTGGGCGCACATCTCAATTCCGACAAGGCGATGATGGCGATGAAGCGCGGCGCGATCGGCGTGATCAGCGTGCCGACCACCGAGGACACTGCCCGCCGTCCGTGGGACAAGCGCGTGGCGATGTCTGACGGTCCGGCCAAGGGCTGGGTCGGCACCGATGGCAAGGCCTTTACCCGCACGCCGGGGATCAAGGGCGGCGCGACGCTCAACCCGGAGGCAGCCACGCCGCTTTTCGCCGCATCGGGCAAGCCGCTCGACAAGATCCTGGCCGAGGCCAACAAGACCGGCGGCAAGCCCAAGGGGTTCGCGATGAAGGCCAAGGCCAGCCTGTCCTATGCCCAGACGTGGAAAGACGTGCAGAGCGAGAACGTTGTGGCGATGCTGCCGGGTAGCGATCCTGCGGTGGCGGGCGAATTCATCGGCATGACCGCGCACCTCGACCACATCGGAATTCATGGGAAAGGCGAGGACACGCTGCACAACGGCGCGATGGACAATGCCTCGGGCGTGGCGACGATGCTGGAAGTGGCCAAGGCCGTCGCCAAGGAAAAGCCGCGCCGCTCGGTGATGTTCGCGGCGCTGACTGGCGAGGAAGGCGGGCTGATCGGCTCGGACTATCTGGCGCGCAACCCGGTGGTGAAGGGTGAGGTCGTCGGCCTCGTCAACTTCGACATGCCGGTGCTGACTTACATGTTCTCGGACGTCGTCGCCTTCGGTGCGGAGAATTCGACGATGGGCGCAGTCGTCGCTGATGCTGCCAAGAAGGCGGGCATCAAGCTCTCGCCCGACCCGATGCCCGAGGAAGGCCTGTTCACCCGCTCCGATCACTATCGCTTCGTCCAGCAGGGCGTACCGGCGGTGTTCATGATGACCGGCTTCGAAGGGCCCGGCGAAAAGGCCTTCCGCGGCTTCCTCAAGGACCACTACCACCAGCCGAGCGACGACCTGAAGCTGCCGTTCGACTGGGACGCCGGCGCGCTGTTTGCCAAGGTCAACTACTACACCGTGATGGGCCTTGCGAACGGGGCGGAGCGGCCGAAGTGGTATGCGGGCAGCTTCTTCGGCAAGGAGTTCGCGCCCAAGGCTGCGAAGGCGGCTGATCCGGTGAAGTAGCGCTATTTTGTTCCACGCAGAGACGCGGAGAAGAAGGAGAGACGCGGAGGAAGTTCAGGAGAAAGCCTGCGGCGCAGCCGCCCTCGCTCTTTTTCTCCTCTGCGTCTCCCCTTTTCTTCCCTGCGTCTCTGCGTGAACCCTGATTGCTCCGGATCAAGGAACCACCCCGGTCGAGCGGTGTAGCTTTTTCGTCGGCGCAACCCTTGTGTTGCGCAAAAGCCACACCATGTCTTGCGCAACAGGAGGACACTCGACCTTATGAACCTCGAGAAATTCACCGACCGCGCCAAGGGCTTCCTGCAAGCCGCGCAGACCGTTGCGATCCGCATGAACCATCAGCGGATCACACCGGACCACATCCTGAAGGCCCTGCTGGAGGACAGCGAGGGCATGGCCAGCGGGCTGATCCAGCGCGCGGGCGGCAATGCCGCTCTGGCCCAGACCGAAGTCGACAAGGCGCTGGCGAAGATCGCTGCCGTCTCCGGCTCGGGCGCGCAACAGACGCCGGGCTTGGACAACGATGCCGTGCGCGTGCTCGATTCCGCCGAGCAGATCGCTGCCAAGTCGAACGACAGCTTCGTTACCGTCGAGCGCATGCTCGTCGCGCTGACGCTCGCCACCACCACCTCTGCCGGGCAGGCGCTCAAGGCGGCCAATGTCACTGCGCAAGCGCTGGAAGCTGCGATCACCGCGCTGCGCGGTGGCCGGACTGCCGACAGCGCCAGCGCCGAGAATGCCTATGACGCGATGCGCAAGTATGCCCGCGACCTGACCGAGGCCGCGCGCGAGGGCAAGCTCGATCCGGTGATCGGCCGCGACGAGGAAATCCGCCGCACCGTGCAGATCCTCGCCCGCCGCACCAAGAACAACCCGGCGCTGATCGGCGAGCCGGGCGTGGGCAAGACCGCGATTGCCGAAGGCCTCGCGCTGCGCATCGCCAATGGCGACGTGCCCGACAGCCTCAAGGACCGCCGCCTGATGGCGCTCGATATGGGCAGCCTGATCGCGGGTGCGAAGTATCGCGGCGAGTTCGAGGAGCGGCTCAAGGCCGTGCTCGACGAGGTCAAGGGCGCCGAGGGCGAGATCATCCTGTTCATCGACGAGATGCACACCCTGATCGGGGCGGGCAAGAGCGAGGGCGCGATGGATGCGGGCAATCTGCTCAAGCCCGCGCTGGCGCGTGGCGAACTGCACTGCATCGGCGCGACCACGCTGGATGAATATCAGAAGTACGTCGAGAAGGACCCCGCGCTGCAGCGGCGGTTCCAGCCGGTGTTCGTGGGCGAGCCCACGGTGGAGGACACGATCTCGATCCTGCGCGGCATCAAGGACAAGTACGAGCTGCACCACGGCGTGCGCATTGCCGACAATGCGATCGTCGCGGCCGCGACGCTGTCCAACCGCTACATCTCCGACCGCTTCCTGCCCGACAAGGCCATCGACCTGATGGACGAGGCGGCGAGCCGCATCCGCATGGAAGTGGAAAGCAAGCCCGAGGAGATCGAGAAGCTCGACCGCCGCATCATCCAGATGAAGATCGAGGAGATGGCGCTTGCCAAGGAAACCGACACCGCGTCGAAGGACCGGCTGGCGACCTTGCGCGAAGAGCTGGCGAACCTCGAGCAGCAATCGGCCGAACTGACCACGCGGTGGCAGAACGAGCGCGACAAGATCGCTGCCGAGGGCAAGGTGAAGGAAGCGCTCGATGCCGCGCGCAGCGAGCTGGAAGTGGCGCAGCGCAATGGCGATCTGGCGAAGGCCGGGGAGCTTGCCTATGGCCGTATTCCCGAGCTGGAGCGGCAACTGGCCGAAGCGCAGGGCGTGAGCCAGAACGCCATGCTGCGCGAGGAGGTGACCGCCGAGGACATCGCTGCCGTCGTCAGCAAGTGGACCGGCGTGCCCGTCGACCGCATGATGGAAGGCGAGCGCGAGAAGCTGCTCAAGATGGAAGAGGTGCTCGGCCAGCGGGTGATTGGGCAGAAGGATGCGGTGCTTGCCGTGTCCAAGGCGGTGCGGCGTGCGCGTGCCGGCCTGCAGGACCCGAACCGTCCGCTCGGCAGCTTCCTGTTCCTCGGCCCCACGGGCGTGGGCAAGACCGAGCTGACCAAGGCGCTGGCCGGCTTCCTGTTCGACGACGACAACGCGATGGTCCGCATCGACATGTCGGAGTTCATGGAGAAGCACTCGGTCAGCCGCCTGATCGGCGCGCCTCCGGGCTATGTCGGCTACGACGAGGGCGGTGTTCTCACTGAAGCGGTGCGGCGCAGGCCCTATCAGGTCGTGCTGTTCGACGAGGTCGAGAAGGCGCATTCGGACGTGTTCAACGTGCTGCTGCAGGTCCTTGACGACGGCCGCCTGACCGACGGGCAGGGCCGCGTGGTGGACTTCACCAACACGCTGATCATCCTGACCAGCAACCTCGGCAGCCAGTACCTCGCCAACCTTGAAGAGGGGCAGGACGTGCAGACGGTCGAGCCGCAGGTGATGGACGTGGTACGCAGCCACTTCCGGCCCGAGTTCTTGAACCGTCTGGACGAGATCATCCTGTTCCACCGGCTGGGCCAGGAGCACATGGCACCGATCGTCGAGATCCAGGTGGCGCGGGTGGCCAAGCTGCTCAAGGACCGCAAGATCGTGCTCGACCTGACCGATGCGGCAAAGCGCTGGCTGGGGCGGGTCGGCTACGATCCGGTCTATGGCGCAAGGCCGTTGAAGCGGGCGGTGCAGAGGTATCTGCAGGACCCGCTGGCCGAAAAGCTGCTCGGCGGCGAGGTGCCGGACGGCTCGACCGTGCGGATCGACGAGGGCGACGGGGCTTTGAGCTTTGTTGTGGAGTGATTGGGAAAGGGGCTGCTGCGGTGGCCCCTTTTTCTTTCTGTTTCACGCAGAGACGCGGAGAAGGAAGGGGAGACGCGGGGAAGAGAAGAGAGTCAGAGGCGGCTGCGCCGCAGGTGCTTTCCTCAAACTCTGCGTCTCTGCGTGAACCCTTCCACGCTCGATAAGGCAAAGCATCCGCTGGCGAGCGCGGACCATAACGCCGTGGGAAAGTCACAGATCGCGCGACCGGTGCGGGTGCCGTCTGGCACGCGCGGGGAGGGCGCGGGACCGGTTGCGAGTGGCCGGGGGGCGGTTCCGGGCCCCTTGTCGGCTCAGCCTGAGGGCGGACACATGTGAGAGGACGAAGCTCTGGCAGCGGCTCGCGGGCTGCTTTTGCTTCTGGCAAGCGGCTGCGTGAAAAGAACCTGTCGTTTGCGCAGACACTGTCACGCAAGTCATGGCGGGTTCCGCATCCGCAGCGTCGCTCAGGGTTCGGCGCCGTGCTATCAGCCCTGGGTTGTCCTGTCTGTCCTTGGGTAACGGCAGTTGTTTGCCCGGTGGGTCTTGGGCTTA
>JBKBUD010000082.1:0-9216 GCA_046290865.1 Novosphingobium sp. | reverse complement strand
GCCTCGATATTCCGGCCACATGCGGGCGATATGGGGCCTGGCTTCTGGACGCGAGGGACTGCCACTCGGCAAGAGCTGCCGGGCGTCGCTGCTTGAAGGTCTGTCTGTCGACGAGGTGGCGAGGCGCGGCAGCGGGCAGCTGGCGCCATCAGTGCGGCGATCTTCTGAAGGAATGCGCCCGGCGGTTGCAGCGCGACCCCACCCGGCGTGCCCGTGAGGATCAGATCGCCTGCATCGAGGTCCATCACTTCGGACAGTTCCGTCAGCGTTTCGGCCGGGCGGAAGATCATGTCGGTCAGGCGCGCGTGCTGGCGGCGGGTGCCGTTGACCCAGAGCGACATTTCGAGGTCCATCAAGCGTTCGGCATCGCCCGGCTCGAGCAGGACCAGATACGGGCCGACCGGCGTGAAGCTGCGGAAGGATTTGCCCTTGTAGAACTGGCCTTCTGGCACCTGGATGTCGCGTGCGCTGACGTCGTTTGCGATGACCAGCCCGCCGACGAAGTCGCCGACCCTGTCGGCAGTGACTGCTTCCGGGCCGCGAATATCGGTTCCGATCACCAGCCCGAGCTCGACTTCGTAGTCGAGCAACTGCACCCGCGCCGGCTTGCGGATGGGATCGCGCGCGCCGGTGATGCTCGAGATGGCTTTTCCGAAGAAGACGTTGGCCACCACTGCGTCAGGATCAGCACCGATTTCGCGCACGTGGCTGCGATAGTTGGTTGCCTGGGCGACAAGCTGCTGATTGCGGGTGACAGGGGGGAGGATCGTTACCGCATCGAGCGCAATTGACGCCCCTGTGTCCTGAAGGGCCAGTTCGCCTGCGCGCGCAGCGGACATCAGGTCGCCCGTGGTGGCATAGTCCTGCGACAGGGGACGGAACCCGTCTGCGGACAGGCGCGCCCATTTGGGGCCGCTACCGGCATCGTAACGGAGAATGGCAATCGGCATCAGTCAGCGATCCCTTTTGCCTGGGGGCCGGACAAGGCCGGAAAGACTGGCATAAGACGCGTCATCGCATGCCATGACGCGAGCAGGGTATCTTCATCACCCGTGCCAAATACGTAGCGATCAGGCCGGACAAGCACGGCGTCGGCGCCATGTTCGTCGAGCCACCGTTCGATCTGGCTGGCAAAAGGAGCGAGCGCCTCGCTGGTGAGGGACTGGCGCGAAAGAAGCCAGCTTCCCGATCCCAGCACGTCGTCGAGGCGCGATCCCGCCTTGGTCCGCGGTTGCGGAAAATAGTCGCCGGCACCGCTAGTTGCATCAAGAATTACGCCCCGGCTGATCGGAGGATAGGCGGCGGGGCCAGTCGGATGCTTGCCCAGCAGGCGCCCCAAGCCGATCTTGAGGTCGCGCAGGAACGCCGCCCGCCGACTTGTCGTGCAGACCATACGGCCCATTGTGATGGCCATGTCGATGGTGGCCCCCAAATTGGGTGCGCGTTCTGGCTGATAGCTATCGAGCAATTCAATGCCGGCTTCGTTCTTTACGATGGCTGCCAGTTTCCAGGCCAGGTTGGCCGCGTCGCGCAGCCCCGAACACATCCCCTGGCCTGCAAACGGGGGAGTCTGGTGCGCCGCATCCCCTGCCAGCAGCACGCGCCCCTTGCGCCAGCGATCGGCTATCCGGGCACGAAAGGTGTATACGGCCTTGCGTTCGATCCGCACTGCGCCGTCGACATTCCACGGCTCCAGCAGCTTCGCGACGAACTGATCGGCGCTGACCTCGTCGGCGGTTTCGCCTGGCTTGATCATGAACTCCCAGCGATGCCGCCCTGCGCCCATCAGCACGCAGGTGGTTGGTCGGTCGGGATTGCAGATTTGCAGGTTGGCGTCGGGCAATCGGGTAGGATCGTCCACCAGAGCGTCAACTACCAGCCACGGCTCTTCGAACGCGAGGTCATCGAACGTGATATTTGCGGCCTCCCGGACCGGCGATCTCGCACCGTCGGCTCCGACGAGAAAGCGCGCGCGAACCGTTGTCGTCCCATCGGGCGTGGCTATTTGCGCAGTCACCCCATCGCCATCGTCGGAAAAGGACTCGAGCTGCCAGCGGTTGCGCAGCCGTGCGGCGGGAAGTGCGGAGAGCGAACGGCGGAGGGCCCGTTCGACAGATGGTTGGTGGATCATGTTGGCGCCGGGCCAGCCACCCGGCCCGACTTGGTCCGCCCCCTCGAAGCGCATGAGCACACGGCCCTTCGCATTCAGGAAATCGTAGCGGCTGGCGTGCCGGCTGGTTGCCATCACCTCGTCGGCCGCGCCCGCTTCCTGAAGGATGCGCATGCATTCGTGATCGATGTGCGCGGCGCGGGGGAGCGGATAGATGTCGGCTTCCTTTTCCGCCACAAGCACCGTCACGCCGTGACGGGCCAGCAGGATCGCCAGGGTGATGCCGGTTGGCCCGCCGCCCGCGATCAGGACATCGCAATTGTAACTGGACATGGCACCCCTCTATGCTTCCGCCGCCATGGTCCCCTGGATGTGGCCAAGTCCGTCGATCTCGCAGCGCACCACGTCCCCCGGTGCCAGGAACTGGCGCGGGTCCATGGCCGCCCCGACCCCACCAGGCGTGCCTGTGAAAATGCAGTCACCCGGCTCCAGTGTCATGCCCACCGAAAGATGTTCGACCTGCTGCCAGATGTCGAAGACCAGGTGGCGGGTGTTCGAATCCTGACGCTTCTCGCCGTTCACGAAGCAGCGCAGGCCCAGCGCGTGCGGTTCTGGCACTTCGTCCGCAGTCACGATCCACGGGCCCATCGGGGCGTGCGTGTCGAAACTCTTGCCCAGCGACCATTGCGGACCGGCGTGCTGCCACATCCGCTCGGTCACGTCGTTGCCCACGCAATAGCCAAAGATGGCCGAGGGCGCGTCGGCTGCCGCAATCTGCTTGCCACCCCGACCGACGATCGCGACGAGTTCAACCTCGTAATCGCAGGTGGCGGTGCCGCGCGCGATCTGGATGTCTGCGAAGGGCGGGTTTACACTGGTTTGGGCCTTGGTGAACCAGACTTGCCGCGTCGGCGTTTCCATTTTCGATTCTGCGATATGGTCGGCGTAATTCAGGCCGATCGCCCAGATCTTGCCGGGGCGTGGAATGGGCGCTTCGAGCGTGACCGAGGCTAGCGGCACTCCGCCACCTGCAGCCGCCTTTTCTGCCAATGCGCCGCGATGCAGGTCCCAGTCGCGGATCAGATCGATCATGGTTCCCGAGACGCCGGTTGCGATGACAGTCTCGCCTACGACGATCCCGGTCTGGGTGATGCCATCTGCGGTAAAGGTGACAAGTTTCATGGTGTGGCCTTCTTCGGGTTGCGGCGAAAGAGGGAACGGGCGCGGATATGCATCGCGACAAGGAACGAGACGAGACGCGGAGGCGGAGGTGCCTTGCCGGCAAACATCGGATGCGGCGCGCCCCACTGGACCTCTAGCAGATCGGTCATCGGCTGCTTCTTCGGCGGATCGGCGGCGGTGAACAGGTCGCCGTCGGTCCAGTGTTCAAGCTCGTTTCCGAATGGGTCTTTCCAATAATCGAAGATCTGGCTGCCCATGATGTGCCGGCCAACACCCCATGCCAGGGTGCGCTTCTTCGCCTTGAGGAAACGGTGGCCGACCATCAGGTCGTCCAGGTTGGCGACTTCGAAGGCGGCATGAAGCAGCGGGGGCCCGGCGGGCGTCTGGGCAAGAAAGATAGTGTGATGGTCGGCAGGCTTGTCGCCGCGGTTGCAGCGCATGAAGGCGCCAAGCGGCACACCCTCTGCCGCTTCCACCTCGTCCGACGTAATGAAGCCGAACCGTTCCTTGTACCATTGCTCAGAAACGCGGAAATTGCGGACCCTGAGGACAGCGTGGCCGATCCGCTGGACATGGGCCGGAGCAGGAGCCAGGCGGACGGTTTCGCGGAACCGCGGCTTTGCATTGGCCGAGTTTCGAGGCGGATCGGCAGGAAGCGGGAGCGGCGAAGACTGCCTCTGCCCCGCGACGACTTCTACGATCTGGCCGTCAGGATCGGTCAGCCGGACGATCTTCCCGCCGCCCGGTTCGTCAAGTTCGACCACCGTTACGCCGTCGAAAGCCGCGAGAGCCTCGAGATCGGCGACCGAACCCGCGCGCAGCCCGATGGCGAGGAACCGGGCATCGCCGGGCTCGGTAGCGTGAAGGAAAGGCCGCCCGTCGGCACCGCGACCGTAAAGGCGGCCGTTTTCTTCGAAAGTTGCCATTCCGAAGTCGTCGAGAAAGGCGCGCATGGCCGCAAGGTCGGGCGCTGCGAAGCGAACGTGCGCGATATCTTCGATCTTGATGACGGACATGACGCGAATCACCATTTACTGACTAAATAGTCAGATATCTTGAATATGACCGAACAGTCAAGTATGGTCAGTGCATGTCCGGAATGCCTCAGCCTTCAGCGCGCGCGCAGCGCACCAGAGCCGCCCTGCTTGCAGCCGGCTTCGAGCTCGTCGCCGGTAGGCCGATTGATGCGATCCCGATTGACGAATTCGTCGCCGCGGCCGGCGTCGCAAAAGGCAGCTTCTTCAACCATTTTGCCGACAAGCAAGCCTTCGCTGAGGCGCTGGCACAAGAGGTCAGGCTGGACCTCGAAGAGCACATCAGCCGAACTAACGATGCGATTTCGGACCCGATCGAACGAATGGCAAAGGCGATGCGGGTCTGTGCCCGTTTTGCAATCGAGAACCCCAAGCGCACAATCGTGCTGCTGCGCGGTTCCGGCGGTGCCGCCGATCCCGCGCATCCGCTGAACAAGGGAGTTGCGAAGGATTTTGAAGATGCGAGCCGTGCTGGCCTGCTCGGCGAAGCTGCGGAGAGTGCCGGCGTGCTGTACTGGCTCGGCCTGTGTCAGGCACTGATGGCTTATCTGATCGAACAGTCGCAAAACCTTGCGGACGCCGGAGCCATCATCGACAATATGCTTGTTCTCGGCCTTGGCGGACTCGGGATCGAACGCAATCGCATTGCGGAACTGGCCAGGTGAGCGGCGATCGTCCGCGCTTGGCGAAAGCCGTCAATCGATATGAAGGGGAGGTTTGCTGTCTTTTCCCCCCTGAGGCCGCCCACTTGCGCCTGATATCCTCTGCGAACCTCGGTCCGAAACAGTTCCACCACAGCCGCGATTTGAGCGTCCAATACCAGTCGGTGCGTATGCTTTGATTGCGCCCTCCGGGTTGTTCGCCGGAGGGCGCGAAAGATCTCAGGTCGTCAGAAGCGGAAGGTTGCTGCCGCGCCAAACATGCGCGGCTCGCTGGCTGAGACGCGGTTGGCGGTGCTGCCCGGGAAAACCGTGTTGTTGAGGCCAAGCGCGGCGCCCAGCGGCTGGTACACCGTCAGCGGGCGGTAGTGCTTGTTGGCGAGGTTGCGGGCGAAGACCGAGAGGGTCCAGCGATCGTCGTTGCCGCTGAGCGAGATGCGTCCGCCCAGCAGCGCATAGGGCGCGGCCAGTGACTGCGGGTTGTTGTCGTTGACCGTGCCGACGAACTGGCTGGAGATGAACGACATCGTGCCGTTTACCGCGAGGCGCATGCCGCTCTGGCCGAGGTCCGTGCCCCAGTCGACCGCGACATTGCCCGACCACTTCGGCGAGAAGGTGTTGGGCTTGCCGGTCAGGTCCTGCGTACCGGGCAGGCCGGGCAGGTTCGAGGCGGTCTTGAAGTCGGTGAACTTGGAGTCGAGGAAGGCGACCGAGCCGGAGATCGAGAAATCACGGCTGGGCGCAACGGTCAGGTCCATTTCGACGCCCTGCTGGCGCAAGTTGCCGGCGTTGCGGACGATGAAGCTGACGCCGTCGAACGCGCGGTCCTGGAAGCCGCCGATGTCCATGCGGTAGAGCGTGACGTTGGCGCGAACCTTGCGATCCAGCCATGCCGACTTGATGCCCAGTTCGTAGTTCTTGACCGTCTCACGCGTGAACAGGCGCTTGGTCGAGACGAGGTTGCCGCTGCCGTCGACCACCGAGAGCGAAGGCGTACCGCCCCCCGAGTTGTAGCCGCCCGACTTGTAGCCAGTCGAGTGGTTGGCGAAGACGAGGATGTCGTCATTCGGCTTGTAATTGAGGCTGACGCGATAGGTGAAGCGGTCTTCCTTGATGCCGGGGAAGGTCAGCTTCTCGGTGGCGCGCAGCGTCTGGGTGAACGGGCTTGAAGCCTGGGCGTAGGTGCCGCGCTTCTTGTCGGTGGTCCAGCGGCCGCCGAGGGTAAGAGTCAGCTGGTCGGACAGGTGCAGGTTGCCCTGACCGTAGGCCGCGAAGCTCTTGACGTTCTGGAACACGTCCTGATCGGTCGCCGCGACGCCGTTGTTCACGGCGTAGTAGTTGGCGCAAGCGGTGCGAGCAGGGCCGGCCGGGACGAGCACACCGCAGAAGCTGGTGCCCATGTTGAGCTCTTCGGCGAGCGCGAAGTCTTCCTCGAAGTAGTAGAGGCCTGCGACCATGTCGAACTTGCCGCCGAGCCATTCCTTCTCGGGCGAGATGAACTGCAGTTCGTGGTTCTGGCTCTTCGAATCGAACAGGCTTCGGCGCGAGGCGAGGCTGACCGGGAAGTAGACGATGTCGCCATCGAGCTGGTCGTTGGTCCAGACGCGGTAGCTGTTGATCAGTTTGAGGGTACTGCCGCCCGCCAGGTCGAGCGAGGCGGTGCTGGAGACGCCCCAGTTCTCGTCGATCAGGCCTGTCGCCATCGACTGGTTCATCACGCGGTCATTGAGGTTGGTATCCGGGCCACCGTTGAACGCGGCCTGGATGAAGGCGAGGCGGGCGGGGCTGACCGATGCGGGATCGAAGTCGAAATTGGCCACGCCATCGCCATCGAGGCGGGTGTAGTCGCCGCGCAGGATCCATTCGACGTTGCCGAGATCGGCCTTGAGCGTGCCACGGAACGAGACGTCGTCCGAGCCGCCGTAGTGCTTGCCATCGAGCTTGTTGACCCACGGGCCCTTGAACCACTGGCCCATGCCGGCGACGCGCAGGGCGACGTTCTCGGTCAGCGGCAGGTTGACGTTGCCGGAGATCTTGTAGCGGTCGAACGAGCCGACCTCGCCGCTGATTTCGCCACTGAACTCACCCTTGGGCAGGGCGCTGCGCAGCGACAGCGCGCCGACGCTGGCATTGCGGCCGAACAGGGTGCCCTGCGGCCCGCGCAGCACTTCGACGCCCTCGATATCGAGGAACGCGCCGAGGACCGAGCCCGAGCGCGGCACGTAGACGCCGTCGACGAACACCGCGACGCTCGGTTCGATCAGCGTGTTGGCGAGCGAGCCGACGCCGCGGATGCCGATGCGGGTCGAGCCAGTATTGGACGAGCGCACGGTCTGGAAGTTGGTCGCCACCTTGCCGAGATCGAGCACGGTCACGACGTTCTGCTTGTCGAGGCTGGCACCGCTGAACGCGGCGATCGAGATCGGCACGCTCTGCACGCTTTCGGCGCGCTTCTGCGCGGTGACGATGATTTCGCCGTTGGCAGGTGCTGCGCTGGCGGTGTCTGCGGCGCTATCCTGCGCGTGGGCGATGGTCGTGCCCGAAGCAAGGATGGCAAGCGCGCTGGCGCAAAGGCGCAGGTGTCCAGTGGTCATTTCAGTATCCTCCCCAATTTCCCGTTGTTGCCGCCCTGATACCCGGGAGACCTGCGCGATATTTCACAATAGACGACAGCGATTTTGCATTTCGTGTCATACGAGGTGGAGATGCAGGATCGTCAGGACCATCACAGCCAGCAGCGCCGTCTCGATCAGCATCAGCACGACGGGCTTGAGCCCGACCTTCACGATATCGCCCAGCTGCGTCTTCATGCCGATCGCCGAGAGCGAAGTGACGAGGCACCAGCGCGAAAGATCGTTGGCACCGTCGGTGACGGCCTTGGGCATCGCGACCACGCTGTTGAGCACGACGAGACCGATGAAAGCCGCGACGAACCATGGCAGCAGGGGCGGGCGCGTGGTGCCCTCGGTTGCCTGACGCCGAGTGATCTGTCCGGCGACGAGGATCACCGGGAGCAGCATGGCCACGCGGAGCAATTTGACGATGGTCGCGGTGTCTCCGGCTTCGGGCGAGATCGCGTAACCGGCGCCGACGACCTGGGCAACGTCATGGATCGTCGCGCCGATGAACACCCCGGCCTGCCGGTTGTCGAGCCCGACGGCATGGGCGATCACCGGGTAGGCGATCATGGCGAGCGTCGACAGGGCCGAGACGCCGATGACCGTGAACAGCGTCGCCTGTTCCTTGCGTTCGTGCGCGGGTAGCGAGGCGGATATGGCGAGCGCGGCCGAGGCACCGCAGATCGCCGTCGCTCCGCCCGAGAGGAAGCCGAACAGCGGGTTGAAGCCCATCAGTCTGGCGAGCAGGATCGACACTAGGATCGTCGCTGCGACCAACGTGAGCACCATGACGACCGGTCCCCACCCGAGCGCCGTGACTTGCGCCCAGCCGATGCGCATTCCGAGCAGCGCGACGCCGGTGCGCAGCAGCGCCTTCGAGGCGAATTCGATGCCTGGGCGCGTACGTTCTCCCTCCATCAGGAAGTTGAACGCCATGCCCAGCAGCAGCGCGTAGAGCATGACCGGAGCGGTATAGTGCTCCGAGAGGAAGGTCGCCGCTGCGGCGACGACAAGCGCGACTGCGAGGCCCGGCGCGAGCGCCCGAGCACGGTCGGTCAGGATCTGCATGGGTCAGGTGTCCTTGGCGGTGGCCAGATCGGCAAGATAGCAGCGGCGCATGGCCGCAAAGACAAGCGCGGCCGCAAGGCAGGGGAGCGGCAGCAGGCGGAAGGCTCCGGCCAATCCCACGGCATCGGCGATGCGCCCGGTCAGGATAGGGCCCGGCGCCAGCCCGATCAGGTTGTTGGCGAGGGTCAGCGTGGCAAAGGCCGAGCCGTGGATGGCAAGCGGGGTGAGATTGGCGACCATCGCTCCGGCGGGGCCGGTGGTCCCGGCGACCAGAAACATGGCGAGACCAATCAGGACAAGCTGCGCAGGGCCAGGTGGCAGGGCCATGGCGAGCGCAAGACATGCAGCCGTGCCGATACTGTAGACCATGGCGAGGGTGATCTTGCGCTCGGGCCGCTGCTGCGCGAGACGGTCGCTGACCAGGCCGCACATGACCATCCCAGCGCCGCAGGCCAGCAGTAGCAGCGCGGCCACTTGCCCGGCGCGGTCCACTGCATAGCCGTAGTTGCGATTGAGGAAGCTGGGCAGCCAGGCAGGAAGTGATC
>JBKBUD010000081.1:0-9355 GCA_046290865.1 Novosphingobium sp. | reverse complement strand
ATCGCGATGGCGGAAGATCGTCGCGGCGATCATCTGGTCCTCGCCCTCGACCGGCGCGGTCAGAGCGTCGCCGACGGGGAATTCGTCGACCACGAACAGCGTGTTGGAAGCGGTTTCCTCGTCGCTGACCGTGCGACCGTCGCAGACCGCCAGCGGCCAGTCCTGCGGTCCAGGCGAAAACGTGCGCCACAGCGAGAAGCAGATGTAGCGGCTGTAGCCGGGGCCATCGGGAAACCGGTCGGCATAGACCCGCGCCGCCGCGCGTCGGCCGGTGATCTCGTTGTAGTCGACATGCGCCTCGCCGGCCGGAGGCTGGATACCGCCGGAGTGCTGATAGCCTTCGACCTTCTCCTTCGCCCGCTCCGACAGGTCGGCCGAAGTGCGGATCATCCAGCCTTGCGCGGCGGTTCGTGTGGCACCGCAAAGCCGGGTGACCAGTGCTTCCACCTCCTGGAGATAGGCCGCATCGACCGCTGGCTTGTCATGGAAGTCGGCAATGGCCGAGCGATGCTTGCCCAGCACGAATCCATGCACGTCGAGCGTGAAGTGATCGCGGATCGGCATCCCGTCGCGCACTTCGCAGGGATAGTCGAAATAGTCGCCGGTGTTCATCTCCGCGCCTTGCGAGACATAGCGCCGAGTCACGTAATCGCCCTCGCCGAGATAGCGGATCAGCGCAGGTGCGCGACGGACGGATTCCTCAAGCGATTCAAGCTGCGCGGCGTCTGTCATCAGCCTCTCCTACGGCGGCGATCATGGTTCCGAGCACCTTCCCATATGTTAGTATTCCTAATCAAGTGGCGCATTCGAAAAGAAATGCGAGCCAAACGGGCAAAAGCCGTGTAGGGGCCGCCGCACAGGTATCGCCGTGCACTGTGTGGGAACGGGCTGAGGCGATTCGTGCCGGGGAAATCACCCGGCCACCCAGCCGATATTGGCCCAACACTACTGCAATGTCGCTTCGGCGGCAGGAATGGCGATTTGATAATGTCTTTTGAACACCTCCCCAGCCCGCTCGCGCAGGCTCTCGCAGCGCATGGCTACACCGCGCTGACGCCGGTCCAGGCTGCCGTGACCGAACCTGAAGCGGCCGGTCGTGACCTTGTCGTCTCGGCGCAGACCGGATCGGGCAAGACCGTGGCGTTCGGCCTCGCCATGGCGCCGGAACTGATCGGCGACGAGAGCGCCCTGCCCTTCGCCACTGCACCGCTTGCGCTGGTGGTCGCGCCCACCCGCGAACTCGCGCTGCAGGTCAGCCGCGAACTGCAGTGGCTCTATGCGCCGACCCACGCGCGCATTGCCACCTGCGTCGGCGGTATGGACCCGTCGCGCGAACGCCGCACGCTGCAAGGCGGCGCGCATATCGTCGTCGGCACGCCCGGACGCCTGCGCGATCACCTCGAACGCGGCGCGCTCGACCTTACGGCTCTGGCCTGCGTGGTGCTCGACGAAGCCGACGAGATGCTCGACATGGGCTTCCGTGAGGACCTCGAGGAACTGCTCGACGCGACGCCCGAAAACCGCCGCACCCTGCTGTTCTCCGCAACGATGCCCAAGCCGATCGAGGCTCTGGCCCGGCGCTACCAGAAGGACTCGCTGCGCATCTCCACCGTTGGCGAGAACCGCGGCCATGGCGATATCGCCTATCGCGCCGTCGCCGTCGCCCCGGCCGAGATCGAAGCCGCCGTCGTCAACTTGCTCCGCTTCCACGAAGCCGAGACCGCGATGCTGTTCTGCGCCACGCGCGACAACGTCCGTCGCCTGCACGCCACGCTGGTCGAACGCGGCTTCACCGCCGTTGCGCTGTCGGGCGAGCACAGCCAGTCCGAGCGCAACAACGCGCTGCAGGCGCTGCGTGACCGCCGCGCCCGCGTCTGCGTTGCCACCGACGTTGCTGCGCGCGGCATCGACCTTCCCAGCCTGAGCCTCGTCGTACACGTCGAGATTCCGCGCGATGCCGAAACGCTGCAGCACCGCTCGGGCCGCACCGGTCGCGCCGGCAAGAAGGGCACCGCCGTGCTCATCGTGCCGTTCCCGCGCCGCCGCCGCGTCGAGATGATGCTGCGCGGTGCCAAGGTGAACGCCGAGTGGGTCGACGTGCCGACGCCCGAAGCGATCCGCGCGCAGGACCGCGAGCGCCTGCTCGAAACGATCCTCGCACCGGTCGAGCCGGACGAGGCCGATCTCGACATCGCCCGCACCCTGCTCGAACAGCGCAGCGCCGAGGAACTGGCTGCAGCCCTCGTCCGCGCCCACCGCGCGGCATTGCCCCAGCCGGAAGAACTGCTTTCAGGCACCGACGCGGGCCGCGCCCAGCCCGCGCATCGCCCCGGCTTCGACGATGTCGTGTGGTTCCGCATGGATGTCGGCCGTCGTCAGAACGCCGATCCCCGCTGGATCCTGCCGACGCTGTGCCGTCGCGGTCACGTCTCGCGTCAGGAAATCGGCGCGATCCGCATCGCTCCTAACGACACCTGGTTCCAGGTCCCCCGCGCCATTGCCGACCGCTTTGCCGAAGCCGTGCGCCGTACCGCCGATCCCAAGGGCGAGGACGAGAACGGCATCTACATTGAGGCGGCACCCGATGGTCCGCGCGAAATGGCGCGCGATAACCGCCGCACCGGCAACGATGGCCCGCGCAAGTTCCAGCGCAACGACGGTCCGCGCGGTGACGACCATCGTGGTCCTCGTCGCCCGCATCCCGCCGGTGCCCGCCCGCAAGGCAAGCCGCACCGCAAGGGCCCTGCCCAGTCGCGCTGATCAAATCGGCGGAACGAAATCAGAAGCTCCGGCTTGGACTCCTGTTCAAGCCGGAGTTTTACCATGTCCCAGATGCCCAAGCCCGCCACGTTTCGCCTGTTCGGGGCGCTGGCCTTGCCCTTCGCGCTGATGATCGGCGCGTGCGATGCCGCCGACAAGCCGACACAAGCGATGGATGCGAAGGACGTTCCCGAGAACCAGGGCATGGGTGGCGCCTATGACGGCAACCCCACCGGCACGCCATCAGGCACAGGCGCGGACACAGCCGTCAATGCGCCAGCCGAGGATCGCTCCTCGGCTGACGGCACAACGCCCATGCAGACGCAGCAGCAGTAAGGCGGCTTATTCCTCGCCCATGCGCAGCGCGGCGATGAAGGCTTCCTGCGGGATCGAGACGTTGCCGTACTCGCGCATGCGGGCCTTGCCCTTCTTCTGCTTTTCCAGAAGCTTCTTCTTGCGGGTGATGTCGCCGCCATAGCACTTGGCGGTAACGTCCTTGCGCATGGCGGCAATCGTCTCGCGCGCCACGACCTTGCCGCCGATCGCGGCCTGGACCGGAATCTTGAACAGGTGGCGCGGGATCAGGTCCTTGAGGCGTTCGCACATATGCCGCCCGCGCGCCTCGGCCGCACTGCGGTGGACAATCATCGACAGCGCATCAACCGGCTCGTTGTTGACGAGGATGCTCATCTTCACGAGGTCACCCTCGCGCAACCCGATCTGCTCGTAGTCGAAGCTCGCATAGCCACGGCTGATCGACTTGAGGCGGTCATAGAAGTCGAAGACCACTTCGTTGAGCGGCAGTTCGTAGGTCACCTGCGCACGGCCGCCGACATAGGTCAGCCCGGTCTGCACGCCGCGCCGGTCCTGGCACAGCTTGAGCACCGAACCGAGGTATTCGTCAGGCGTGTAGATCGTGCCCTTGATCCACGGTTCGTCGATCTGCTCGATGCGGCTGGGATCGGGATAGTCGGCGGGGTTGTGCAGCAGGATCTCGCGCGCATCATCGGTGCGGCTGGCACGCAATTGGATGCGGTAAACCACTGAAGGTGCAGTGGTAATCAGGTCGAGGTCATACTCGCGGCTGAGGCGCTCCTGAATGATTTCGAGGTGCAGCAATCCGAGGAAGCCGCAACGGAAACCAAAGCCCAGTGCTGCGCTCGATTCCATCTCGAAGCTGAAGCTGGCGTCATTCAGGCGCAGCTTGGCAATGCTCTCGCGCAGCTTCTCGAACTCGGCCGCATCGACCGGGAAGATGCCGCAGAACACCACCGGCTGCACTTCCTTGAAGCCCGGCAGCGCGTCCTTCGCACCCTGCTTCACGGTGGTGATCGTGTCGCCGACACGCGCCTGCGCCACTTCCTTGATCTGCGCGGTGATGAAGCCGATTTCGCCCGGCCCCAGTTCGTCCAGCGTCTCGATCTTCGGGCGCATGCAGCCGACCCGGTCGATCAGGTGCTCGGTCCCGCCGGCCATGAACTTGACCTGCAGCCCCTTCTTGATGACGCCATCGATCACGCGGACGAGAATGACCACGCCGAGGTAGGGATCGTACCAGGAGTCCACCAGCATCGCCTTCAGCGGCGCGGTGCGATCGCCCTTCGGCGGGGGAATGCGCTCGACCACCGCATCGAGAACTTCCTCGATGCCGATGCCGGACTTGGCGCTGGTCATCACCGCATTGCTGGCGTCGAGGCCGATGACGTCCTCGATTTCGGCCTTGACCTTTTCCGGCTCGGCAGCGGGCAAGTCGATCTTGTTGATCACCGGCACGATCTCGTGGTCGTGCTCGATCGACTGGTAGACGTTCGCCAGCGTCTGCGCTTCCACGCCCTGCGCCGCGTCGACCACCAGCAGCGCGCCCTCGCACGCGGCAAGGCTACGGCTGACTTCATAGGCGAAGTCGACGTGGCCGGGCGTGTCCATCAGGTTCAGCTGATAGGTCTTGCCGTCCTTGCCCTTGTAATCGAGGCGCACTGTCTGCGCCTTGATGGTGATGCCGCGCTCCTTCTCGATGTCCATGTTGTCGAGCACCTGCTCGGACATCTCGCGCTCGGAAAGGCCGCCGGTGTACTGGATCAGACGATCCGCCAGCGTCGACTTGCCGTGGTCGATATGGGCAATGATGGAGAAATTGCGGATCAGCGAAAGGTCGGTCATGTCGGTCTTTGAATAAAAGCGGTGCGGTGCGCACTGCCGCGCCGTTAGCAGGCCTGACCGTGCGAGTCACGATGGCCCGACGGTCCACGGCCAAATCGCCGCCAGCAACAATTCTTTACAATAAAATGACGCATATCTGACGGCCGCTCCACATGCTCCTCGGGTGCCGTTTTTCCTTGTTTTCCAATCTGCTTACGTCTTTCCAGCGGCCGTGGGGGCCAAATCTCTCGTAATTTCACTGTCACAAACCCGTCATTTTACGCACCTAGCCCGCCAGCAACATTCTGACGGAGACATTCGGTGGCGGGTAACAGGGCGTTCAGGGCGGCATTGGCAGCAAGCGTGTTCGTCTCGGTGCCGCAGATCGCTGCGGCGGCCGAGGATCAGGACGCAAAGATTGCCGATCTCCAACGCCAGGTCGATGAACTCAAGGCGATCGTCAAAGCCATGCAGGCTGCTCAGGCGGCACCCCAGATGGCAGCTGGAACTCCTGTGGCAGCACCTGTGGCTGCATCAACTGCGCCCGCCTCGCCCGCTCCAGCGGCCGCAAAGCCAGTGGTCCTCGCCGCTGCCACGCCGGACGCAAAGCCTGCCGAGAAGAAGAAGGCATGGTACGAAAAGCTGCAGATCCGCGGCTATACCCAGCTTCGCGTCAACGAGATCGTCTCCGGCCCTAAGACTGCGCCTGCCGGCGTCTCGCGCCTGCGCTCGGTGCAGGACAGCGGCATCAACGAGAACGGCAACTTCTCGATCCGCCGCGCCCGCCTTGTCGTACAAGGCGACATTTCCAACCGCGTTTCGCTCTACCTGCAGGGCGACATGTCAGCAGCGGTAAACAACCAGTCCGGCACTGAGCCGCGCCAGAACTTCTTCCAGATGCGCGATGCCTATGCCGATGTCTTCCTCGACAAGAAGAAGACCCTGAAGCTCCGCCTCGGTCAGTCCAAGGTGCCATTCGGCTGGGAGAATCTCCAAAGCTCCTCCAACCGCATTCCGCTCGACCGTACCGACGCGATCAATTCGCCGGTTCCGGGCGAGCGCGATGTCGGCGCAGTGCTCTACTACACGCCGCCGAAAATCCAGAAGATCTGGGACGAACTCAACCACGAAGGCCAGAAGCTGTTCGGCAACTACGGTGCCTTCGCCATTGGCGTCTACAACGGTCAGGGCACCAACCGCATCGAACGCAGCGGCGGACTGATGACCGTGGCCATGGGAACGATGCCGTTCCGCTTGGATGGTATCGGACTTGATGGCCAGGTCGCCGAATTCGGCTTCACCGCCATGCGCAACCAGGTGCGTCCGGAAGTGCGCTCGGGCGGCGTCTCGACGCTGTCCTATGACGACAACCATGTCAGCGTGCACGGCATGATCTATCCCCGCCCGTTCGGTATCCAATCGGAATGGACCTTCGGCACCGGTCCGCAGTGGGACGCGGCGACCTCGTCGATCAAGTCGAAGCGGGCCACCGGCGGCTATGTCATGGCGATGTATCGCATGCCGGAAACGCCGGTCGGCCAGATCATCCCCTTCGCGCGCTGGCAGAAATATCGTGGAGGCTGGAAGGGATCGACCAACGCCCCCCGGCTCGAGACCGACGAATACGAGGTCGGCGTCGAGTGGCTGCCGATGAAGGAGCTGGAGGTGACGTTGAACTACGCCAACGTCACCCGCAACGAAGCCGACGAGCGGCGGACGGGCCGCGCCAAGGGCGACCTGGTCCGCGCGCAGGTGCAATGGAACTATTGAGCCTTCCGCCTCAACGGGCGGCAAAGGCACTCGACAGGCGGAATACGCCTTGTGCCGCCGCGCCGTTGACATACCGCACCCGGTACAGCGTCGCGGCACTGAACGCCCCGGTCAGCCGCACCGACAGCTGCTGCGCGCCGTTGGCTGCCACGGCAGCCGTGGCGACCGGCTGATAGGTAGCGCCCGTGTCGAGCGACTGGTCGACGAACAGGGTGCCCGCCACATCGGCAAAGGCAACTGCATTGAAATAGCAGTACTGCGTTGCCGAACTGGCACGACCGACGCCGGTGAAAGTCGCCGACGCGGCGAGCGAGGTGACGCTGTCGGTGTAACCGAGCGTGGTGTTGACGATGCCGGTCACGCCCACGTTCCCGACAAACGAGGCGCCACCGGCCAGCGACGTACCGATGACGTTGAGCGGGCGGCGCTTGAGCACGAGAACGATCGTCACAGTACCACTGCCAAAGGTCGAGACTCGCGCCCTCACCTGACCGGCGCTGCTGGCGAAAGCAAAGATGCCCCCGCCGGTCGATGTCGTAGCTGGCGAAGTGGTCGAGCCGTTGGAGGCGATCACCGGCAGGACCGCCCAGTTCACGCCATCGTTCGATTGCTCGTAGCTGACCGTACAACCGGTGCCGCCCGAAATCACATGGAACGTACCACCCCCGAACCCGGCGAGCGAACTGGTTACCACGTTCGCGGCGGAGGTTGCGGAACCCTGCACGGTCAATCCGTCAGCCACGTCGTCGACGAATACGTTGCCGATGTGAGCGGTACTGGCCGGCAGCGCGCTGGCAGAGACTGGGAGCGGCGCGGCGGGACTTACAGCCTGCGAAGAACCATCGATCTGGCGGAAAAGGATCCCGCCGGTGGTCACCGGCAGTGGCACCGTTGCGCTCACCGCTTGCTGCGAACCATCGGCCAGCGCGAAAGTCAGCGCGCCACCGCTTACCGGCAGCGGCTTATCGATTGCAACAACCTCGGCCGATCCATCTGGCTTGGCATAGGCCACGGCATTGACGGTGGTATAGCGGGCTGGGAAGCTGATCTCGGGATTGGGCATCGACGTCTCCATTCACATGCGGAACAATCGACGCAAGCAGATAACCAAATTGGTTCTTGTAGGAAAATGGATTCGTGATGGCGTTCCTTGGCCACCGGCCGCAACCAGTCGCTGATTCCCCACGCTTCATCGCTTTGGACAGCAGAAGCCTCGCCGTTCATCCGGCGTTGTGGATCGTCTGCCGATGATCATGGTTGTCGCAGCAAACCGGTTTGGCCGGTCTGCAGCAAAAGTTTCCGATTACGGGGAGTATCCCATGAAGAAGACCATCCTCGCCGCCACTCTTGCGGCTGTCGCCCTTCCCGCCGCGCCGGTCATGGCCGACCCGCCGCATTGGGCTCCGGCCCACGGCTATCGCGCCAAGCACGATCGCATCTACGACAGCCGCGGCCGCTACATCGAACCCCGCCGCATCACCAGCCGCGACCGGGTCTGGCGCGGCGATGACGGCCGCTATTACTGCCGACGCAGCAACGGCACGACCGGCCTGATCATCGGCGCGGCCGGTGGCGCGCTGCTCGGTCGCGCGATTGACACACGCGGTGACCGCGCTCTCGGCACGATCCTCGGCGCGGCCGGCGGTGCCCTGCTCGGCCGCGAGATCGAGCGCAGCGGCGGTCGCTGCCGCTAAGCCTGAACCAATCTGACGAAGGAGGGCGGCTTCACCGAGCCGCCCTTTTTCATTTGCCGGTCAGTTCCTTGAGCAGCGCCGGTGCCGGGTAGATCACGGCAAGAGCATGGCTGATCGCTGCCGTGCTGACCACCACTGTCCGGTTGACATCACCCTGGTAGCCGTAGTTGCCACCGATCGAGTGGATGTTCCCGTCAAACGCCGCGCCGATCACGCTTCCGTCGCGGTCGATCACCGGCGAGCCCGAGTTGCCGCCGATGATGTCGTTGGTGGTGACGAAGTCGAACGGCAGGGACTTGTCGATCTTCGCTTCGTTGGCTGTGAACGCGCTTGCCAGATTGAATGGCTCCGCTCCGGTCGCCCGCTCGAACGCACCGCCGATCGTCGTGACCGGTGCCACCTCCTGCCCGCGGTCCTTCCAGCCCTGCACCTTGCCGTAGCTGATGCGCAGCGTGAACGTCGCGTCCGGATAGACGCTGTTGCCATAGGCCATGAACCGCGCATCGGCCAGCCGCGCTCCGGCCTCGGCGAGCGGTCCGGCGTAGCGCTCGTCCACCAGCTTCTTCAGTTCCCGCTCCCGACCGTCGATCTTGCGGGCGTACTGGATCAGCGGGTCGGTCGAAGCTGCGATCGCCTTGCTACCCCCTTCCCACAGAGCCTTGCGCACCGCCGGATCGGCCAGCGTCGTGCCGCCGACCAGCCGCTCCGCCAGCGCCTCGGGCGATTCCTTGCCGAGCAGCAGCCGGGTGTCGGGATCATCCGCCCCCAGATACTCCCGCGCCTTGGACAGGCCCCACGACAGTTCCAGCTGCTCCATCCACGGATAGACCGGCGCTTCATCAAGCAGGGTCTTGGCGGTCAATTCGAGACCGCTGTCGCGGAAATCCGGCAAGCGGTCTGCATTCGGCCTCTCCCGCTCGGCCGCTCCCTGCACCAGCGTCATCGCCTGCTCCATAAGTGTCGAGCGGGGCACGATAAAGCGCCAGGGGATA
>JBKBUD010000080.1:0-9561 GCA_046290865.1 Novosphingobium sp. | reverse complement strand
TTCGCTGGCATAGACTAAGGAAGGCCGCGCAAACGGCTGTTCCGGAACGGTTTCAAGCACGCGCCCAAGGTCCGCGACCAGCGCTGCCCGCGCCGCCGCCATCGCAGCGCCACTCTCCGCCATCTGCGCCTCGATACCATCGAGCCACAACGGATCAGGTTCGGCAGGCTCCCCCAGCAGCCGGTTGCGCTCGCGCAGCGCGGTTTCATAGCGGGTGGCATTGCGCGCGTGAGCAGGCTCGCGTGCCAGCACCAACCGATCCAGAAACCGCCGTCGCGATCCCGCGCTTTCCGCAAAGATCCGGTCCATTGCTGGGGTCAGCCAGGTGATCGAGAGCCATTCGCCGAGCCGTGCCGCCGGACCTTCCGCCCCGTTGATCCGCACCACCCGGCGATTGGGAGCCGAGGCATCGGTGGACGTGCCGATCTGCACCGCGCCGTCCTCGATCTCCGCCGCCACGGCAAATCCGCCGCCGCCATCACGCCCCGCCATCTCCGCAGGCTGAGCGCGCCGCAAACCACGCCCCGGGGCCAGCAGGCTCACCGCCTCCAGCACATTGGTCTTGCCCGCGCCGTTCTCCCCCACCAGCACGTTGAACGCACGCATCCCCTCCAGCCGCGTCGCGGCATGGTTGCGAAAGTCGCGCAAGGTCAGGCGGGTGAGGGACATCGTTGCGAGGCGTTAGTGGGTTTGCACCGAAAGCGAAACCTAAAGCCTTGTCGCTCAGGCCTTGTCGCCAAGCCCGTGCTTCTTCATGCAATGGCGCAACTGGTCGTAGGTCAGTCCCAGCGCCTTGGCGGTCTGGCGCTGGTTGTAGCGGTTGCGGCCCAAGTGGTGCTCGACGATCGCCCGTTCATGCGCGTCCACCGCCGCGCGCAGGTCCGCCACGCTGTCGAAGTCCGCTGAAGGCGCGGAGACTCGCACCGGCGCTGCCGCCTGGCTCTCCGCAACCTCGGGACGCATCGAGTCGACCGGCTTCCACGGGCTTTCGAATGGATCGAACTGCACGTGTCCGATGGGTTGGGTCCAGTCGTCCCAGCGATAGACCGCGCGTTCCACCACATTGCGCAACTCGCGCACGTTGCCCGGCCAGAGGTAGTCCTCCATCGCTTTCTGCACCGAAGCGGCAAAGCCGGGCCAGGAATCCCAGTGTAGTTCCGCCGCCATGCGCCGTCCGAAATAGTCGGCCAGCACGGCAATATCGCCCTCGCGCACGCGCAGCGGGGGCAGGGTGATCACCTCGAAGCTCAGCCGGTCCAGCAAGTCGGCGCGGAAGCGGCCCTGTTCCGCCAGCTTCGGCAGGTCCTCGTTGGTGGCGGCGACGATGCGCACGTCCACCCGCACCGGCTTGCTCGAACCGATCCGCGTGACCTCGCCATATTCGACTGCACGCAGCAGCCGTTCCTGCGCCCCCATCGACAGCGTTCCGAGCTCATCAAGAAACAGTGTGCCCTTGTCCGCTTCCTCGAACCGCCCGGTCCGCGCCCGCGTTGCACCCGTAAATGCCCCGGCTTCGTGCCCGAACAGTTCGGCCTCGATCAGCGTTTCGGGCAGGGCCGCGCAGTTCATCGTCACCAGCGGTTCCGTCCAGCGCGAGGACAGTCGGTGGAGTCGCTCGGCGATCAGTTCCTTGCCGGTCCCGCGCTCGCCGATCACCAGCACCGGGCGGCGCATCGGCGCGGCGCGGCTGGCGCGTTCGACCGCGTCGAGGAACGCGCCCGATTGGCCAATGAACTGAACTTCCCGATCCATGCCGCAAGATTAGCGCATTTTCCCAAGTCTCGGCAAGAATTCCCAACATTAAAGGAGGGTGACAGGGCAAAATTGGCGGAATTCCGGCCTGATCGCAGTTTGGCACACCCCTTGCTCTACCATGAACATCCGGCACCGAGCCGGGACGAACTGCCAAGTAACCCGCCGAAAGGTCATGAAAATGTACACCGCCCGCTTCTTCTCCACCTCGCTCGGCCGCGCCAGCCTTGCCAGCATCGGTGCGATGGTCGTGATGTGCTGCTTTGCCCTGACCCAGCAGGTGAACGCGGTTCCGACCGTCATGGCCTCCTCTGCCGCGATCACCGGTGAGCTGGCATGATGGCCGACGAACTCACGCCGATCCGCTCTGAGCGTCAGGAAGGCGGCCGCACCACTCGCCTTGACAGGGAACTGGATCGCTTGCGCAATCTGGGCAACACTGGCGGCAACGACCAGTTTCGGCCTCTCTTCAATCCCGGAGTCAACCTGATGGGTATCTTCTCGCGGACTCGCGACATTATCGCCGCCAATTTCAACGACTTGCTTGATAAGGCGGACGATCCTGCCAAGATGATCCGGATGATCATCATGGAGATGGAAGAGACGCTCGTGGAAGTCCGCGCCTCGGCTGCCCGCACCATCGCCGATCAGAAGGAGATGGGCCGCCACGTGTCCAAGCTCGAACGCCTCCAGGCCGATTGGTCGGAGAAGGCACAGCTCGCCCTGTCGAAGGACCGCGAGGACCTCGCCCGCGCCGCTTTGGTCGAGAAGAAGAAGGCCGCCGACATGGCCGACCAGCTCAAGAGCGAGATCACCGTGCTCGACGATGCGATGCGCGCTTACGAGCAGGACATCGAGAAGCTGCAGACCCGCCTGCGCGAAGCCCGCAGCCGCCAGACCGCGATCGCCGCGCGCCTCGAAAGCGCCGAGAACCGCGTCCGCCTGCGGTCCCTGCTCGCCAGCGAACGCGTCGACGAAGCCATGGCCCGTTTCGACCAGCTCGAACGCCGCGTCGATTATGCCGAAGGCCGCGCCGATGCGCTGAGCCTCGCCGATGGCAACTCCAAGCCCAGCCTTGCGGACGAGATCGCCGCGCTCGCCGGGCAGGACAAGATCGACGAGGAACTCGAGGCGATGAAGCGCCAGCTTGGAAAGGAAGGCTGAGCCATGGAAGACGCAATTCCGATTATTGCCGTAGTCCTCGGGCTGCCGTGGATCATCTTTCACTACATCACCAAGTGGAAGACCGCCGCCACGCTGACCAACGGTGACGAGGCTCTGCTGCAGGAACTCTACCAGCTCGCTCGTCGCCTCGATGAGCGCATGGACACGGTGGAGCGCCTCGTCGCTGCCGACAATCCCGAATTCAAGCCGGCGCGGATCATGCACGACCGCGAGACCGACAACCAGAAACTGCGCGAACTGGACCGCCTTTTCGCCGAACAGGGAAGGACCTCGAAGTGAACAGCCCCCGCACCCGCTTCTACCGCGACAAGGTCAACGGCAAGTTCATGGGCGTCTGCGCCGGGGTGGCCGACTATACCGGGGTCGATGTGCTCTGGGTTCGCGTTGGTGTCGCCTTGGCAACCGTCGTCGGCATGGGCTGGCTGACCATTCCGGGTTACTTCATCCTCGGCTTCCTTGCCAACAAGAAGCCCGGCCATCTTTACGGTGACCGCCAGGAGCAGAAGTTCTGGCAGGGCGTGCGCCAGTCGCCGACCCGCACCGCCCGCGAAATCCGCGCCGAATTCCGCGACATCGACCGCCGCCTGGCCGACGTCGAAAGCTTCTACGTCAATTCCAACCCGCGCCTCTCGGCCGAAATCGAGAAGCTGCGCTAACAAGACAACCGTCCTGAGGGGGACTTAAGCCATGGGACCTGCAGAACTGGGCGCCTTGATCCCGATCGTGGCGCTTTGCATTCCGATCGTCGCGATCTGGACCAAGCATCGCACCAAGATCGCCGAAATGCAGATCAACGCAACCGCCGAACTGAGCGCCGAAAAGGCCGCACAATACGCCCAGCATACCCGCGAACTCGAAGAGCGCGTCCGCGTCCTCGAAGCCATCGTCACCGACAAGGGCTTCGACACCGCCGCGCAGATCGAGGCGCTCCGCCGCGACAGCGCCGCGCTCGAAGACCGGAGGCCGCAATGAACTGGGGCGGCCCCGAATTCGTCCTGGCGATCATCGCCATCTCAACCGGCGGCTGGGTAATCAACAACTGGATCCGCGCGCGCCACGGTTATGCCCTAGAGGACGAATGGGGCGGCAAGACCGATCGCGCCGATCAGGAGGCCTATGCCAAGCTGCGCGAGGAGAACGCTTTCCTGCGCGATCAGCTCGACAGGACCCACCAGCGCCTCGCCAACGTAGAAGCCATCGTCACCGACAGCGGCTTCGACGTTTCTCGCCAGATCGAGGCCCTGCGCCCGGCTCAGGAGAAAGCGCAATGAACGAGGACGTCATCCTGGCGCTGGTGTTCATGGTCATCGTTCTGCCGATTGTGCTCGGCATTGGCTCGGACATCTACAAGCGGCGCCTTGCCTTCCGGGAACGCGAACTGGAACTGCTCTCGAAGCAGACGGCCGAGAAGGCCGCCCAGTACGCCGCACAGGCCGAACGCCTCGAACAGCGCGTCCGCGTCCTCGAACGCATCGCCACCGAGAACAACACAGACCTCGCGCTGCAGATCGAAAGCCTGCGCGACGTCAAGGTCAACTGAGGAAGTATCCCGATGTCCTTCTGGAGTGCCATGGTCGCCATTGTTGCGATCATCGCCTTTGCCAATGTGCGCATGAACCGCGACCGGCGCCACGGCGAGCGTGGACCGGTGGTCGACCATGACCCGGCCTACACCGCCAGCCTCGAGCGCGAAGTCGCTGACTTGCGCAAGCGGCTCGAAGTCCTCGAACGCATCGCCACCGACGAAGGCGAAACCCGCCGCCTCTCGCGCGAGATCGAATCCCTGCGCGACCGGTAATCAAAGGGAGTTGCTGACATGACCCCGGATCTCGTCCTTGCTCTCTCCGGCCTCATTGGCCTTGCCATGGTCGCCCTCGCTGCCCTGCGCGGCTGGGACGGCTGGCTCGCCTTCAAGCGCATGGAACTCGAACGCGCAGATACCGGTGATGCTGCCAGAGACATTGGCAGCCTGATCGAACTGGCCGACATGCGCGAACGCCTGCGCAAGCTTGAAGCCATCGCCTCGGGCGTTGACCTGTGAGCCGCCACACCGAAGGCGCCGCCAAGGCCGGCATCGGTCTCGGCTCGGCCATCGCCATCACCATCTCGTGGAGCCTGCACAAGTCGATCGTCTGGGCGCTGGTCCACGGCGTCCTCTCCTGGATCTACGTGATCTGGTACGCCCTCACGCGCCCCGGTGGCCTTTCGGGCTAATTTCCAGCCATTCCACCACCGCCGTCACCCCGGCGTAGGCCGGGGTCCACAACCTCGCAGTCAGGCACGATGTCAGCGCAGTGGATCCCGGCCTGCGCCGGGATGACGAGTGTTCGTGGCTGGATCGCCCGCCTGCCCATTGAGCCCATGGACGCCCCCCGCCGCGCCCGCTAATGCGTGCCCCATGCGCAGCCTTGAAGACATCCTCGAAGAGTACGAATTCCTCGACGGCGACGAACGCTATCGCCTGCTGATCGAACTCGGGCGCGAGCTCGAGGACATGCCCGACGCCCTCAAGACCGATGCCACGCTCGTGCGCGGATGCTCGGCCAGCGTGTGGGTCTATCCCACGCAAGGCCAAGGCGGAAAGCTCCACTTTCTCGCCGACAGCAACGCCGCGATCACCAAGGGCATCGTCGCGCTCGTCCTCGCCGCCGTGCAGGACAAGCCCGCCGCCGAGGTGGCCGCCACGGACATTGCCGAGGAACTCGCGCCCTTCGACCTCAAGAAGCAGCTTTCCTCGAACCGCACGCAGGGCGTTCCCAACATGATCGCGCTGGTCCGCGAACACGCCGCGCGCATCGCCGCCACGGCCTGACGGCAGGGCAGGGGAGTTGCGCCGCCACCTCTATCTTGCAGGCGGCGTGACCTGTGTGGCGCTGGGGGCAATCGGCGCCTTCCTGCCGATCCTGCCCACGGTCCCGTTCCTGCTCCTCGCCACCTTCTGCTTCGCCCGTTCCAACCCGGCGTGGGAGCAGCGCCTGCTCGATCATCCGCGCTATGGCCCGCCGTTGCGCGAATGGCGGACTCGCCGCGCGATCTCGCGAAAGGCCAAGCAGGGCGCCTTGATCGCCATGGGGGCAGGCGTCGTGTTGACCGGAGTCACTGCCGGCTGGCCTTGGGTGCTGATCCCCGCCGTGGTGATGGGCGTGACCGGCACCTGGATCTGGACCCGCGCCGAATGACCACACCCCCGCAGCAAGGCCGCATTGCCAGCGTCCAGATGCTGCGGCTGATTGCCGCCAGCCTCGTGCTCCTGCTCCATGCCGAACTGATGGGCTACCACACCGGTCGCTTTCTCGGGGTGACGCTGTCCCGGCCGGAGTGGCTGAGCAAGGGCGCTTTCGGCGTCGATCTGTTCTTCGTCATTTCCGGCTTCATCATGGTGCATTCCTCGCAAGGTCTGCATGGCAAGCGCGGCGCGCGCCGGACCTTCCTGATTCGCCGCCTCCTGCGCATCGTGCCGCTCTACTGGGCCGGAACACTCGTCATGCTGGCTTGGCTGGCAAAGTACGGACCCGCTCCGAACCTGCGCGGAACGGTCCTGTCCCTGCTGTTCGTGCCCTACGTTTCCGACACCGCCGCCCATCGCATCGCGCCGCTGCTCGAAGTGGGCTGGACGCTCAATTTCGAGATTCTGTTCTATCTCACTTTCGCCGTGGCGATGGCCTCGAACGTGCGCAGCACCGTCGCTCGCCTCGGCGTCGCGCTCGCTGCGACGGTCGCTATCGGCAGCGTGGTCGTGCTGCCCATGCCGGTATGGTACTGGACGAGGCCGATCCTGCTCGAGTTCGCAGGCGGCATGATGCTGGGCCTGCTGTACCTGCGGGGCGTGAAGCTACCCTCGTTGGCCCGCCCCGCCATGCTCGCGCTGGCCCTGGCGCTGATCGCCCATGGCGAGATCGACACAGGCCCCCTCATGACCGGGTGGGAGCGCACGCTGACCTGGGGCATCGCCGGTATGCTGACGCTCGCCGCCACCGTGCTCGGCCCGCTGCGTCTCAGGCACGAACGGCTATGGAACTTCGGCGGCGACATTTCCTACGCGCTCTATCTCGTCCATATCCCGCTGATGCTGGCCGTACAGATGCTCTGGCGACATTTCCGCTGGCCCTACGGCGCGATGCAGGAAGCGTTCTTCGTCGTGCTGGTCTGCGTGCTCTCCTATGGCGTCGCGATCCTCGCCCACCACCTGTTCGAACGTCCGGTCACGCGCTGGCTCCAGCATCGCCTGACGCCACCACGCTAGGGCAGACCTTCCGCAACCGAGCCCGCGCTTCGTCGACCGACAATGCACCCGCCGGTGCCGCCTCGCCTGCCTTGTGGAACCGCGGATCGTGCGAAAGATCGGGCCCCGGCGCTATCCAGGCATTGCCGGTCAGCGTCACCCCGGTGATCGTCGGCCCGACGATTGCCCGAAACTCCCGGTCATTCGCTCCCATCCGGAACGAATCCATCACGCGATCGGGAGAAACTGAGCCTCCATGAATGGCGTTGATGAAGGCAATGGCCTCATTGTTGCTGATCACGTTGCCCGCCGGTTGCCGGCCGCTGGCAGACCGGAATGCCCCGATCCATGCCGGATACTCGTTGCGCCAACCCACCACCACGTTGCGGTCGATCGTCGCATTGTCCACGCCATACATCGCGATGCCGTGATAGATCGTCGGCCTGACGAAGTTGCACGAGACCGTCACATCCTTCCACCGGCCGATGAAGATGTTGATCCCCTGCAGGTTCTTCGAATGCCGCTCACCGGTATCGGACAGGCAGATGTTCCCGGTGATGCGGATGCGCGCATAGGGCGGGCCTGAATCGCTGGTCTGGCCCTGCATGCAATCGGGATGGAGGTCATCGCCCGTAGGCCAATGATCGGCGATCACGTTGTCGGCAATCACGATATCGTTGCCCGAGAAATCCACGCCGTCGACCGAGAAGCCGCGAACCTCGTTGCGCGCGACGGTTACCCGCTCTGACTGATAGACGACGAAGCCGAAGCGCACGTCGCGGATCTTGCCGTCCTCGAAGCTCAGGCAGTCGCCTGCCAGCAGTGCGCCGCTCTGGCCACGGCTTGCCCATTCGGCGGGGTCGGTCGTGGCGATGCTGCCCGGTCCATCGAGCGTCAGTCCGACAAAGCGGATGTCGCGCGATATCCTCACATCAGGTGCCGGACGCGTCGTGACCAGATAGCCCTGTCGCTCCGTGCGCGCCGGCGCCACCAGCAGGTTGCGGAAGGTGAAGTTGCGAGCATCGGCCACGGCAATGCCGTCCACTTGCGCAGTCGCGCCAGACGCGGCGGCGATGGTGATCGGCCGGTCGTTGGCAAGGCTCGCGATCGAGATGCGTCCGTGGGCCCCGGAGCGCAGCAGGATCGTGTCGCCGCCATGGACCACGGCGTCACCGTTCATGCGGAGCGGGATGTCGCGCCGGTTGCCCTTGACCCTTGCGACAAGCTTCTGCGGCAATGTCGCGTCGCGGATGTGGTCACCCACAAGCTTTCCAGCGAGTACGGTTTGCAGGCTTCGCCAGGGCCGGGCGGCCGAGCCATCGCCGTCATCGCGCCCGTGCACCGGATCGACGAAGTACGTCTTGCCCCCGGTGCCGGGCGATGTGGCGAAGCAGGCCGCCGGTCGCAGTTCCGCGGCCGAGCCTGCGCTCCCTGCGACAAGGCCGATCCCGCCCAGCAGGATCAGCACGAGGATCGTCGAATAGAGCGCCAGACGCTTTTTCACGCGGTTCTCAACATTACCAAAAAGATAGAAGTGACATAACTAACGATATGTGATGAAGAATCGAAGGAAAATGCGTGGTCCGCCAGTCGCGGTTGGCTGGTGCCCTACTGTTCGCTTTTTGTTCCAATTCTGATATGGTCCAGCGGGACTCGAAGGAACTGGAATCGCACGATGATCTCGCTCACCGTCGGCCCGGCCGATGCTGCAACGGACTGGCTCGGCTGGACCGCCTCGATCCTTGGCGCACTGGCATGGCCGCTTGCGGCGCTGGCCATCGCGCTGGTCTTCCGCCGTCCGCTACTGACCTTGCTTGCGCGGCTCGATGAATTGAGTTGGGGCGACAAGTCTGCCCGTTTCGCGCAGCGGCTGGACCGCCTTGAATCCGAAGCG
The DNA here is from genome assembly GCA_046290865.1 of Novosphingobium sp. Classification (GTDB taxonomy): domain Bacteria; phylum Pseudomonadota; class Alphaproteobacteria; order Sphingomonadales; family Sphingomonadaceae; genus Novosphingobium. Next base: position 508 of record JBKBUD010000080.1, on the reverse strand, counting down.
AGTCCTCCGCCTGCCGAGCGCGACGGCCCCGAGATCGCCCTGACCGGCGATCACGCCCGCTTCCTCAAGCTGCTTGATCTCTCGCCCGGTGCCGCCGTGCTCGATTCCTGGTCCGGGGTCGAAGAAGCGTTGCAGTCCCTCGCCATCGAACACGCCGTCGCCAGCCCCGATGCGTCGGACGCTGGCCGCACCCTGCAAAAACGCGGCATCCTGCCCGCGCGGACGGTGGGAATGATCGAGGAAATGCGCCGCCTGCGCAACGCCGCCGCCCACGATCAGGCCATCTCCGTCTCCGACGCCCTGCGCTTCCGCAATCTTGCCAAGGGCGTGCTGAATGAGATCAGGTTGGCGTAATGCCAATCCTCCCCGTTTTCCCGCAGGACAAACGGGGAGCAACCGTCTAGGCGGCAGCCTATTGTTGTTTGTTTCGGATCATGGCGTTGAGAGCTGTGACGAGTTTTCGCATGATGGCAACGAGGGCGACTTTTGCTGGTTTGCCAGCGTTTCG